>JBNMOQ010000098.1:0-15968 GCA_051275055.1 Candidatus Pelagisphaera sp.
AATCCCAACTCCATGTCTCCTGAAAAACGTAGAAGTCGCGCAATCGGCTTGAGGTAAACCGGCGTCTTATCGAGAAAGCAATTCGCTACGCCCAAAGGCATTTTCGCATCATGAAAATCCGGATACTTTTTTAGCAACTGCTTAAGGTGAGCCAACCCAGATCGGGCCTTAAAAAAGCCCCCAAACCAACGGCCATGATCGATGTAATAACGAGCCAAGTTCAACTCGCACATCGCCACCGCATAGCGAGCCTCAGGGTTCTCTGGATGGATTTTATAGTAGCGTTCACTTGCCTCAATAGCGTCCTTCGACGCTTTTTCGAATGACTCTGCGATCGCGGCATCCGAGCCTTCAGCATAATCGTCGAGACGAAAAAGCCGCGCGGCCTTCAAGCACAAACCCAAAGGAGATTCCGGATAGTCGCGAATCATGTCATCGATCAATCCCGGTACGCTCGAATTCAAATTGTATCCACGATTCAATATCACTTCGATCTCGACTCGAGGAACGCCCAGGTAGCGATCATCCGCATCAGCCATCGGCAATACGAGGATCCATAGCAATATCGCCCACCATTTACTGGTAGCCTTCGAAAGGTACCTCATTTCGACCGAGGCACTAACGCTACGCGAAATCCCACATTGCTGCTGGTTTCTTGCGGCGGATACCAATTGCGATTCGTTGTGCGGCAAGCATAGACCAAGCTGCTCCAGCTTCCACCTCGAACCGCCCGGATCTCTTCCCGGTCCTTCCCTTTCAAATCCGATAAAACCCGCAACGAAAATCGCTTATCTCGATCGAAGCACCATTCCCAAACATTGCCGTGCATATCATGAAACCCCCAAGGGTTTGGCTTTTTCAATCCTACTCGCCGCGTCCGATTGCCGCTATTGCCCGAGTACCAACCATACTCGTTGAACAAGCGCTCATTGTCGCCGTAACCATAAGTAGTCTCGTTTCCAGCTCTACAGGCATGAGTCCACTCAGCCTCTTTCGGCAACCGAAACTCCAACGGAACCTCAAGGTCTTCGGGCATCAACAACGTCAACTCATTGCAAAACTGCTGAGCGTCTCTCCACGAAACTTGCTCCACTGGCAAGTCGCCATCCGCCAACTTGAAACAGCTGGGATTCGTTTCCATGATCACATCAAACTGCTGCTGCGTCACCGGAAACTTTCCCAACCAAATTCCCTCAGGTATTTCGATATCAATTCTCGTATCACGATTTCCGATATTGAACGAGCCCGGTTCCACCCAAAGCATTTCCATAAACACGCCATCTCCTATTTCAAAAGAAACCGGGAGCCCTGGAGTCGGCGTATCGGGAATCACCCCTTCCGTATTAGCTTGGGCAAATGAAGCTCCATCTAATTTGCAGCTCATGAAGTTGACATTCGTCAGATCCGCGTTTTCAAAATTGGCATTCCGCAAATCAGCTCCTTCGATGATCGCGCCCTTGAGGTCAGCCGCTTCGAATCCGAAGGTCGCGAGCTTCAAATTGCGCATGATCAATTTCTTGTCACGATGTTCCCCGTCGTTGCTTCGGCCTTTGACGATGTAGTCGATCATCTTATTCGTCGCGAACTCGGGCACTACAACTTCATCCGAACCGCTCGTATCCAATATACCCTGAGCCACGAAGAAAGCAGCCACCATTGAGTGGGAAAAGCGATACGTACAACCTCCATCCAAACTCTCAATGCGACGCAAAAGCGAATCGCGATCGAGCGTCACTAATCTCAGTTGATGCATTCCCTCTCCTAGCGTTTTCTCCCCTTCTTCTTCCGATAAGATCCGGATATCTCGCTCGGCCATCAACAAAGCCATACGCATCACCAAATCGTAGAGGGCTTCAATCGTGAAGCCCGAATCACCATCCAATGCGCTATCTTCGCTCACTCCAATCAACCACTGAATCGACGCTGCCTCAATCAATCCGTATTCATCGGTAATCGATTCGGTATGACCTAACAAATGTCCGATCAGCGATAGCAACTGCGGGCGATTCTTTAGTCGACCCAAGGCAGCAGTTCGCTCGAATACCAAATCTCGAAGATCCTGTTTCCCGAACATCGATTTCCAATTTTTTGGGTAACGATTATCCAAATACGCTTCCACTTGATTTTCATCGAAATCGAGCAGCACCATTTGCGGGCAATCGAATTCGCCCACACGACCATTGCCATCACCCTCTACTTTATCGCAAGTATTCTGAAAAAAGAAGCGGTTATCGCACGAAATAAGGGTCCGATGAAACCCACTAGTCGCCTCGAGAATATCCAAGCACCGCTGACGAGCCCCTTCGATCGCAGAAATATCCTCATCCATTCCGTCCAACAGAAGAACCGTTTCCGAAGGATTTTGGATTTTCCCAATTCGATCCAAAACGTCCTGCCCAATTTGAATGTACTCGCAACTGTGTTCGCCAGCGCGGACCCCCAAGTCATTGACCAGTTTCAAAAGTAATAGCAGCGAGGTTTTGCCAGTTCCTGAATCGCCCAAAACCAACATCTGATTTCCGCCTCGCAATTCGGCATCAATCCCGGCTCCCATGAACAAATTGACAGCATCGAAGGCTAGACACGAGGTTTTGCCCGTATTGCCGACGTGATCCTGATATCGACAAAGCGGCTGCACATAGCACCGAAGCAACTCCTGAAGGTCGTCAATCCCAACTCCGACATCGAAGAACGGCAAAGTACGCGTCTTTCGTCCTTTGACGAAAACCTCCTCCATCGGCTTCAACCATTCAGTAGAAATATAAGACTTGTTCATTCCCAATCGGATTCCGAGAAAACACAGCCCTTACTCTCTAGACAAACCGAAACCTGTGCCGAGCTCATTTTTAAGTTCAGAAGCCCATATTCCCCGCGATCTCCTTTAATACAATCGACATAGTAACGGCCTAATCAAGTGGACCACTGCAACAGGCAAGTTTTCGAAGGAATTCTAATTCAAAGACTAAGCGTGCTTCTTCGCGATCGCTCGCAAGCTCGCTCCGTCAAACCCCGCGGGATTCAAACCCCTGCCGTAAGTTCGCAGGTCTGGGACAGCTTATACTCGGGCCACATCTACTCTGAGAGTAATGTGGCAGCCCGACAGGGGTTGGATGTTCGCTACGCTCCACTCCCGCTGCGCGAAAGCGCCTTTGGCGCCCCATCTCCACTCGCAAGCTCGCTCCGTCAAACCCCGCGGGATTCAAACCCCTGCCGTAAGTTCGCAGGTCTGGGACAGCTTATACTCGGGCCACATCTACTCTGAGAGTAATGTGGCAGCCCGACAGGGGTTCGAACCCCGACTGGATGTACCAAAAACATCTGTGCTACCATTACACCATCAGGCTGTCAAAAGCCGGATAAGTTGGTAACAGAAACCTATCGCGTCAAGTGCTGAAATAGAGATTTTTTCAAAACACAGCATTGACGACTCCAACTCCCTATGACTTAACGGGTTTTTAATGTCACTAGACTCAAATCCGGTCGGCCAACCGAAGTACAAACGTGTCATCCTAAAGCTAAGCGGCGAAGTGCTGCGCAGCTCGGAAACCGGCGATCCCATAGATTGGGACACGCTAAAGCGTATCTGTCAGCAGATCAAAGAGATCCATGCCCTCGGAACCGAGGTATGCATCGTCATCGGAGGGGGAAATATCTTCCGAGGATTGTCCGGTTCGAAGGAGCGAGGTGTCGATCGAACTACTGGAGACTACATGGGGATGCTCTCGACCGTCATCAACGGTCTCGCATTCATGGAGTGTCTCGAAAAAATGGACGTCGTAACCCGAGTCCAGACTTCGATTCCGATGAATCAGGTCGCCGAACCCTTCATTCTACGCCGCGCAATACGTCATTTGGAACGCGGACGCGTTGTCATTTTTGTCGCCGGAACGGGAAATCCTTACTTTTCCACCGATACCGCTGCCGCTCTACGAGCCAGCGAAATTCAAGCGGACATCCTCATGAAAGCCACCAAGGTCGATGGCATCTACGACAAGGACCCGATGAAGCACGACGATGCGGTCAAATACGATCAGCTCAGCTACATCGATGCTCTCCAAGGTCGCTTGAACATCCTCGACTCCACCGCCTTCTCCTTGTGTATGGACAACGAAGTCCCGATTATGGTTCTCAGCCTCACCGAAGAAGACAGTATCCGACGAGCCATTCTTGGCGAGAAAATCGGCACCCTCGTATGCTCAGACCCCAAATAAACGTACTCACCCTATTTAGAACCGAACTGAAACCCAAAAACCTTACATTTTATGGACGAAGATGAAATCTTTATGAACTTCGAAGAAGGCGTGGAAAAAGCCAGCAACCACGCCTCCCACGAATTCGCAGCCGTCAATACAGGCAAAGCCAACCCAACTATGGTCGAAGGCGTCATGGTCGAAGCCTATGGTAGCCGAATGGCAATCCGCGATATGGCGGCTATCTCGACTCCGAACAATCGCACGATAGCGATCACTCCTTGGGACAAGACCACTCTCAAAGCGATCGAGAAAGCCCTCCAAACTTCAAACGTCGGCATCACTCCCGCAATCATGGGCGACGTCATTCGCCTACCGCTTCCAGACTTAACCGGCGAGCGTCGCCAGGAACTTGTCAAGCTCGTCAGCAAACACGCAGAAGACGCCCGTGTCGGAGTCCGCAAAGCGCGCCATGACGCAATGGACCACATCAAGAAATTGCAAAAAGACGGAGGCATTTCCGAAGACGACCTCAATCGCTGCGAAAAGGAAATCCAGAGCGGGACCGACGAAGCGATCAAAAAGATCAACAATCTGCTCGGCGCGAAGGAAACAGATTTGCTAACAGTCTAAGCGCCTCCGGCGCTAGGTATTTAGGTGTTTAGGAATATAGGCTGTAGGTTTTCCAATCTGCAGCGCTTCAGCCTCCCTAACTCCTAAAACCCTAAACACCAAAACCACTTTCCCAGTGAAACGCATCGTCATCAAGCTCGGCACGGGTATCCTCACAACCGGTATCGGAAAAGTCGATACCGACAGGATCGATGCGATTTGCTCCCAAGTCGCAGCCGTTCGAGAACGTGGCATTGAGGTGCTGATCGTCAGTTCCGGAGCAGTAGGAATGGGTATGGGCGTTCTCGATTTGCAAGCTCGTCCCTCTACGCTACCTAAACAACAAGCTTGTGCAGCAATCGGGCAAAGCCTTCTAATCCAATGCTGGCAAAGTGGTTTTGACCCTTACGGACTCACGGTCGGACAAATTCTACTGACCCACGAAGGCCTCCGCATTCGCAACCGATACGTAAACGCCAAAGCAACAATCGATCAATTGCTCAACTACCAAGTCATTCCCGTCATCAACGAAAACGACTCGGTCAATGCCTTCGAAATCAAATTTGGCAATAACGACATCCTTGGAGCCATGGTTGCCAGCCTCGCCGAGGCCGACCAACTATACATTCTCTCCACCGCGCCCGGTTTGATTGATATGGATGGTACTGGTGAAATCGTTCCCGTCGTCGATTCGATCACTCCCGAAATCGAAGCCATGGCCAAAGGCACCAATTCCGTTACCGCCGTGGGAGGAATGATTCCGAAAATCCAGGCCGCCAAACTCGCCACAAACGCCGGCTGCGAAAGCTTTATCGTTCACGGAGCCGAGGAAAATGTCATCCTCCGCATCCTCGACGGCGAATCCATCGGCACGCGCTTTGCCGCCAGCGAAGCCCCCCTATTATCCAAAAAACGCTGGCTCGCCTATTTCCAACGCCCATCCGGATACATAAAAATCGACGAAGGCGCCTGCCAAGCGCTCGTCCGCGACGAACGCAGTCTACTAGCCGCAGGAGTCAGCCACTGCGAAGGCGACTTTCACGCAGGAGACATCATCGACGTACTCAACAGTGAAGGCGAACCCATCGCCCGAGGCGAAAGCACTTTTTCAAGTCACGATATCCAACAGATCGCCCACAAAAGCGCCGCCGAGATCGAGGCCCTTTTCCCCGACCGAAAACGCCTCGAAGTCATCCACCGCGACGCGCTCGTTCTTCTATAAAAGACTGTTGAATCAGTCAGTGTAGGAGCGGGTTTACCCCATACGCGTCAACCTAAGGTTGTAAGTTGTTGATGCTCATTTTGATGTATTTTTGTTTCTAATCATTTTGTTAGCGCTTTTCCCTGAAAAGTTGTTAGATGGGGACGGGTGAAAAAGGATAAAAAAACGACCCAAACCACCCATCTTCAACGTTCACTCGCAAACCTCGATCTAAACACGATTGCCAACGCGTGTATAAATAGGGACAGGCTAATTATCAGATTGACAGAAGTTCTCTGAAACTCATCCTTTAGAAGGATAGAATGAGGCAGACGCGGATCAAAATATCGGGGGAGCGTTCGGTTTACCATTGCATGACTAGGATTGTCGGGGGTGACTTTCTTCTAGCGGGCGATCGGGAGAAGGAGGTTCTGCGTAAGCAGATCTGGAAGGTGTCGGCGTTTTGCGGAGTAGAGGTGCTGACTTACTGCATCATGAGCAACCACTTCCATGTGTTAGTGAGAACGCCGCACGAAGATGATGTTAAGGAGATTTCCGATAAGGAGATCATCCGGCGGGCGGGATGCATCTACTCCGCTGACAAAGTGGATTTCTTCCGGTCTCGCCTGGAGCTAGGAGGCGATACGCGCCGGAATTTCCGGGCGAATCTGCTTTCGCGTATGGGAGATGTCTCCTTGTTTATGAAGGAATTGAAGCAGCGTTTTTCGATTTGGTATAACAAATCCCATCGAAGGTCGGGCACCCTCTGGGGCGAACGCTTTAAGAGCGTTCTAGTGCAAGATGATCCGTTCGCCTTGATGACGATCGCGGCCTACATCGATCTCAATCCAGTGAGGGCTGGAATCGTTTCCGACCCCGTCGAGTATCGCTATTGCGGTTACGGGGAGGCTATGGGCGGCTCGAAGCTGGCTCGGCGTGGGATTGCTCGCCTGATTGGCGGACGAGAGTCCTGGGGGCGGGCGATCGAGCGGTATCGCGTGATCGTTTTCGGCAAGGGCTATGTTCGCGACGCTGCAAGGGCTGGTCGAAGCGTAGAACCCGAAAAGACGAGGAAGGTTCTCAACGGAGGCGGCCGGGTCGAACGAGCGGAAGCGCTGCGCTGCCGGGTTCGGTATTTCTCGGACGGAGCTGTGCTCGGTTCAAAGGAGTTCGTGCAAGGCTACTTCGAGAGTCACCGAGATCGCTTCGGCGCTAAAAGGCGGGATGGTCCTCGAAAAATGAGAGGCTCGGACTGGGGCGAGCTAACCTGTATCCGTGATCTCAGGCGCGAGGTCTTTGGGTAAAGGGTGTATGAATAGGGAAAGACTAATTATGTGAAATTTGCTTCCGTCAATGCCGATGAGGAATGCGATCCGATCGGATCTATGTCTAATCATTGGATCACAATTGCGAGGAAACCGCAATGAAGCTCCATTTTCCTATCAACCCCGGGCTTCAGGATTGGGAAAGAGCGGGAAGAGAATAAGGCGATCACTCAAAACTCAACCTCGAAAACTAGCCGAAAACCCTTTACCGTTGTTAGCGGTGGCGGCACGAAGAATGGCAGAGTACGTATCGTCCCCTCTTTTCCTCGGCTGGCTCCTTTCGGGGAAAATACGTGTAACAACCCAAAACGAAAAGTCAGCGATTCGATATCTCGAGGGGACAGGAAAAGAACAGCTAATGATTGCCTCCAAAATGTGTAGCTGAAATCCATAATTTGACAAGCGTCACTTGACGACTTACAGATGGAGCCACAAAGATAATCAGCATCCGGCATCGCGGCTTGAAGGCTTTTTACGAACGGGGAACGACCCGCTACCTGAAAGCTGACCAAGTCGCAAGAATACATCGGATACTTGGTTTACTCGATGCCGCGACAAAACCTCACCGGGTTACCGGCTGCACCCATTGAGGGGCGATTTCAAAGGCTTTTGAGCAGTGAGCGTTTCGGGTAACTGGCGAATTGTTTTCCGTTTTGAAGAGGGCGGTGCGCAGGACGTCGATTTGATCGATTATCATTAATAACTGAGAGATAACCTGAGATGAATTATGAAGATGAGAATGATGAATCCGCCGCATCCCGGCGAAATAGTGAGGGAGGATTGCCTTAATCCATTGGGCCTTACGGTAACCGAAGGTTCCAAGGTTCTTGACGTATCCCGCCAAGCCCTCAGCAACTTGATAAACGGCCATGCTGGCATTTCGCCCGATATGGCAATACGACTTGAAAAGGCGTTCGGCAGCGATGCCGAAACGTGGCTTCGCATGCAGATGAATTACGATATTTGGAAAGCTCGACAAAGAGCTTCTGAAATTCGAGTTGAACGCTATGAAATCGCGTAGTTGCCTGCTTATCACGCGTTAATTTCGCTCCTGTCAAAAAGTAGCGGACGCTCAGTCCCTGAACCAAATCGGAACAATTGACGTAGCGGAGCGAAGATGGCGTAGCAATTTCCTATCAACAAGAGGACATACCCTTGCTTATTCGACCGCTCGCAAATCCAGGATTCACTTTCCTGAACAAAAAACTTCTTCCCACCGCATAATTGCTTCTTACTTCCAAGCGATGGACTTCAATCTGCCAGCTGCAACGCCAACTTCCGACATTCCTCCGATCGATTTCAAGGGTGAATTGAACGATGACCAGTATGCAGCAGTAACTGCGGAACCGGGTCCCTTGCTCATCCTCGCCGGCGCCGGCAGTGGCAAGACCCGCACCCTCACCTACCGAGTCGCCTACCTCCTTTCAAAAGGAGTCAGCCCAGGCGACATCCTCTTGCTGACCTTTACGAACAAAGCGGCCAAGGAAATGCTCAATCGCGTCGAAGACCTCACTGGCATCGAAGCTCGACGCTTTTGGGGCGGCACCTTCCACAGTATAGGCCACCGCCTTTTGCGCATGCACGGCGACGCGATCGGAATGGCCAAGAACTTCACTATTCTCGATTCAAGCGAAGCCGAGTCCATCCTCAAAAGTGCCGTCGAAACCGTCGATAGTTCTTTCTTCAAAGACAAGACCCACCCAAAGCCCGGCCCGCTTTCCTCAGTCGTCAGCATGGCTCGCAATACGTGCAGCTCCATCGAACAAACGGTTATCACCCATTTCCCCCAGCATCACGAACTGATCGACCGAATTCAGTCGTTCTCGGAAGTGTACGCCAAACGCAAAGCCGAGCAACAAGTGGTCGACTACGACGACTTGCTCGTCAACTGGCTCAAGCTCATGGAAGTCGCTCCCGAAATCAAGGACCACTACAACAAGCGCTTTCGCCACACTCTCGTAGACGAGTATCAGGATACCAATACACTCCAGGCCAAGATCATCGATACGATGGGAGCCAATCACCAAATCATGGCGGTCGGCGACGATGCTCAGTGTATCTACTCCTGGCGCGGAGCTAACTACGAAAATATCCTAACGTTCCCGGATCGTCACCCAGGCACGGAAATTCTGAGGATCGAAATCAACTACCGGAGCACTCCCGAAATTCTTTCGTTCGCCAATGCGATCATCCAAAACCGCAGCACGCGCGGATTCGACAAAGAGCTACGAGCATTCAAGCCGTCCAGCCAAGCGCCCTACATCGTCCAAGCGATGGATACGAAGGAACAAGCTCAGTTCGTCATCAATCGTATCCACGGTCTCCTCAACGAAGGGAAAGACGCCGGAGAAATCGCCATTCTCTACCGTGCCCACTATCAGTCCCTTGACATGCAAATGGAGCTCTCTCGCTCCGGTATTGCCTATCAAATTACAAGTGGTGTTCGTTTCTTCGAACAAGCGCATATCAAGGATATGGTCGCCCATCTTCGCCTCGTCTACAATCCGCGCGACGTATCCGCATTTATGCGACTAGCGATCCTTCTTCCAAAGATCGGCGAGAAGAGCGCTCAAAAGCTCTACGCTCTCGGCATCGAGATCGCCAAGTCGAAGCAAATCGATTTCATTGACGCTCTCTCGGATGATGTCGTCATCAAAAAAGCGCCCGCCGCCGCCAGGCAAGACTGGGAGTCCCTCGCTCAAAGTCTGCAAGACATGAAACAGGTCAACGACTCTGGCACTCCCGAAGAGGTCGTTCAAATGGGACTCGACGGATGGTACAGTTTGTATCTGCAAGGTGCCTACGCCAACTACGTCAGCCGAATGGATGACCTCTCCTCTCTAGTCGGATTCGCCGCACGATTCGAAGAGATGCAGGACCTCATATCTCAAATAACCCTGCTCAATTCCGAAGTCTCCGACCGGAGCATGAAAGACTCAGATCAATCCATACGACTCACAACCGTCCACCAGGCAAAAGGCTTGGAATTCGACGTTGTATTCGTCATTGGGGCCGCGGAAGGCCTTTTCCCAATTCGCAGAGCCGTCGAGTCGGGCGACACGGAAGAAGAGCGTCGACTCTTTTACGTTGCCGTAACCAGAGCCCGCGACGAACTCTATCTCCTGTACCCGAAAATGAATACCAAAGGCGGCGGCTCAATGTTCCTAACTCCCAGCCGCTTCATTCAAGAGGTTTCCAAAGAGCTCTACGAACCCGTACGCATTCGCCGCAACTACGGCTGGTAATCTCGGTCTAACGATTCAATTAT
Source organism: Candidatus Pelagisphaera sp. (assembly GCA_051275055.1). Taxonomy (GTDB): domain Bacteria; phylum Verrucomicrobiota; class Verrucomicrobiia; order Opitutales; family Opitutaceae; genus Pelagisphaera. Next base: position 10,597 of record JBNMOQ010000098.1, read on the forward strand.
TATGAAAACGATCCTTTTCCTAATCGCTTCCCTTTTCGCAGCGTCCTCTCCCCAGGCCGCTGAAATTCTGTATTCAAAGCATCAAGACGAAGATTCTTTCAAGCGCATCTCAGAACACCTTACAGGAAAAGAGAACCCAGGTAGATACTCAATCGTCCGAAGCGACCCCAATCAACGCGACGGCTTTTACGTCGCGCTCAAACTCGAAGACACCGATCAAGCCGATCAGGTGGTTTCCCTCAACATTCAATTCGTAAACCCGGGTTCGATTGAAATCCAATCCCGCATAATTTCCACAGAATCGATAAAAAAGAAACGCGTTCTCGTTGGTTTAACCGATAGCGATTGGGCGAAATCGGATAGTGTCCCCACCGCCTGGAAAATTGAATTCCTCGATACCCAAGGAAAGACACTCTTCAGCTCGCAAAGTTTTCTTTGGGAGGCAACTCCATCGCAAATTCGATAGAGGCTATTAGGCTGTAGCAGTTTAGGCGTTTAAAAAAACAACCACCAAAACCCCAAAACCTACCTACTTAAAAAATGAACTGGTCCGATTGGCAGACACTCTCGATCGAAAATCCCTTCACTGCCGATAGCCTTCGCGAAACGCTCGATGGCGGACAGGCTTTTCGTTGGTCTCTCGAACAGGGAAACACCTGGCAGGGGACCTGGGGACGCCACCTCATCCAACTTCGACTCGACTCAAAGCAATCCCTCCAATTTCGGCGCCCGAGCAAAAATCGCTCTACGACCAAACGGGTAATCCGCGACTACCTCTTACTGGATACGGACTGGAACGCGATCATCGACCAGTTACCTTGGCGAAGCGATTCCCACCTGCAGGCCTCGATCCAGGCCTTTCCCGAATTGCGCCTCCTCAATCAGCCTTTCGCCGAAACCTTGCTTGGCTTCATGTGCTCCGCGACAAAGCAGATTCCGCAGATTAAGATCATGTGCGCAAATCTCGCCAACGAACTCGGCGACGAAATAGTAACCGGAGGCCCGCACGCTCTACCGACTTGGGAACAAATCGCCCAATCGAGCGAGGAAACCCTGCGATCGCTTGGTCTCGGATTTAGAGCAAAGAACATCAAACGAACCGCCGATCTCATCGTTGAAGACTCTGGTTGTCTCGATATAATCGAGACCCTGCCTTACGAAGAAGCCAAAACGCGTCTACTTGTCTTTCCAGGAGTCGGTTCGAAAATTGCCGACTGCACCCTGCTTTTCGGCGCCCTAAAATACGAAGCATTTCCCGTCGATACTTGGATCATCAAAGTCCTCCAGCGACGCTACGGCCTCGAAGGCTGGGCCAATCCTCAGCTTGAGCAATTCGGCCGTATCCATCTAGGCCCCTACGCGGGTTACGCCCAGCAATTCCTCTTCGCCTACGAACGAGCAAACCGCTGAAGACCGTAGGGCAAGATACGATTATCTCTGTCGCTTCTTGTTCCGCAACTTCAAGATGGTGGGGTCCGTTGTCCTAACGAACCGCTTAGTTGGCGATTGGTCGTGTGCGGTGGCTTGGGACAAGCAACCCACCAAACGATCGTTCTCCCCTCCTCAATGCCCGCCCAGCGTGGCGATAAAGTAACCCGCCACAACAGCGGTACCAATTACGCCGGCCACATTCGGACCCATCGCATGCATGAGCAGAAAATTACCCGGATCAGCTCTCTGGCCTTCCACCTGCGAAACGCGAGCCGCCATGGGCACAGCGGATACGCCTGCCGAACCGATCAGCGGATTGATCTTATCCTTGGAAAATACATTCATGAGCTTCGCCATGAGCACGCCCATCGCCGTAGCTATTCCGAAAGCGACGACACCAAGACCAAGAATTTTAAGCGTTTCGAACTGCAAGAACTTCTGGCCTGTCATTGAAATGCCCACGCTCGCTCCTAGAAAAATAGTTATTACATTAATCACTTCATTTTGAGCTGCTCTCGAGAGGCGTTCTGTAACACCGCAAACATTCAGAAAATTGCCAAACATGAGCATGCCGATTAGGGCCGTCGCATCCGGAACCAACAATACGCAGAGCACCGTTACCACTAGCGAAAATACTAATTTCTCATTTCTAGAAACGATCCGCAGCGACCTCATCCTAATTTTGCGCTCCTTCTCCGAAGTCAATGCCCTCATTATAGGCGGCTGCAAAAGGGGGACCAAGGCCATGTAGCTATAAGCTGCAACCGCAATAGGAGCGAGCAGTTCGGGAGCCAGTTTGTTCGCAATGAAAATCGAAGTCGGCCCATCAGCGCCGCCAATAATGCCAATCGCAGCTGCTGCTTTCGCAGGGAAACCAAGAGCAATCGCTCCTAAAAATGTCGCGAATACGCCAAATTGAGCAGCTGCGCCCAAGAGCAAAACTCGAGGATTCGCAATAAGCGGCCCAAAATCCGTTAATGCTCCAACACCCAAGAAAATCAGCGGCGGAAAGATCTCCAAATGGATTCCTTGGGATAGGTAATAAAATAATCCACCCACTTCGCGTTGAGCAGTAACAATAAGGGATTGTCCAAAATACACTCTCTGACCTTCCGAAACATGAATTTCGGAGACGCTACCCTTGTATCTCGATATCACCCCATGAGTTTCGCCATCCTCCGATCGGATTTCGAATAAAGCTTGTTGCTCGATAACCTCTTGGCCCTTCTCGATCCAAACTTTGGTCACCACGCCATCCATTTCCGAATGAAGCGCCACTGGCGGCGTCTCGATAACACCCTTCGTCGGCAAATTTGCGATCAACGCTCCAAACGCGATCGGCACCAGTAAAAGCGGCTCGAACTGCTTGAACACCGCTAGATAAAGCATGCCCAAAACCACACACCACATTACCAGCATCTGCCACGTGATCGCGCCAAACCCAGTCAACTCAAACAGTCCTGAAAGAAATTCCATAATACCGTCCCTCGCTCTAACCGATCGAAAGCAAGGCTTGGCCTTCTTCAACCATATCGCCCGCTCCGACATGAATCGCGCTTACCGAGCCCGAAGCCGTCGCGGTGACGAGCGTATTCATTTTCATGGCCTCGAGCACCAACAAGGTGTCGCCCTCTTGTACCGAATCGCCCACGGCGACTTGCACTTCCACAACCTTACCGGCCAGCGGGCTTTCCACGGCCGCTCCGCCAGACGGAGCGCTCGATGGTGCAGGAGTCGGAGTCGCTACTGGAGCGGCTCCCGTTTCTGGTGAATCCAAGGCTTCGACTTCTACCGCGTACGATCGGCCATCTACTGTAACTTTTAGCTTCTTCATGGAAAATTGTGTCTCCTATTTCTTTTCTAATGGCGTAACCGATTTGATCCGGTAGCGACCGCCCAATGCTTGGTCCACCGCCGCGCCGATAACCGCGACCACCTTTTCATCGGCGCCTGACTGAGCCCGACTCGGACTTGCTTTTTTCGGAGCTGCCACCATCCCTGCCGTAGCCAAAGCTGGAAACGCCTTAAAGAGAGCGCCGATCGCTGTACAAACAACTGCAAGCGCCAACAAGGTAAGCATTACGATGCCAAATCCCGCTAGCAGATAGCCGATCGCACCACCAAGATCAGGCGAGGCCGACATAGACGCGAATATAGAAGATATAGATAATCCCATTGTAGAGGAGGAAAAGGAGGGCGTAAAAACAAGCGGACCTAAATCCGACTAACGGTATAAAGGCAAATCCGATCGCGCGATGCCACTCCAAATTTCGCAAATTTACTGCTCGAGAGCTCAACCAGACAGAACCCTCGAAGCATTCCCTATATTGACTTGCCGAATTCCCCGCTGCGCGTTGCCCTTGTCGTACTTCGATCGAACGCTACGATCCATCTGAAACTGTCTCAACCGTGGAATCCAAAGAACCGACAACCAATTTCCTATCAGAGTCTCTTACTGGCGATTCGCAGAAACAGAATTCAGGAATACCCCGCAAACCCGCTTACCCTATCAGCGAGTCGCTTCGTCACTATTTGAAAAGCTTCAATCGCGAGCAACGCCTGCCAGTAACTTACAGCGAGCTCGAGCAATTCCAGGCCTCCGCTCCGCTCTACGACGATAACGACGAAGACACACTTTGGCAGACGGTCATCTACGACCACGTCATGATCGCAAAGCTCTCCGAAGGGCTAAAACACATCTACGCAATCATTAAAGCCGGCGGAGACCTCTCCACTAGCCAGCATCTTTACGTCGACCGTATCGACTACTGCGTTTTCGGAAATTCCAAACCTTTCCGGATCCGCATAGTCAACGCGCGCAACGATAACCAAGATTACTTCTACATAAAAAAAGCAGACGCATCCCGTGTTTACGGACTAGAGCTCGAACACCTTCTCTCGCCCAATCGCATGCACTTCATGGTTGATGGAAATACTTTGGTCGAAGAACACATCGTCGGTCTGCCCGGGGATATGTTTATCGCAGATTGGATGGAATACAAACCGCTCAAAGCCATCCGCATCGCAAAGGAGCTCATTAAATTCAACGAACGCTGCTTCGTCCGACTTCTTGGCGATATGCGCCCATACAATTTTATCGTCGATATAACCCCTGATTTCGAAGGCACGCAAATCCGTATCCGCGCAATGGATTTCGACCAACAATCCTACGACGGCCGAAAAAACTTCTACCTGCCTCAATTCTTCAAAGAGAACAACGCCTTGGTCGCTTTCTGCACGAGCCATATCGACCCGAAAACTGCCCACCAATATCAAAGCGAAGTGCATCACTCCGTCGCCCGTCGAATGAAGATGATTAAACTCCGCATCAAAGCGCTTCTCGAAGCCATGTCTCGCGACCGGCTCGCCCCCAAAGAAAATGTACTTCAACTTCGCGAAGACCTTTCGGCGCACTACGAAGACAAAGCCTTTCAGAAATGCGACTCCATGGGATCCCTCGTCCGGTACAGCCTCCAGCGCATCTACGAATCCAAAGGAGCATAATCCGTGGTCATAGACGCCCATATTCACCTGTATCCATCAAGTGTCTACTCAAGTCCAACCACCTGGGCTAAAGCTAGAGGCGAATCCTATTGGCTAAATTGCGTCGCTCCAGAACGTGGCCTCACTCTCCAAGGCTGGGCCGACCCCGATCAACTGATACGCGACATGGATGACGCTGGCATCGAAAAATCGATCATCCTCGGCTGGTACTGGCAGAACCCCGACACATGTATTGAGAATTTGGCGTGGCAGATTGATTGGATCCAAAGCCACCCCGAACGCCTCCTAGCCTACGCGCCTTTCAATGCCAACGGTGGAGCGGATGCGCTCGACATGCTGGATCGCGCTTTCGATGCAGGCCTATCAGGAATCGGCGAACTAAATCCGCCCGCCCAAGGTTACGCCTACGAAAACGATACGCTCGATAAAGCTCTAGA
>JBNMOQ010000099.1:0-15945 GCA_051275055.1 Candidatus Pelagisphaera sp.
TAATATGGAAACCTTCATTTGTCTCCAGATTGAGCCCTTGATTTTTCGTAACCACCGTTAGGCCCTTGCGAGTGGGAACATTCACTTTCCACTCAGTCAACACGCGGCGCTCCCAGGTTTGAGTCTCCCGATCGTATCGCAGGTTTTTGGCGTATTTATTCCCCGACAATATAGGATCCATCTCTTCTAATTCCCAAACCACGAGTTCCTTGATTTGAAAAAATGGCTTCGAGCGTAAACGCGCGAGAATCGCTCTCTCGCGGGCAAGCCATTTCGTTCTATCTAATTTGAAATTCGTAATTCCAAACGACTCCGCCAAGGCTGACAGTTCTTGTTCGTGCAAAGCTCCTTGCTCCAAATGAAAATTCATATGTAGCGTTTCGAGGTTCAGCAATCGCTGATGCAGCCCACCCATAATCTTGGGAAAATTCGAATGAATCGCTTTCACGACTTTATTGTCGCTGTGATAAGTCCTCCCCGTAAGGCCGTCGATCACATCAATATCGCCGCCGTACTTAACGAATGCATCAAGCCTAACGAAAAAATCAGCGTCGTCTTCAACTGCAGTACCCGACAGAGCCGACTGCCCAAAAACCGTTTGGCTGCCAACAAGCCCAAAAACGAACAAAAGCGACTGGGTAAACGTTTTCAAAAAGAGAAATCTCTGCAGTGGCGGAACGATACGAATCATTTGAAGAGTCTCAATTCAACTGGTTGTCGCGGTAACTCAGAATACCGGCCTCTTGAGCCCGCAAGGCAGCATTGATATACGTGTCGGCAGCAACGCCGCTCACCTCCTCTATGGAAGCCCGAATGAGAGGAGCGCTTTCCGTCTTTCTCGTAAGGCTCGTCAACTTCAAACGAAGGGTATCCAAGAATGTGTCACCATACCTCAAGTACATATCAAGCAAAACGAAACGCGCCCCTTCGGGACTCTTGAAATTCAAGCGTACCTTAGCGTTTTTGCGGGCGACCGATGATGACCGATCTTCTCCCTCGTGCCAATTCAGGGGATCCATGGCTTCACCCATCAAAAACCGACTATTCTCAAAACGCTGAGTAATATACAGACCATAGACTTCCTTGAGGCCGTAGATCTTCAGGGTAACCACATCGTTCAAGAAATTGCAAATAAGCGGATCAAACCAATCGCGATCGGAGATTTTATAGGTCCGCTGTTCCATATGCGTCTTCAACCGCGATGCGAACACGGTCCGAAACCTCGTATTGCGACGTCCTGCCCATGAGAACGGGTCATACAAATAGCTAAGATTCTTAACGATCAAACGCTGCAAGCGATCTATCTGAGCCTGATCGTCTTCAGACCGCGAAACGATTATTGGATACGACACTTTCACCTCTTCGAAACTACCGGTGTAAACGCTGCCTGGAAGTACGTCGCTTATGTGGAATCCTTGATTTGTATCCAGGTTCAAGCCTTGCCACTTATTCGCGCGCTTGAAGCTATTCCGAGTTCGGATATTGACCTCCCATTCAGTCAAGATACGTCGTTCCCATTTCAATGTATCTATATTGAATTTGAGATTTTCCCCGCGCTTGTTATCGCGGATCGCCACCCCGCTCAGATCTTCCAATTCCCAAACGACGATTTCCTTGATTTTGAAAAACGGTTTCGCCTTCAATCGAGCGAGAATAGTCCGCTCTTTCTTCAGCCAATTCTCATCGTCCAGATAAAATCCCTTGATATTGAATGTCTTGGCCAAAGCAGAAAGTTCTTTTCCGTGACGAATGCCCTGCGTCATCTGGTACGCCATATGCCGCGCCTCAAGATCAAGCAATCGGTTATGAAGGCCTCCCATGATCTTCGGAAAATTAGTGTAAATGGCTTTCACTACTTGACTGTCGCCATGATACTCTTTCCCCGTCATTCCATCGATCACATCGATGCTGCCGCCATACTTCACATAGGCTTCCAGCTCGATAAGGAAGTCGTCATTGTCGCCCACCCCAGACTCGGAAAGCGCCGATTGAGCCCAAAGGGACGAACTCCCCAGCAAGATTGCCAGAACACTCGTCAGAATCATTTTAAAACGACCAGGCAACATGCTCAAACTTCTCCTTTCTCTTTCCGATTACGATAATCCTCTATCCCCGCTTTTTGCGCCTTTACCGCAGCTGGAATGTACTTCTCCGCTGGCACGCCACTGACCTGTTCGATCGTCTGCATGATCACGAGCTTGCCCGAAGTCTTCTTTTTCAGACTCGTCAGGTTCGTGCGTAATGTATCCAAAAACTTATCGCCATAACGCAAATAGGCATCGAACAAAACCCATCGACCACCCCCAGGTTGATTGAAATCGATGTAGACTTTCTTGTTTTTGTTAACGCCCTTTCCTTTGCGTTTTTCACTTGAAAGCCAATTAAGCAAATCGAGGTCCTCGCCCAACGCGTTTTGGGAATTCTCGAATTGCTGGGTTACATAAAGATCGTAGATTTCTTGGAAACCATAACGTTTGGTCACAACCACATCGTTTAGGAAATTGCAGAACGTCACATCGAACCATTCACGATCGTTTACTTTGTATTTCCGCTCCTTGAAGTATTTCACCAACTCACCTGCGAACACCGTGCGAAAACGAGTCGCCCGCCGAGCCAACCACGTAAAAGGATCGTAGAGATGACTTAAGTTCTCTACGATTTGTATTTGGATTCGATCGATTTGAGTCTGAGTATCTTCCCTCCGCGAAACGATAATCGGATAGGAAACGGAAACTTCCTTGAAGTTACTCGAATGAATTGTGTGAGGTAGCCCTTGATCTCGTACGATGTGGAAGCCCTTATTCGTTTCAAGATTCAGGCCTTGATTCTTGATAACCGTATGAGCTCTCCAGGGCGTTACAACTGGGACTTTCCATTCTGTTAGCACACGACGTTCCCAAGAAGCGTTTACGGGGTTGTACCTCAGGTTTCTCGCATACTTGTTGTCCGGCAACCTCGAGTCCATTTCCTCTTTTTCCCAAACAATCAGTTCCTTGATTTGGAAAAACGGGGCTTTTTGCAAACGCCTCAGAATTGCCTTTTCTCGGACCATCCAATTGGCTCGATCCAATTTAAAATTCGTGATCTTAAATGACTCGGCTAATGCAATCAGCTCCTGCTCGTGCAAAACTCCATTCTCCAAATAGAAGTTCATGTACTTGATTTCCAGATCCAGTAGCATTTTGTGCAGCCCTCCCATTATCTTCGGGAAGTTCGTGTGAATCGTTTTCACAACCTGGTTGTCGCTGTGATAGGTTTGCCCTGTTAGGCCATCGATCACGTCGATATCGCCGCCATACTTCACATAGGCATCTAGTCGAACGAAGAAGTCAGCGTCATCCGCTACTCCCGAATCCGAGAGTGACGATTGAGACCAAAGCGGTAGCTGACTCGAGAAAAGCAGGCATCCGAGAGCGATGTGCCGCTTCAAGCGGGAAAAGGTTTTTAGCATAGTTTGCGTAAGTCGTTGTGGGGTTTCGCAAGCTGTTGGATTCCTGTAAGTCGGCTAACGCGCCGACTTCCCAGAATCAGAGCAAGCCGAATTCTCAAGGTTTAATCATGTTCAGGTATTTCTCGCTACCGATAAAGGGTTATTACCCAAGCATAGTTTTGGTATCTCCACCAAATAGCTCTACGCAAAGCGCTTAATGGTCATCGATCGGAAGCTTTCTTAGGAAATTTCAATGTTCTACTCGACTTTTTGCCACGGCACTTGTCCCGCCTTCTGCAAGTGAAGCATCAGACTGCTACTCAGTTCCGAAATCAGTTTTCGATTCTTCACAGGAGTCGTTTCAAGAGGATCATCGTCAAGATTGAATAACTGCATCGGCTCGAATGGCGAACTTTGCTGGAGCTTCCAAGGCCCTCTTCGAACCGCATAGTATGCCCTGCCTTGATACCCCGTGGCTCCGCCCTCGCGACGAACCCAATACAAATCACGGCCTTCGATATTCGCCGTATCGCCAGTCAATAAATACGGCAATAACGAACGCCCTTCAATTTCATGCTTAATCTCTACCCCTGCGATTTCGCATAGCGTAGCGTAGAAATCCATCGTAATCCCGACAGTATTCACTTGGTCCTGACGAATATTCCCTGGCCATCTTACGCAAGTAGGGACACGTATCCCACCTTCCCAGTGATTCTGTTTTCCACCACGAAGATTCCCATTACTTTGAAAATGAGGGAGCGAACCACCGTTGTCCGAACTGAACACGACTAAGGTATTTTCACGCTGGCCCGTTTCGTCAAGCGCATCCAAAACCGTTCCAATGTAATAGTCCATGTGCTCGATGAAAGCAACGTTCTTGGCCCTTCCCTCCGAGAGCTCTGGGCTGCGCTTCTTTGTGCGCTCTAGCCAGTCCTCAGGCGGCTGAATCGGAAAATGAGGGGCATTGTATGGAAGATAGAGAAAGAAAGGATTCTTCTTTCCTTTGCGTTCCTTGATGTAGTCAACTGCCCAAGCAGAAAACAGCTCGGTCGCATGACCCTCGGGATCAATTTCGCGGCGATTCTTCCTCATCCAATTAATGCCTCCCCGGCGATGGGTATAATAGTCATCCATCATGTCACCAAGATAACCGTGAAAGAAATCGAATCCGCGATCATTAGGAATATTCGGCGAATCATAGCCCAAGTGCCACTTGCCAATCATCGCCGTATGATAGCCACCTTTCTTGAGCATCTGCGGCAACGTGATCGCCTGAGGATCAAGATAACCCCAACTATTGGGAGCGTTTTGGCGAATAACGCCCGGCACGCCGACCAAATCTGGATACCTCCCGGTCATTAACGATGCACGTGTCGGCGAACACACCGTGCAATTAGCATAAAATTGATTGAATCGCAGACCCTCGCCCATCAGTTCGTCGATGCGTGGCGACTTCAAATCCGTCGCGCCGTAAGACGACAGATCTCCGTAACCAAGATCGTCGACGAGAATGAACAGAATATTTGGTTTTGAATCATCGGCCGCAAAACCGATGCTCGAAAAGAGCCAAACAATCATTAGGGGTATTGAAAAACGAGTGAGCTTCATAGTTTGCTCACCCTGCGAAAAATCCAATTGGACTCAAGCCTAGAAGACTGATGCTAGCAAAAGCGTAGCGACAAATTGGACACAAAACGCTCAATAAAACTAAAGGTAGGGCAACGACGTATCGTCGTTGTCCTACCTCTGAGCCGCCAAATCGATAATCCGACATTAGAACTAAGAACGATCTTCATTCTCAGCATCCATTTGTTTCTTAATTTTTCGCTGAGGATTGTTAGCCCAAAACGAAGCGATAACCAAAAGTATGGCGGCGACGAATGTACCTCCAAATGCGTTTTGGTAGCTGCCAGTAAAATCTCTCACTATGCTGAAGAGCAATGGCCCAGTAGCGCTCGCTATTACCATTGTCGACATCATCACTCCACTAACTGCTCCAATGTGCTTTATGCCGAAATAGCGCGGCACGAACGCCCCGGTCAACGGACCAAACGATCCACTATTGATGCTCATGCCAGCAATCATCAACGGAATCATTAACCCATCGATTTGCGTCATTAGGGCAAAGGAAGACAGACCAGTTCCACAGGCCATGAAGGCCGCGAAATATTTCAACCGAAAGTGATCGCTCAACCAACCGATCGCCACACTCAAGACTCCGCCAATTAAAGCTCCCGGCAGAAAAAGCTTCAAAATGCCCTGGGGAGTCATGCCGAGCTCTTTCGCCAAATCCAGGACATGGAAAACGTAAGCCGTCACAAACACTGACTGAAGAGCGAATATTCCGCAAAACACCCAGAAAGAGAAACTACGAATCGCCTCCTCGCGTGTAAACTCCTTCACCACGGTAAACTCCGGATCATCGCGCTGCTTATCTCTTGGAGGGATGCCAGCATCGATCGACAACCCACACTCCTCAGGATTGTCTCGATAAACCAACCAACCATACAAAGCGACGCCAACTCCCGAACAAAGCGCCAGAATCCTCCAGGCGACTCGCCAATCGGTCGCCTGTATCAAGTCATAGAATACTAAGGGCGAAAGCGAAAAACAAACACTCACCCCAATGCCGCTAATTGGAAGCACCTTCCCGCGGTGATACCTCCACCACTTCGCGACCATGTTGCGGCCTCCCATCGTGACGAATCCTTGTCCGGAAAAGCGAAGCATCCAAAACCCCAGACTCAAGCTCGCAACCAGCATCGGACGCGATGGACCGTCCATCCCCAAAACATCTGCCGCAAACCGAGGCAACCAATCCACGCAACTCATGTAGAGCATCGAAAGACCTAGACCCACATTCGCCGCCACCATCAAACGTCGAGAACCAATCCGATCGTAGACTTTTCCTGCCCAGAAAAGCATGATACCGCTCGTTGCCGTGCCTATAAAATACGCCAGCGCAACCTGAGAACGACTGATCCTCAAAGCTTCAATCAGCTCATCATTAAAAACATTAACCCCAATCGTCTGCCCCGGAATACTAGCGACAATCCCAGTCGCGCCGGCAACAGCAACCACCCAACCATAATGAAATGGAAGCCCCTTAGGACGAAATGGAAAATTGGGACTAAACAGCTTGGAAAGCGACACGGACAAAACACTCCGCGAGAGAACCATCAAGGTCAATGCGAGAGACTGATTCGTGGTTTTCGGTAGGGCTGCTTGTCCCCTAGCAGCCACACACTGCCTAAATAAGCTCTGAGGTTCACTAATCGACTGAATTTCTAACTATCAGGATCCGCTTCGCGAATACAGGTCGGCTGATGCCGATAAGGTTTTGAGAAAGTCGAACTAGTCCGAAAATCGCGAAACCTGTTGTCGCGGGAGCGACACCTATGTCGCCTTTGGCGATCCTGACCAATTCGTCTGTTCGTGAGATGACGAGGTCAATTCCACGGTGCCTTGGAACAACGAACCCTACCCTCTTATGATTTGAGCTTCACCCTCAACGCTCAGCCTTAAAGCTGATCGATTTCGATCTTACGAAACTCAAGCCAGCCCAGTTCGGCCTGGATTCCGACGTGCCCCGTGAGATTCTTGATGCTAGTACAGGTCGTAACGAGGATCCCGTTCAAACGGATTTCCATAGTCTCGCCAATACAAGTAATGTCGTAACGCTGCCATTCCCCGGTAGGACGATACGCCCGCTTCAATGCCTCCAAATCAGATTGATGCTCAAACGGAGGAGCCCCATAAGGGATCATCGTCGCCAGAGGATTTCCGCCTTCGAGCGTATCCAAACACTGGATTTGATATCCATTATCAGGCCAGCCATTATCATCGTCCTTGCTCGTTGGTCCCGTACGGACGAAAATCCCGCTATTCGCGTTTGCTTCCAAAAAGCGGAATTCCATCGTCATTTTGAAGTCACCGTACGTTTCCGCAGACCGGAGCCAACCTGTGCCCCGATCAATTGTAATTACGCCATCCGCAACGGAGAACTTGCCCCCGTTTTGAATTTCCCATCCGTCAAGGCTCTCACCATCGAAAAGCGATTTAACGCTTGATGAATCACCGCAGCCCGAAAAGAGGAGCCCCATGAATAAAAACCAAATCGAATAGCGTAATTTCATAATCTAGATTTTGTCGACCAATTCCATTCCAGGCTTCAACGTTGCCGAGCCTAGCTTCCAGTTCATAGGACAAACTTCTCCAAGATTTTCAAGAACGAACTTGGCCGCCTCGATTTTGCGAATCATCTCTTCGCTGCTACGGCCAAAGCTATTGTCGTGACGCTCGTACGCCTTTAAGATGCCATCTGGATCCACGATGAAGGTACCACGAAGGCTAAGTCCTTCTCCCTCAATGTACGTACCGCAGTCCTTGCAAATCTGACCCGTTGAATCCGCGACCATTGGAAAGCGAATCTTCCCAATCATCGGAGAACTATCGAACCAAGCTTTGTGAGAGAACGCAGTGTTGGTACGAATCGAAAGCACCTCGGCTCCCACAATCTTGGAAACGATCGTACGCATCCGCTATTTCGCCAAGTTCTGTTGGGCAGATGAACGTGAAGTCCGCTGGATAAAATACGAGTACCACCCACTTGCCAGCATAGTCGGAAAGACTGACCTTGGAGATGTCGTTTTTATGAAATGCGTCAGCTGTGAACGCTGGAGCTGGTTGATTAATAACTGGCATAAATAATGTGCTTCTAATGATTTGATTTCAAAAATCGAGCGCGCCACAGTGTTGAGGCCGAAAGCGATTTCAAACACATGGTCTTCTATTTCATATCGAAATCCAAAACACTGAATTTTCGAATCTCAAAGCAAAGCGACTGATAAATAAGTCGATGATTTCTCCCCCGCCTAATTATAGGAACGGGTTTACCCCGCGATAATACGTGCCTATACTGTGAAAATGAAAAATCGCCGGATAAACCCGCTCCTACATCGACTTATTTAACAGTCTCTAAGCGATTTCTGCTACTAATCAGTCAGTTCGAACTGAACCGCGCTTTTTTCAACTGAAGTATCCAGTTGATTCTCGCCGGAAATAAACACCCTGCTCGGATCGATACCCTTCACTCGGATCAGATAGTCCTTAACGTTCTTTTCGCGTTCGTCGGCCAATTGATTAAGCCAAGACAAATCGACGGGCAAATCTTTCTCTGAAAACAGAGTTGCTTCAATCTCGTCCAATGACGGCAGGTCGCTATCCAACTCTGCTCCTGTGACGGTTTTAAGGACATTGGCTACACCGCCTAGAAGGCCGCCCAGTCCGGACTTTTTCGCTTCCCCCGATTCCCCTTCTGCCAGATCACCAAACAATGCGATAACATCCCGATAGGAACCTTTAGCAGCTTGCTCATATTGAGCCTGGTCAAAATTATTCAGCATAGCCAAAGGATCGGCCGGTTCGGCAGTTCCTTCCGAATCAGGTTTGCTCGTATTCGCAATCAGTATACGCTTAAAGACATTACTCTCGGTTTTCTCAGCAACCAATGACGTCAAATCGAGTTTTAGCCCCGGGCGATCCTCCAAGATTTTTGCAACTTTATCGAGACGCTCCTGCTGAGTCGAATCGAGTTCATAAGCCCCACCAAGAAATGCAGCTGTATTCAAATCGTCTCCGTCACCACCACCGCCACCACCAAACATGGCAAATGGCGAAGTGACGATTTTTAGGATCACATTACCGAGCGTTTTCATCACGATCCCAGCAATGCCAACACTCGGGTCGTCCAAATCGCCGGCCAACTTCAATGGCGGCAACTCAATCAAACCTTTGCGATCCTGTAAAACCGCTACCGCGAGCCCGATTGGCAACCCCAGCGAGTCCTCGCTTTGGACCTTCTCGCCCAATTTCAACTGATCAACCTTAATACCGCTTCCGCCTTCTAACTGGCTCTTTTCGATTACGATATCCGCATTAATATTAAGCATGCCTTTGTCTAGGCCACGACCCAAATATTTTTTCCAATACGGGGCCGTTGCCGAGAGATCGAACCCGTTTAGCGCCATCGTTAAGTTTGAACTATTCTTGAAATCAAGAGGTTCCAACTCTCCATCAACCGAAAACGAACCGCCTCTATCAAACGAACCTTTCATTGAAATCGTAGCGTTATTCCCTGCCTGCGTAGTGATATTTTGGCCACTGAATGCAAACCCAGTCATACTTGCCTTATGCAATGGCTCGATCGTTCGATCCTCCAAATTAGCCCGTCCATCGACAATTGCGATTTCCCGAATATTCACATCGATCGGCAATTCAATCTCAGTCGCCAACTCCGTCTCGCCTTCCTCGACCACTTCAGCTTCCTCCGTTCCGTCGGACTTCATCAGCCCCGTCAGGTTTAATCCCGCGCCCGTCAACGCAACCGTAGCAATCGGAGCATTCAATTCCATCCGATCGATTTCGAGCAATTCCCCCTTAAAGGACGCTCCCTTTAAAACCATGGATGCCGCTTCGAACACAGAGGTTTCGCTCTCCAACTCGCTTACGGCAATCGAATCGATCTGAGCATCAGCCATCACTTCGAAATTCTCTTCTGGCACATCCACCTTGAATTCAACATTTAATGACAATGTACCACTTTTAATGTCAGCGTTCGAAAAATGCGTCGCCAGGTTTTGGAGCGATGACAGTTCGAATCCGTCAAAGGCAAAAGTACCTTCAGCCGTTTGCTTTACTATATTAGAAGTCATTTCCAACTTGGCCAAACCACTTTCGAACACCGAAAAACTTGCCGCAATCGACGCTTCAGCTTCCGCATCGAACGGAGCCAGATTATTAGCAACCAGGGAAAGCGCATTAATAGACACTTCAGGTTTGTCCGAAATGGAACGGTCAATCGCCTCAAATGACCCGGATACTACCTCAAACCGATCGACGACGATGTCCATCGATGGCTCATCAGAGCTTTCCTCAGCCTCAGCAGCATCCTCTGACTGTTCCTTCAATGGCGTATCGATCGCACCAATCTCATTGCGAACTGCTAATGCATGAGGACTGGTTACAGTCATCGAGCCAATACGAACTCGCATCTCTGGATAGCTCGCGGACATATCTGAAACCGATAAGCCAGACCAACTGGCTCGAGTATCGTTTTCAGGATCCTGAAAAGAAAACCCAGCGACTAACACCTCGCCGTTCTTCAATGAAGCGATCGGCCCAGCATCATTCATCGTAGCTACATAATCGCCCGCAACTGTCAACGCCCCGCCTATCTCCGCTCGAGCGATATCATGCCAAAATGGTTTCGCTCGTGACATATCCAAATTTTCAATACGGAAACTCCCGCTCGAAGCGATTGGATTCAGGGAAACAACCCCCCTCCAGACAATCGAACCGTCTTCACCAAAACGAGCATCGAAATCGTACGGACTTTCGCTATTGGGGTCGGAATGCAAGTTTTCCGCAACGAATGTCATCGGTCCAATTATTTCCTCAAGCGGAAATCCGCGATTTAGATCGACGATCTCCACTTTGAAATTTGCGACATCAATCAATCCTAATCGAAATGCAGGTGGCTGCCCAGGCTCCTCTTTCGAAGGCTCGGAAGCCATTGCGATCAGACGGTCGATGTTCGTAATCCCATCAGCGCCACGGCTAACCTTTATGGTAGTATCGTGTAGTTCGAATCGTTTAACCGATAAGCGCCCCAACACCAAAGGAAACAGCTGGTTATTCGAATACAAATGCCCGAGTTCCAACAAAGTGCTGCCATGATCGTCTTCAATCTTCAAACCCGTTAGCGTGGTCGACAGGAGAAATGGATTAAACGAAGCTTTCTCAAGCGTCACCGTGCGATCAAGCGTTTCGGCTACTTTCCCTTCGAGAACGCTTTTGATGATTCGCGGCACGCCTAAGAAACCGAATAAAACATACACAACGTAAAGGGCTCCCACAATCTTCGACAAACGAATCACAGTAGGACGGCTCGGCTTTTTCGGGAACTTCATAGAAAACGATTACGATCATCCAGAAAACACGAAATAATAGCTGAAGTCACGTAATCTGTTGCCATTACACGCCTTTTTTTCGAGCAAGGTTACGTGAAATTCGAAGCGGTTATTTGGGATATGGACGGATTGCTCCTTGATACAGAGCGACTCGCCCACGAATCATGGCAACAGGCCTCCCGGGAACTGGCTACGGGAATTGACGATCGCATCTTCCTCGAGATCATAGGGATGAACGTCAAAAGCTTTCACGATTGGCTCGAAAAGCGCTTGGGACACGAAACCGATGTCCCCGCCCTTCTCCAACGAGCCAACGACATCTACCATGTCAAAATAGCCGAAGGCCCGCCTCTTAAAAAGGGAGCTCGAGCATGCATAGAATGGCTCAGTCAACAGGGCGTGCCTCAAGCGGTTGCCACTTCTTCCGCTCAGGATTTAGCTCAACGTAAACTCGGGTATCACGACCTACTCCCGCATTTCCGCTCGATTACCAGCGGCGACCAGGTCAGTCGCGGCAAACCGCACCCCGAAATATTTCAAAAAGCTGCCAAGCAAATGCAAACCCCTCCCGAGCGCTGTCTCGTATTTGAGGATTCTCGGCTAGGAATCATCGGCGCTGCGGCTTCTGGCGCAACCGTCGTCCTCGTTCCCGATCTTGCAATACACGACGACGAAAGCGAAAGTCTAGCCTTCCAAATCTGGGATTCACTCGAGCAAGGTCCTTCTCAATTCGAAACTTGGTTTCGCCCGAAAGGGCTTAAAAGGTAGGTCGGCCTTATTGGCTCGCGAAGCGAGAACCCTAAAACCCGCTCAGCGGGTTCTATGACTCGATTTCAGTCATCGCTTCGCTAGGACGCCTCGGCGAGCCGAGACAAATAAGGATGGCTTCGTTGTCGCCAAAGAAAGTTTGAAACGATCAAAAAGTAGAACTCAATTAGTTTACCCTCAGTAGCCAAAGCCGACGGACGGACCAAACGAGCACATGAAAGATTGGACACAAAGAGGCACGAAGAAGCAAAAAGGCTTGGGTAGTATTAGGATCTCAAAACCCCTCCGAAGCCTAACAGATCAGTGTTCATCAGTGTGCTCAGTGGTTCATTATTCGTTATCTTAATGTTCAATAATTAACCACTGAGCAACTGATGATTTCTAGCTATGGAAATTCGAGACCTTTCTTACAAGTATCTTTGTTCTTCGTGCCTCTTTGTGGCAAAAATCAGCACGGGATAGTTTTGTTAGCATCTCTCGGCGATGCTGACCTACCTTTCTCGATCGAAGCCGCGATAGGTATCATTTCGAATCACTCGAAAACACATCCGTTTCGCTCCATCTAACGCCTTCGCTCTTGCCCTTGAACAACAAGCTACTTGAATTGTTCTAGAACCAACCATCACCCCTTTTTCAGATCCAACCTATGTCTAGCCTTCATGAACAAGCGATCCAGCGCTTAAAGGATTCCCTTTCCGCGCACCTTCACGGAAAACTCGAAGCGATCGACTCCATCATCACCTGTCTTTTAGCCGAAGGCCATATTCTAATCGAAGACATTCCAGGCGTCGGTAAGACCACTTTGGCCTACCTCTTGGCAAAGTCCGTAGACTGTGAATTCAATAGAATTCAGTTCACGAGCGACATCCTTCCATCAGACATACTAGGAGTATCCATATATCAAGGAACCGAAAACTCATTCAACTTTTTCGAAGGACCGATCTTCTCAAATATTATCCTGGCCGACGAAATCAACCGAGCATCCCCAAGATCGCAATCAGCGCTATTAGAGGCGATGGAGCGCGGTATCGTTTCCGTAGATGGCGAAGCTCGTCCAATCGATACTCCATTCATGGTGATCGCTACTCAGAACCCAGTTGATTTCGAAAGCACATTCCCTCTACCCAATGCTCAATTGGACAGATTTCTGATGCGAATCGCCATGGGATATCCTTCGGAAGAAGACGAAGCCACTCTTTTACGGTCCGGTAAAACCCACTACGATCGAATGGCTATCCGTCCGGTCATTTCGAAAACCGAAATCCAGGAACTTCAAGTAAAGGCCCAATCGGTTTTCATCGATGATTCCATCTACAATTATATTCATGAAATCATATTGGCGACACGTGTCCGACCTAACATCGAATTAGGCGTCAGCCCACGCGGAGCACTTGCATTTCGTTCCGCCTTGCAGGCAGCGGCATTGGTCAACGGGCGCAATTTCGTCTCCCCCGATGATGTTCAGCAATACGCGGTCCCCTGCCTCGCTCACAGGCTTCGACTAGCGAGTAAAGTTGCGGGAACTTACGATTGGGATGCTTCGGCTCGTGTCGTAAGCGAGATTCTATCAGAACTGCCAGCACCACATTATCGTCGATCGTGAAATGAATCCGCTAGCCCATAAGCTAACAGCATCAGGAGCTATCTGCGCAGCGAGCGGACTCCTCTTGGTTATTTGGGCATGGGTAAGCGGCAATGCTTTAGCGACGATCGCAGGATTCTCTCTACTAGTCGGGTGTGCAGTCCACTTCTTCGTTTCATTTTTAAGTATTCGAAAACTGGAAACACGCATCGAATCATTAGGTGATCGGGCTCGAGCAAGAGAAGCGATTCCCATCGCATTGGTTCTGAGAAACACCGGTCGATTATTTCCTACTCCACCAATCTCATGTCTTCTCGTTGAAACCGGCCGAGGAAAACCAATGGTCGTGAGAGTCGATCGATTTATCGCCCCGGGAGATTCATTCCGAATGATCATCTATCCACGTTTCTTTCGGCGCGGAAACCAGCAATTGATACTAGAATCGCAATCGACAAAATTTCCTTTCGCACTGAGTTCGATAACGCGTACGCCATTGCTGGCCTCCAATCCGTTGCGCATTTGGCCCGAATCCGATCCAAATGCTGGAGACGCTATCCGACGACTAGATGCCCTGCATCGAGCGGATCGCCCTGATCCCTATTCACGTGGATCCGAACGCTCGGACCCAAATCGATTTCGCAACTACCACAGGGGCGATTCAAAAAGCCATATCAATTGGAGACTTTCCGCAAAGGCCAATCAACTGATAGTCTCCGAATCGCCTGACTACCGATTGCCATCCTTGTATTTCGTCTTAGATTCCAATGCGAACAATTGGCCCCGAGCTTCGCATTTCGAAGAAGCAATACGTATTCTTTCGTCACTCCTCGAAGAAAGCCGAGCTCGACGCTGGCTCAGCGGAATCATCCTAGACGGCAAACGCGAGCACGTACGATCGCAATCAGATATTGAAGCGCTTTTCGATCGACTAAGCATCCTCGAAAGAAGTGCAAACTCGACAGATACTGAAACTGCAATATTCGCCGGTCACATCCGGATAACCTACGTCGAACACGCAGTCTCGGTCATCGACTGGAACGGTCGGAAGTTACTATGAACGGGAAATCGCATCTTCCTTACTCATCGTTACCAATCGTCCTCAAAGCGGTTGTCGTCTTACTAGGACTATCAGTCTATTCTCTGCTCTCAAAGGATTCCTCCATCACCTATTCCCTGATTCTCATTGCAAGCATTGCCCTAGCTTCTCGCTTAACGGGACTACTAGAGAAACCATGGGCTAAACTGCAGCTTTCCATTTTGGCCACAGTCTGCCTGGCACTGTATCTAGTTCATGGCTACGGAAACCATTTTGACATCTTAAGTTTCCCCATAGTCATCGCTACAACCGCGCTGCTCGCCTATTTTTTAGGAATTAGTATTTCGTTGCCCAGAGTCCGATTGCTCGCTCTTTCGATCGGCCTACTTGCCTACATCGCTTTACTTCGGAATTGGTACCCAGGGATTCTGTCGACCTTCGAATCTGAAGCATACTCCTGGGTTCTATTTCTATTAGCCTGGGAATCTCTCCTATCTTCCATTCATTCGAGTCGACCCGGACCGACGATCAGCGAAACTGCAACCGCTCTCGGATTCGTCTTTTTCCACTACCATTTCCACAATCTCATTGTTTTGGATACGGCATTCACACTCTCAATAATTCTGTCCTTTTTTCTTGGAAGAATTGTTCTTCACAACCGACTCCCATTCACTCGTCGCAATGCAAGAGGCCTCCTTTTACGAGGTCCTTTCTCGCGCGGAATCGCTTCTTCATATGCAATCCTATCCCTCGCAACCATCCTTCTGACAGCGGGAAGCGCTTGGCTTCTTTATTCAAACAGCAAACAACTTCCTTGGTTCGATTCGCTGCGAATTCCACGATCGCCTATCGCCTTCGAGCAGAAACAAACGAATTCCGAATTCGACCCAGAGTTCAGTTCTTCGAATCCGTCTCAAAAAGCCTATCCGAATCATGGAACAAACGCTCTCGAGCTACCAAACTACAATTTAAACGAACCTCATCGACCGGAGAACCCAACTAATCAGACTCAAAAAAAACGCCCCAAAATAATCGTCAAAATCAAAGACACTTCTTCCAAAGGATACACAGAGTTCAACGGCTTCGACCTTGAAACCACCCCCGCAACATCATTCGATACGACTAGTAGTCCAGTCATACGCCAAACGCCAATTCCATC
>JBNMOQ010000100.1:0-15637 GCA_051275055.1 Candidatus Pelagisphaera sp.
ATTTGCGCATCGTCGATAAGGGTTTCACTTTTTTTCAGGATTTTCGTTTCGACGCACTTCTTGAGCTCCAATATCGACACGCCATTGCTGAAGCTTTTTTGTCAAACGCTGAACTACTTCCGGATGACTCGCAGCCAGATCGTTTTTTTCGGCAAGATCTGTTTCTAAATCATAGAGCTCGTAGGCCCCGGGCTTTCCCAAAACCAAACGCTCGGAGAATTCCACCAATTTGTATCGCCCTTCTCGAACTACGCTCATGGGACCCAGGCCTGATGAGTGATCATGCGGAAAATGAAAGTAGAGAGCGTTCCGACCAAGTCGAGCATCTGAGTTCTCCAGAATCGGAACCAGACTCAGTCCATCAACGTTTTCAGGCAGTTTTCCTGCCTGAACAATTTCATTCAGAGTAGGAAAAAAATCTGTAGTTATCACTGGTTCCGCAGAAACACTTCCTTCTTCCACTCTACCCGGCCAGCGAACAATCATCGGCACTCGAATCCCTCCCTCATAAAGATCCGCCTTACTTCCTCGCAAAGGGAAACCGTCCTTTACTCCCAGGTGGCCATTGTCGGAAACAAAAATCACCAGTGTATTCTTATCAAGATCCAGTTCCTTCAGTTTATCGAATATCTTCCCAATACTGGTATCCAACTCCAAGAGCATGGCAGCCTGCTTTGGATTATTATGATCGTATCGATCCTCCTCCGATGCACCGGCTTTTGCGCCCTGTTTTTTGGAAAACCGATCAATCACCTCTGTATCCGCTTCCTCAGGACGATGGATGCTGTTGTGCGTTACATAGGCAAAAAATGGTTCGTCTTGATGGGCTTCGATAAAGGAGAGCGCGTGTTCAGTAATTTGACGAACATGAAGGGGGTCGTTTTCGAAAGTACTCACCGGTCCGGCTCCGACCTTGTGCGTAGTTAGCACTTCATCAAATCCCTGTGATCCAGGATCTCCGGGTCGTCCTGGCTGGTAAATCTTATTATAATTCAGATGCCATTTCCCGAAATGACCAGTGACATATCCAGCCATTTTCAATTGTTCGGCGATGGTAATCTCTTCAAGTTTCAATCGATTTGCCGTAGCCGGAATGACAATCTCTCCAATGATTTCTTCCTGTGGTTTTGGAAACTTGATTTCTCCCCCCGTCCATGGCAAGGGCTGGCTTTTAGGAACATCTCCCCCATTTAGGAAATTTGTCAGATGTAATCGAGCAGGATACTTGCCGGTCATGATGGATGCACGCGTTGGAGAGCAAACAGTCTGAGCCGCATAGGCGTCTGTAAAACGCATACCTTCGCGGGCCATCTGATCCAGGACGGGAGTTTCGTAATACTCGCTTCCGTAACAACCGAGTTGGTGCCAACCCAAATCATCAGCCAGTATGAAAACAATATTCGGACGTGTAAGCGTGGAGTCCGCATCAAGCACGTTAGCCTTATCCTCGGGAGAAACGGAACAGCCAATGAACAGGAGACTTAAAACAACCCATAGTGAATGGAAACAGATTTTCATGCTGGAAAAACTAGTTGTGAAGATAGGGATCGTCGATAAACTTCATCATCAGAGATGAGCTTTTCAGTAATTTCAGACCGTGCCCGCTGAATGCATGGGTCTTTGTGTTTCTTCGTGCCTCTTTGTGGCCAATACCTCTTCCGGATTTTCTAAGGGACTGTTTAATAAGTCGAAATTTGCTCCGCTGCCTAATTGTAGGAGCGGGTTTACCCCGCGATAATGCACGCCTATACCATAAAAATTAAACATCGCGGGATGAACCCGCTCCTACAGATTGGAGGCAGAGCGATTTAATTTTCGTTGGGTATGAGCTCGAATTTTCAAAGATTTAGGAAGTTGCCTGGATTTTTCTTTTCTACTGTGTTGAAGGATTGATTTCTGAATCGTTTAATCGTATGTGTAAACCGAATACGGTGAGGTTTTATAGACGTATTCTCTGCCGTCGGGGTCGCTTTTGAAGCGAATGGAGGCAATGCGATTATATGACAAGTTGGTTGCAAAGGTAGAACATTGACTAGTCCTCTCATCGATCAGATACTTTGATTCATGAGTAACACCCGCACCATGCCTATCCCTGATTTGGGAAAAGACGTCTCCCCAAGGTCGAAGTTTAATCGCCGTTCCTTCCTGGGACTCCTGTCAGCTGGCCTAGCCTCAAGCGCTATGGCACGCAGCTATCGTTCCGACGCTCCTCCGGTTCGCTACCCCGATCCCCACGTGGTGGTTCTCGATCCTCGCTTTGCCAAATACAAACTGGGAACCACGCATATCCAACGCCTCTATCACAGTGAAGATATGCTGTGGGCGGAAGGACCTGCCTGGAATGGCGTCGGTCGCTACCTGGTATGGAGTGATATTCCAAACAACATCCAAATGAGATGGCTGGAAGAAAATGGTCAGGTCAGTACGTTCCGACACCCGAGCGGAAACAGCAATGGCAACACCTTTGACTACACCGGTCGCCAAATCTCCTGCCAGCATGGAACGAGGAAGGTTGTTCGCTACGAGTACGATGGAAGCGTAACCGTTTTGGCAGAGAGTTATAACGGAAAGTCGCTGAACGCCCCGAACGATGCAGTGGTCCACCCCAACGGAGACATCTGGTTTACCGATCCCGGTTACGGCGGCCTCATGAATTACGAAGGGACACGCATTGACACCGGGTCGCCACAACCCATTCAAAAGGAAGCCGTCTACCACATCGATGGTAAGACTGGAAAGCTGACCCAAGTCACCGACGAAATATATAAACCCAACGGACTTTGCTTCTCCCCGGATTATAAGAAACTGTATGTGGCCGATTCAGGGGTCAGTCACTACCCGGCCGCCAGAGGGGAAATCAAAGTGTGGGATGTGATTGATTCCTCGAAGCTGAACAAAGGCCGGACCTTTGCCTCCATGGAAATGGAACTCAACGGGAAAACCGTTAGTGGAATCGCCGACGGCATTCGCGCTGATGAGGATGGTAATATCTGGTCCAGCGCGGGTTGGGTTGGCGATGGTTATGACGGGGTGCATGTCTTCGCTCCCGACGGCGATCGCATTGGCCAAATCATCCTTCCAGAAATTTGCAGCAACGTTTGTTTCGGCGGCACTAAACGCAATCGGCTCTTTATGACCGGAAGCACTTCGCTCTATTCCGTCTATGTCGAAACTAAGGGTGCCCATATCACCTGAGTGACTGTTTAAAAAGTCCAATTTCTTCAAGCAGGTAATCTGTGGGTCGCCTCGCTGAGGCGACATTCTTGTTTTGACGGGTCAGCGACCCGTCCTACAATTGATCTTATCGAATAAAACTGACCTACCTAACAGTCTCTAAGCGATAAGTAACTAATTTCCCCGACCTTGTTCGAATAGCTCTCTGATTTCTTCGTCACTCAGTGCAGCGTTGAAATGGCTAGTTCGTCTATGCACCCATTCGGATTGCGGAAGGATTCTCCGTATTGGGAAATACGGTACCGGTCACTAATCGTTCTTAATCCTCGCTCGACGCTTCCCGTCGTTTTGCTAGGTCGGATTGGATTTCGAGTACGCGTTTTTCCGTTAGGGTGTAGCGGGGCAATAGGGTGAGTCCAACGATTCCTATGGCTAGAAAAATTCCGCAGTAGATGAGACGTAGCGATAGCGCGGTTTGGGCGCTTTGGATGGCTCCTTCCGTTTGATCGAAGCCGACTGCGACGAGGGTTATGCCGACCAAGGCGACGGCGATGGAAACGCAGAGTTTCTGCATCCATGTGATAACGGCTCCATACATGCCTTCGCGCCGGGTGCCGTTCTCCCATTCATCTTGATCGCAAATGTCGCTGGTCATGGAGTGCAGCATCAGGAAGAACGTCATGTTGGCGATCGCTCCAATTATGTAGGCTACGATTTGGAGATAAGGGTAGTTGGGCGTTATGAGAAACCAGGCGGCCAAAACGTGGAGAAACTGGAAGGAAAAGGAGAATTTTAAAATGCCCTTTTTACCAATTTTCTTCGAAATGCGCGTTGCCAATACCAGCGCGCCGGCGGCCGCCGCCATTTGGGCCGTTCCCATGCTGCCAAGCAATATCGATGAGGTCTTCAAGTCTCCAGGGAATACATACGATACATTGATGAAAACGATGATTGAAGTGGCGAAAGTCCATCCTGAAAGCGTGAGCACTGTAAGGCTGATCAGTATTCGGAAAGATTTGTCTTTCAATGTGGTCAGCAGAGACCGAAAGATGGGCAAATGTTTCTTCGCCGCAGCGGATTGCACTGTCTTTCTTTCCTTGATGAAGAATACGGGAGCGATTCCCAAAAGAATGAATGCGAGGCCTGTCAAGGGTCCTATGATTTTCGTTCCTTGAAGGGTGTCGTCGAATAGGTCGAGTTGTGTTCCGGCTAACAACCATCCGACACACATGTTTCCGATCATGTTGAAAAGCATGCGATACGACATCACGCTTGTACGTTCGTGATAGTTCGACGTCATCTCGTAACCGATAGCGTGATACGGAACGGTGAATACAGTAAAGGCAGTATAGAAGAGTATTAGCGAGCAGGTTAGAAAAATGAAGTATCCCGTTTCGGAAAAGCCCCGTGGAATCTGACACATTAGAGCGAATGTGAGGCCTGCTAATATTGCGCCTACAAATATATAAGGTCTGCGGCGGCCATGCCGCGAAACTGTTTTGTCAGAGATGTGCCCCATGATGGGGTCAAGGAATGCGTCCCAGATGCGCGTAATGCCGATGGCAACGGTCACGAGAAGTGGATTGACGCCGAGCACGAGAGTGTAGATTGGCAGAACGATGGCGGCAGGTCCGTGAAACCCAATCATGTCCGCAGAGGCGCCAAATGCATAGGCGAATTTCTGCAAGAGCGTAACTTGTTTAGGGGCCGTTTCGGGGGTGTTTAAAATTTCCATACAATTCTAGGTCAGCTTGGGTTCCACTCGTCGAAGAAGGGCATGGTGCCGGTTTCGTCGACATCGCCGGCGTATCCAAACTTTTCGAGTAATTCTATGCCTGGGACCAAGGCGTCATCGTGTTGGATGAGTTTCTTGGAGAGTTCGGTATCCAATTCTTCGATCAATCCGAGATTGGATTCCTCCTTGATGAGATTGCTCAACTGGTAGGGATCGGATTTGTTGTCGTAGAGCAGCCAGGGTCCTTTCAGATCGCGAACGTAGGTGTATCGCGCATTTCGGATACCGCGGTATTCGCGTCCGCCTATTTCTCTAGTGAACTGACCGAAAGGAGATTGGCAGGCGAGCAGGGCCGAAGTCGCTGGCGGATCAACCTTGGTGGGCTCTCCGTTTGGAGATTGGGATGCCTCGACGTAGTCGGAAAGATAACTCGAGTAGTCGCTCCCATCGATGCTTTCGGAAACCCCGATATCGCACAGGCCTAAGAGCGTTGGCAGGATGTCGGGCGTATTGATGAACGCGGGCAGTTTTGTTCCTTCGCTTCCGAATCGGCGCGGATAACGCAATAGAAGCGGAACTCGAATGGATTCTTCCCAGGGACGTTGCTTAAAGAGCTCCTCGTGCGACAACAGCATATCTCCGTGGTCGGACCAGAAGGCGAATATCGTGTCCTCGGCGAGTCCTTCTTCTTCGAGTGCTTTCATCAGCGAATCGAGGCAATCGTCGAGCGCGAGTATATGGGCGTAGTATCCCTTGTGGAGCGACCTGGCCTCTGCTGCCTTTTCAGCGGGCACATTGCCGCGTAACTCGATGGAGCCTTCATCGATCCGATCCAAATAGCGTTGCGGAGCGGTTTCGTAGGGGTCGTGAGGCGGACCCCAGGAGAGCGTCAGTAGGAAGGGTTTATCCTTGTCTCGAGATTTCATGAAGCCGATCGCATCGTCGGTCTGGGCGATCGCGTCGTAGCCGTCCCAAGTCTTTAATTCGGTATCCGATCCCTCGTAGTAGTGGGATGTATTGTAATCATGAGTACACTCCAATACTTTCCAGTACTGAAATCCATGTTGTCGCTCCACGGGTATGGGGGCGCTCCGACCATTGGCGTTTACATGCCATTTTCCGATGTATCCGGTTTGGTATCCAGCCTTTGAGAAAAGCTTGCCCATCGTTTCCGCCTCAGGGTTCATGGGGACGTCATTGATGATGACTCCGTGGTGGTGAGGGTACTGGCCAGTCAGAAGGGAGGCTCGAGCGGGGCAGCAAACAGGAGTGCCGGAAATGGCGTTCTCGAAATCCAAGCTCTCGCTCGCCAGTCGATCCATGTGGGGCGTTTTGATATTCGTTTCGCCTCCGAAGCCGGTTGCTTGTCGGCGAAATTGATCGGCGAATACGAAAACGACGTTGGGCTTTTTTTCTTGGGATGCCATTGCTTCATTCAGATAAGCCGAGGAGTCAGTCATCACGGCTGCTTGGGATAGGACAGTCGCGCCTATGGATTAAAGTCGCTAGCGAAGAGTTGTTGGACACGTTGAATACCAGAGATTAGATTCCCTGATGAACACTGATGCCCCTGCCACAGGCAGGCATCTAACCCAGCTGAGGAAGGGGCGAGGCCCGACCTAGTGTAGATCGCCGCAATTCCTGTAACTTAACATTCAGTTCCAAGGTCTATTGGTTTTCCTAGGGCAATGCCCTTATTCATTTACAGCCTAGGGCAGCGCCCTAGGAACCTTGGCAATTTGAAAATGCAGGCTGAAGGCCTGCCTCAATTCCCATCCAGCTTCTATGCCAAAGATTGAAGCAGGCCTACAGCCTGCGAAGCCTTTGAACTACTGATACCTGGGGCGCTGCCGCCAGGCTAAGTTGAGGCTGGGGCGCTGCCCCGTTTTCTACGGTGTTTCGCCTTAGGTTGACGCCTATGGGCGTTGCCCCAGGCTATGGTTGAAAAGGGTCTTCAGCTCTAAAAGACCGCTCGATTCTACGTTACAAGGCATCCGAGGGGGTACACTCGAACCGGGCATTCTCCAAAAAAGCTTAGTTTTTGCTTCTGGTCGCTTGGCTCATTTTGCAATGGACCGCAGGCTATCCAGATGAACGATTTCTCCGGAGATGAGAATGCTGCGCCGTTGTTGGGGAACACCTCTGGAGTTCGAATTCAATTGGTCTGAAATGACGTCGATGGTGGTTCTGGCGAGTTGTTCTATGCTCACGTTAAAGTGGCTGAAGGAAAGCTCCTCCTCTTTGAGGTTGCCCCAGATCGAGAAGACGCCGACGTCTTCCGGTATCCGGATTTTTGCGTGCGCGAGCCATTTTCCGATTTCGTTTCCCACGGTTACTATACAGTCGGGTTTGTTGGCTCGAAACCATTTTAGGAAGGATGCTCGTTTCCAGTTTTTGCTTTCGACATACACTTGAAGCGGTTCGGGCAAAGACTGTTCGGCCTGAAATCTTAGATAGCTAGCGATCGGCGAATGGGTTATTCGATTATCGAAATCCGACCTTACTGCGAGTCCGACGCGCTGATACCCTCTTCGGAGCAAATCGTCGTAAAGCTGATTCATGTTTTCAACGTGATCATAGCCGATTCGATCCACACACGGGTTATGCAGCGTATAGCCGATGGTCGCTACTGCGAACTCATCCCAATTGAACTCGATACTCTCTATGGGAAGAGGCGTTTCTCCAATGAGGATGCCTTGCACGTTTCGACTTCGCAAAATCTGAAGCAGACGCTTGGAACTAAGACCAGGCTCGTTGTAAGAAAACGCTTCCAAAGCAAATCCCAGTTCTTCTGCACGTTTGCTTGCTCCCTTGAAGCTTTCGAGTTCGTAGTGCGACCCTCTCGAAGTGTCGTAGAAATATGCCAAAATCGATTGAATATTCTTACGATGCGCGCCCATCCGCATGTTTGCCATGTTCGCTTTGACGAGGGGGTTTGGGCGGTAGCCCATTTCCTTCGCAACCATTTCGATCTTTTCAATGGTCTTGGCAGAGCAACGCGAGTCGCGTTTCAGTGCCAGCGATACGGTAGATTTCGAGACGCCTGCCTTCTCTGCGATTTGACGAATCGTTGTCATATTGATGAGGGGAACTATAGGGGTCGTTAAATTGCCAGTGCGGCGTTGAGCATCTTTGCCGTTGTTCGATCTTATTGTATAAAACTGCTCAGCCTTAGCAAATTCTCGCTTTTTCAACTTGTCCAATAGAAAACTACTAGAGCAAGCGGAATCGCTGTGTAACGAGTGTCTTATTCAATGCCCCTCTTGAAACCTCAGGGCATTAGAACGAACCCTATAAATTGACACAATATGCACAATCTAACATGGCGTTTTAGCCAACTCAAATCTGTCCTTCTTTCCGCGGCTGTTGCGGGTATTGGGTCTTTGTCCGCTCAAGACGGTTCAAACTCGGAAACCTATACCTTGGATCCTTTTTCCGTCCAAGGTGATACCAACGGATATACCGCGACCAACTCGATTAGCGGTACGCGCGTCAATATGGTGATCAAAGACATCCCCGTTCCGATAACGGTCATCACAGAGCAGTTGATGGAGGATTTCTCCTACGAGAGGGTCGAGGATGCCGTGGTCATGGACGCGACGGTTACAAGGCGGTCGAGAAACGAGAGGAATTTCAACGAGAACTTTACGATTCGCGGATTCCGTTCTTCGCTCAATCTACGTAACCGCATTCCTTATAAAGGATTCACGGATTCGTCGATGATCGACCGAATCGAGATCGTCAAAGGCCCTGCGGCTGTACTCTACGGACTTTCGGACCCTGGGGGCTTAGTGAATATTATTACGAAGAAGCCGCTCAATGTTAAACATACCAGCATGAATTTCAGAGTTGGCTCCGAATCTAACCAGCGTGTTGAATGGGATACGGGCGGACCGTTGGACGACGAAGGAAAAGTCCTTTTCCGTTTCACCGGGTCGTACGACCAAGGCGATCACCAACGTGCGGGAGGGTGGCACAACCAACGATTTTTCACTCCGGCATTCACATTTCTCCCAACCGATAAGACCAAGATCGATATTGAATACAGTCGCCAGGAGCGCCATCACGCGTATATTCGTCCCCGTAATCCGTTTGTCGGTAATGGCATCGCGCCAAATGATCGTTGGCAGCCAGTTTCCCAAGACTACAGCCCTATAACCGATAAGGACTACACCTCGACCGAAGGAGATGCTTGGTCAATCGATCTAACGCAGACGTTCAGCGACAATATGTTCCTGAGGGCGACCGTTAGCGATACCACCAGATTCACCGACATGTTCAATCTCGTCGGTTGCTGTACAGATGCGGCAGATGTTTTCACAGGGATCAGCAACGTGGAGATTAATGAAAATGATAACGCAAATATTTACGTAGATTTCAATGCGAACTTCGATATCGGTGAGACGTCACATACCTTTCTCCTTGGAGCGCAAAAGGACGATTCCGACAGCTTTAGCCAGACCTACCGTTTGAATGGCGGTTCCGGGGCATTGAGAGCGGCTATGATGGATGCAGTGCCGGGAGCACCTGGAGGGTATCCGGTAACTCCTTACAATGTGCTGACGGATGCAGGGAAAAACGCTGACGGAACCGCTCAAATGAACGTGACCCGTCAACAGGCGCAGGATTTGGCTATACAATTTAGAGCTGACGGGGTTGGAGGGGCGACCGCCAACCAAGGTGCGCCTGGATTCGCCGAGAACGAAAGTTTCTTCATCATGGACCAAATCAAGGCGCTGGAAGGCAAGTTGAACGTGCTGGCAGGCGTTCGGCGCGATTCAATAAAACAAAACAATTTGGCAAAGATAACCAATACGTCTATCCAGGCTGGATTCACCTACGAAGTTGCTGACGGGTTAAATTTGTATTCGCTCTATAGCGAGTCATTCGTTCCCAATGGGCAACGGGTGGACACTCGGGTCGACCCTCCTTTGGTATTGGTTTTCGATCCCTCGGAAGGGGAAGGGATCGATGTCGGGTTTAAGTTCGACTTGATTGAGGGCAAGCTATCCGGATCGGTCGCTTATTTTGATATCGATCGCACGAATATTCTTCAGAGTAATCCATTGCCGTCGCCTCCTGATGATGAGCCGATCGCTTTCCTTTCCGGTTTGGAGAATAGTACAGGTTATGAAACGCAGATCTACTACACGCCTACTTCTGAGACGCAGATTGTTTTGAGCTATGCCCACAATGACGCGAAAATTGTAGATTCCCTTATCCCTGGTGCGGAGGGATTGCGGCTCGATCAATCTGCGAAGAACGCTGTATCGATAACAGGACGACATTCCTTTGCAGATACAGGATTCTTTGTCGGTGGTAACTGGCTGTATCGCGAAGGACCTATTCAGCAATTCTCGATCGTTCGTAGAGAATGGGCTTTTCAAAAGGGATATTCCACCGCGAATGTATTCGCTGGATACAATACGGAAATTGCAGGTAGGAACCATACGTTTCGTATCAATGTCCAGAATGCTCTAGACGGTGTTTATTACGACCGTACGGAAACGTTCGCGCTCGGGCGTCGCTGGTTCTTGAGCTGGGGGTTCGACCTGTAGTCTGAAAATTTATTTGTGTAGTTGAGTAGTGTAGGGCCGAGGTCGTGAACCTCGGCCCTTTGCTTGACCCTGATTCGTTAGGAATATTCGGTTGGGATGACTGTCCAAAAAATGGTTTTCTGGTAAGGCTAGATCGATGATCATTAGCATCTCAAATAACTCAGATTTGACTCGTTCCACATTTTGTTTACGTTTAAAGTAGGACAGGCTTCCAGCCTGTTTATTCACAGGCAAGATGCTTATGCTACATTTGATTTACTTGAAAAATAATGATTAGGAAAATTAGAAATATCACCATGACAGACGTATTCGAATCACGACGACCGCTGCTCGGACTATGTGCACTTTTCGTTTGCAACGCCTGTCTGTTCTCTCCAGCGCGCGCAAGCGATAGCAAACCCAACATCGTCCTCATCCTATCGGACGATCAAACATGGACCGATTACGGGTTTATGGGGCATGACGTAATTCGCACGCCGCATTTGGATCGATTGGCTGAAGAGAGTGTTCTCTACCCGAGGGGTTACGTACCGACTCCACTGTGCCGTCCATCGCTGATGAGTTTGGCAACGGGGCACTACGCGAAGGATCATGGCGTGACGGGCAATGATCCGTCACCTCGGCTCGCAGAGCGGGGTTCTCCGGAGGCCATTGGATTGGCCAAGGAGCTAATCACGAACATCGATCGATTCGATACTTTACCCGAGATCCTAGTCCGTAATGGCTACCTGACGCACCAGAGCGGCAAATGGTGGGAGGGGAACCACACCCGTGGCGGCTTCACGCATGGATTGACCGAAGGCCAACCAGGCGGTCGGACGCGGCATGGCGACAAAGGGCTGGTGATTGGACGAGAAGGGCTTGAGCCGATCTACGAATTCATCGAAGAGGCTGGGGATCAGGATAAGCCGTTCTACCTGTGGTACGCTCCATTCTTGCCGCATACGCCTCACAATCCACCGCAACGGCTGTTAAGCTATTACGAGAAAATGGACCTGGATCCTGCGGTCGCGAAATACTACGCGATGTGCGAGTGGTTCGACGAAACCTGCGGCGAACTGATTGGGCATTTGGAGGAAAAGGGACTGCGCGAGAATACCATCATCTATTACGTATGCGACAACGGCTGGATTCAGCGAAGCGCCGATACGAAAGTACCCGAAGGGTGGAAGCCTTCTTTCGCTCCTAAGTCTAAGCAAAGCGTATATGATGGAGGGATACGCACTCCGATCATGTTTTCATGGCCAGGCGTTATCGAACCCGACATTCGTGGGGATTTGGTTAGCAGCATCGATACCTTTCCAAGCGTCTTGAGTGCTGCGGGAATTGATGTTCCCGACGGATTGCCAGGAGTGGATTTGTGGTCGAGTATTCAGTCGGGACATCCTATTCGTCGCGATGCGATCTTCGGGGATTGTTATGCCCACGACATTCCGAATCTCGACGATCCCGAGGCAGGACTCATGTATCTTTGGTGTATCCAAGATCGCTGGAAGTTGATTCTCACCTATGATGGCGAAGTGAATCGTTACAAGGTTGTGCACCCGCGCAAGGACCCGGTTCAACTTTTTGATATCGTGAGCGATCCTCACGAAACGCGAAACCTCGCGGATCAGTATCCGGAAGTGGCTGCGAGATTGAAGGAACGTATTGAAGACTGGTATCCAGTTACTCAACGCAAGCTCGTCAGCGGGAAGTAGGCAATCAAACCTATTGGCTCCCGCTTGCGGGAGACACCTATTTGCGACGGTAGGAGCAACAAGCGAGCGAAGTGAGCGTTGTTAAAAACGATTCGGTTGAGGTTTGTTTGAACAACGGCCTCCTTCGTCGTCCTTGTGTCCTCGCTGCGCGAGTCCAATAGGTATCCGCTTCGCGGCTAATAGGTTCGAATCGGTGGAATAAGCGGTGGGATTAACAGGATGCGCTCGTACCTCGCTTGCTTGATGGCTTTGCCAACATGATGGATTCGGTAGTCCAGTTCTGATATTTAATTTTTCATCATGTTAGTCGCAGACGATCATGCAGCGAAGCGTGTCCTGTTAATTTTATGATGCCCTAACTCCATAGGCTCTCGGCGTAGGACCAACCGGGACGGGTGGGCTCCTTGATTATGGAGTCTAGCTCTGGATGGCCTTTGGCTTTCATTTTCTTGGCGTCCCATTTGATGGTCTTGCCGGTGCGTTGGGCGAGGACTCCGAGTAGGGCCATTTCGGTGAGCGGTACGGCGTAGTTGAAATTCGAGCCACATTGGGGTCCTCCTTTGATTTCACGGAAAAGTTCTTCGATGGGCCCGCCTTTGACGCGCGGAATGGTTTTCGGGGGCAGGGCGCCGGAAGACCGAAAATCCTTCCAGTCGGCGTCGGACATCACCAGTTGCGGGCTGTTGGGGCGGATGCCTTCATGGTAGATAGTACCTTTCGAGCCGATGATGAAGATGCCGTTATTGTTCAAGCGATCCCGGAATCCATCGGGCAGATCGATGTCGGGAATCTGGCTGCTTTCCTGCCAGCGAAAAGTGCGCTTGGGCTGACCGTTCTTGGCTTTGTAGCTGTATTTGATAATTGAATTCTTCGGAACGAAAACGGGATCGGCTTCGCCTTTTTCCAGTTCGACCGAGTCGGGCGTGCCGAGGTTGAGGCTCCAGAAGGGAGCGTCGAAGAGGTGGCAGCCAATATCGCCTATGCCGCCGCTGCCGAAGTTCCACCAGCCGCGCCAGAGTCCGGGCATGTAGCTGGGCGAGTATTCCTGGTGGGCTTTGGGTCCGAGCCAGAGATCCCAGTCGAGGGTTTCCGGGATGGGCGGGTGCTCGAGATTGTCGAAGTCTTTTGGATACCAGCCGTCGCCCGGGCGATTGGTCCAGGCGCGGACGTCTTGGACTTCGCCGATGAGGCCGGCGTCGTACCATTCCTTGATGTAGCGGATGCCTTCGAGGCAGTGGCCTTGATTGCCCATGTTGCTAAGGACGCCGTAGTGTTTGACTGCTTTTTGGAGGGTGCGGTTTTGCCAGAGATTGTGAGCGAGCGGCTTTTGGATGAAGATGTGCTTGCCGCGTTCGATGGCGGCCATGGCAGCGGGGAAGTGCGTGTGGTCGGGAGTTGATACGAGCACGACGTCGATCTGATCGGCCATCTTGTCGAACATGACTCGGAAGTCCTTGAAGTGGGGAACGTCCGGGTGGGCGGCGTAGGCCTTGGCAGCTCGTTCGTCGTCGACATCGCAGAAAGCGACGATCTTTTCTTTGGAGGATGCGCTCACGGCGTAACCTCCCATGCCTCCAACGCCGATGACGGCGCAACGGATTTTGTCGCCCGCGTTGGCGGCGGTGGCAATGTTGAAGCGGGGGAGGGTCAAGGCACCGACACTGGCTGTGGCGGCTTTGACGAAAGATCTGCGGGATAGGGGAGTCATGTTTCGAGTAGGGTTGCGGTTTCGAGAGAAGGATTGGACAGGTGCTGGTATCAGTCCAGGGAGAAGCAGAGCGAAACTATCGCTTGTATCTCAATGATTGGTCGAGGGGGTTCAATAGGTGGGTTGTTCGCGAGCTGATCTATTGTAGGATGGGGCGCTGACCCGTCAACTGGTGAGGAGATGTCGCCTCAGCCCTTCGGGTCCGCTCAGGATCTTCGACGAGACGACCTACCTAGAGGACTAGAGCGATTTGAAACTTATTATTCGCGGAGCGAATACTTATTGGCCGAGCGTTAGCGAGGACACTAGTGACGATCGAGCGAAGCGAGTCAGGAACGATGTTAGAATATTCTTTTAACAACGCTTACTCCGTTCGCTTGTTGCCTCTGCGCGGCAAATAGGTGTCCCGCGTTCCGCTGGGACAAAAGGTTTTCTTGAGTCGAGGAGTGATTTAATTGGTAGGGTTGCCCGTCCCGGGCAACCGTGTAAGTTGAGTCATATACTCTGCGGTTGCCCGGGACGGGCACCCCTACCTTTGGAAAACTAGGTTCTTTGTCCAAACTTCTGGGTGGCTCCGAAATTAGAATCGGAACGTGTTGCGCCTCGCGATGCGACCGTCATTGTCTTCCATTCCTCGCAGGGTTCATTCCCTGATGCTTCAAACTACTCTCTTACCTCTTTATGAGTTCTCGTTTCGTTATCGTTTTCGCAATGCTGGCGCTGTGCGCCGGAAACGCCTCGCTGGCTGCCGATAAGCAGTCGCGGCCCAACATTATTTGGATCTACGCGGATGATCATGCTTCTCAGGCGATCAGCGCTTATGACGAGCGCTTTCGGGAGATCGCTCCCACGCCGAATATCGACCGGCTGGCGAAGGAAGGGGCGATCTTTCGCAATAGCTATGTGGCGAACTCGATTTGCGGACCGGCTAGGGCTTGTATCATGACGGGCCTGCACAGTCATAAGAACAACGTGCCCAATAACGGAATGCCGATGGATTTCTCCAATCCCACTTTCCCAGGAATCTTGCGAGACAGTGGTTATGCGACGGCGCTTTATGGGAAGTGGCATTTGAAGGTCGCTCCTCAAGGTTTCGATGATTGGAAGATCATGAAAGGGCAGGGGCGTTACTTCAGCCAGGACTACCGAGTCAAGACCGCCAAAGGAGAGAAGGAAGAACGCATTGAAGGTTATTCGCCCGATACTGTGGCGAACATGACGATCGATTTCCTCGAAGCGAACGCGGGCAAGGGAAAGCCAGTGATGGTGATGTGCCAGTTCAAGTCGCCTCACGGACCTTGGTCCCCGGCGATTCGCAACTTGGATTTCCTGAAGGACGTCGAAATTCCCACTCCGCCGACCTTCTACGACGATCACGAAGGGCGTGTTGCTGCAGGAAAGGCGAACATGACGATATTCAAGACGATGCGGGAAGGCTTTCATTTGAAGGGCGACCCGGATTCCGCACACTACGATCGCCTTGGGCCGGAGCAGCATAAGCAGGCGCTCGAATCGCTGGCTTACGAGAACCGTCACCTGGCGTCTGGTAAGCTCGAAGGCGACGATCTCAAACGAGAGAAGTACCAGCGCTATATTCACGACTACTTGCGCTGTGTGAAGGCCAACGACGAGAACGTAGGGCGATTGCTCGAATACCTCGAGGAGTCGGGGTTAGCGGAAAACACCATCGTGTGTTACAGCAGCGATCAGAGTTTCTATCTCGGGGAGCATGGCTGGTACGACAAGCGCTTCATGTATCACC
>JBNMOQ010000101.1:0-15563 GCA_051275055.1 Candidatus Pelagisphaera sp.
CGCACATTGCCATCGCGCTGTAAGCCTGATTAAACTGAATGCCTTGCGATGCTAAACGATCAATATTCGGAGTCGCTACATTCTCGCCGCCATAGCAACCAATCGCATCGTAGTTAACGTCGTCCGCCAGGATGAATACGATGTTCGGCTTTTGCGAAAACGCTAGGCTAGACAAGATTAAAACAACGGGGAAACACAACGTGATCGCTCTCATTCGAAACGCATCATTCACAAATCCCCAAACCAATCAATCCATTATCCATTCGTAGATCCCACTCTATCAGGCCGGTTATAAACAACATACGGATCTTAGATAAATTTGCCCACAGATTGCTCAGATGAACGCAGATGATTGAATCCATAAAAATTTAAAACCACGGAGGACACGAAGGTATGGAGAAATAAAGATCCCCGCGGCAAGCCCTCGACTTCGTCGCCTGCCGCAAGCGGCAGCGGGGTATTTGGAATCGCAAAAGTTATGTTTTAGATCGCCGCAAGCGGCGGGGAATTAAACCCGCAGTGATTAAAACACAATCAACAAGGTGGAACGTGGCGTCCCGACGCGTTTATCAGCCTAGATATCTTCAATCTAACTCGCGACCTGATTCCCTCCGTACCTTCGTGTCCTCCGTGGTTCATGAAACGTTTAGGTACATCTGTGGAAATCTGAGCAATCTGTGGGTAAACATGCCCCTAACGAACCTTCAACCGACTCTTAAACCACTCTCTCGTTTCGCGATAACCCGGCGAAGACGCTAGATTCGTCGATTCTTCAGGGTCGAGCTTATAATCGTACAACTCGCGAGCGACGATCTTTCCGTTTGCTTCTCCCTTATAGAAATCCTTCTGAATCCACTCGACGTAGCGATAGCGTTCCGACCGATAGGCATAACCCATCAGATGTTTGCCTTCATGATTTCTTGGATACTGGCTGCGAGCGAATTCCCTAACGCTCGATTTCGAGCCGTCCATCAAAGGCGCCAACGACACGCCATCCAAACCAGATGGAGTCGGTAGTCCCGCAAGAGAACACAAGGTCGGAAATATATCGAGGAACTCCGTTGGCGAATCCGTCTTCACTCCGCCCGGCATCCTCGGAGCCGAAATGATCAACGGGGCCCGGGTAGCCTGCTCGTAGTTCGTATGCTTGCAGAAGATCCCGTGATCGCCGAGATGAAAACCATGATCGCCCCACAAAACGATGATCGTATTGTCGGCGACTCCAGCCGCATCGATCGCATCGAGCATACGACCAACCTGAGCATCCACAAACGCCACTGTCGCATAGTATCCATGAATCAACTCCAACTGTTTCGTATCAGAAATCGGTCCGTTCAAGGGGATATCAGTATAACCATTACGCAGCTCGCCCGAATCATGAAATCCAAAGACCGGACTATCAGACGAAACGTCGCGATAGTCAGGCAACGCAAAATCGCTCCGCTCCCAAAGGTCCCAATATCGCTTCGGGGCATTGAACGGTAAATGCGGCCGTGAAAACCCAAGCCCAATAAAAAACGGCTCGCCCGTCTGGACTCGAGTCTCCAATTCTTCGATTGCCCGACTACACGAATGATAATCCTTGTAAGCGCTATCCGGAACGTCGGCGTTTTCTATCGAAGGCCGCTGAAGCGTATCGCGCTTATCCAGCGGAACACGGCCGCTGCTGTAGCTCGCATTCGCATACATCGATCCACCGCCAGACGCCATGTATGACCGACTCCAAGAGATCGCGTCCTGCTTTCCCCAACTATCCACGCACCGCCCATCGAAGAGCTTGCCGACGCCGATCGTGTAATAGCCATTTTCTTTAAAATGTTGCGGCAATGTCAAAATGTCCGGATTTCGATCCCGCATCTTCGTATTGAGATCCCAAACCTGCGTACGATCCGGCAACCAACCCGTCAATAAGCTCGCCCGAGTCGGACCGCACACCGCTTGTTGACAATGGTTATTTGAAAAGACCATGCCCCTCGACGCCAAACGATCCATATTCGGAGTCTTCGCCATCGGATCGCCGTAACACCCCAAAGCGGGCTTCAAATCATCCAAGGCAATGAATACGACATTCGGACGAGCAGCGCCAAAGACTTCGGTCATGGACGCTCCCAGAGTCATCAATAAGAGCGACGCCAACCAGCGCCCAGGGTATCGCAGGGTTTTCATAGAACGAAGAGCTTCTACGAAGTCCTAAATGAAATCAACCCCAGCCCAACCCTACAGGTGTGTGATTTTTCTGGTTTATCATTTGCTTTCCCCTCCCGAGCCGTCCTAACTTGCCTCCCTTTCCCGCCAATTCAAAGATTTCCCACCCGTTAATCATGCCCTTTCACTATCGCAAACCACTCCTAGCCAGTCTCGTACTTCTATCCGCAAGCTTCTCGCTAGCCGCCGATCAGACACCCGAGCTCCCCGACGGCTACACATTGCAATACGAGCAAAACTTCCAATCCAAGAAGTCGATCGATGGCTTCATGATCACCGATCGCTCGGCCTGGAACCTACTCAAGAAAGACGGAAACACCGTCCTCGCGCTGGAAGGCAAGAGCGACTACGAGCCTCCACATCGCTCTCCCTACAACATTGCTCTAATCAAAGGCCTGACTTTC
Organism: Candidatus Pelagisphaera sp.; assembly: GCA_051275055.1. Classification (GTDB taxonomy): domain Bacteria; phylum Verrucomicrobiota; class Verrucomicrobiia; order Opitutales; family Opitutaceae; genus Pelagisphaera. The sequence goes on from JBNMOQ010000101.1 coordinate 2,610, forward strand.
GGCGACTTCGTCATGGACGTCGACATCCAGCAAAGCGGAGTCAAAGGCACCCCAATCGCTCAGTTCATGAAAGAAAACCCCGATCCGACCAAGGCCGGCGGATACGCTCATCGCGACCATTGCTTCTTCTTCGGATTCGAAGACCCATCCCACTACATGTACATCCATATCGCCAAAACCGGCGACAACAACGCCCACAACGTTTTCGTGGTTAACGAATCTCCCAGGACTCCAATCACTGATTTCCGTACGGTCGGCGTCGATTGGGGAGTCGAAGTTTGGCGCAAAATCCGCATCGTTAGAAATATCGCAAAAGGCACCGTCGCCCTCTACTTCGACGACATGCTGACTCCCATCATGATCGCTGACGACGTTCCCTTCGAACAAGGGTTCATCGGCTTCGGTTCATTCGACGACATCGGCTGGGTCGACAATATCCGCATCTGGGCTCCCGCCGCCAAGAAAACATCCAAAACCTTTTTCGAATAAATTTTCCTCTATGAAATTCGCCATCTGTAACGAGACCTACCAAGGCTGGAGCCTGAGCGATACCTGCGCGAGCGTCGCCGCCACCGGCTACCAAGGTCTCGAAATCGCTCCTTTCACACTCAAGGAAGATCCCAGAGACCTTACCATTTCAGAAGCGAAAGCCATGGGCGACATCGTTCGCGACCACGGTCTGGAAGTCGTCGGACTCCATTGGCTCCTCGTAAAACCGGAAGGCATGCACCTCACGACGGCAGACGATTCCATTCGCCAAAAAACCCTGGACTTCGGCAAACATCTCGCCGACCTCTGTGCCGCGATGGGCGGCAAGGTCATGGTTTGGGGTAGCCCAAAACAGCGCAATTTGGATACGGGCGAATCCTACGAAGCGGCAGCCGAACGCGCCTCCGACATGCTTCACTCGCTCGGTCAACATTGCGAATCGCTAGACGTATCCGTCGCCATGGAACCGCTCGGAACCAACGAAACGAATTTCCTCACATCCGCAGCCGAAACAATCGAACTGATCAATCGCATCGATCATAAGAATATCCGGCTGCATCTAGACGTAAAAGCTATGTCCGCGGAAGGCGGCTCCATCCCCGATATCATCAAAGCCAACCGCGACTACACTATTCACTTTCACGCCAACGACCCCAACCTGCAAGGACCCGGCATGGGCGACCTCGACTTCCAGCCGATCGCCGATGCCCTTTCCGAAACCGGTTACGACCAATGGGTCTCTGTAGAAGTTTTCGACTACGCTCCCGGGGCCGAAAACATCGCCCGAACTAGCCTCAATAACCTCAATACCTACTTCAAAAACGTATCCACAAAATGAGTGCAAATCAACAAGACCAAGAAACCGCTTTGCTCGCCGAAGCTGAAGGAGCCCCTCTCCTCAAAAAACTAGGAATCTACACACGCCTTTCCGGCCCCGGATGGATGCAAGGCGCCATCACTCTTGGCGGCGGCTCTCTAGCGGGCGCTCTTTACCTAGGAGTGATCGCCGGCTTCGGACTGCTCTGGCTGCAGCCCCTGGCCATGATTTGCGGTATCATCATGCTCTCCGCCATCGCCTACGTAACGCTGACGACCCAAAAAGCGCCTTTCGGACTGGTCAACCAACACCTCTCCCCCGCCTTGGGCTGGGCCTGGATGATCGCCACCATCATGGCCAATATCGTCTGGAGCATGCCTCAGTTCAATCTCGGTCGCGCCGCCATCCAGCAAAATCTAATGCCTGCGGTAGGTGACAGTCACCTCTCGACCGCGATCATCTGTCTTATCTTCTTCGTCATAGCTTTCTTCGTAAACACGCTCTACGAATCGGAAGGCAAGGGAGCCAAAACTTTCGACAAGATCATCAAAATCATGGTCGCCCTCATCGTGCTCTCCTTCTTCGCTGTCGTCGTTACGCTAGCGACCAGCGGCGACCTGGACTGGGGTGCAATCCTTGGTGGACTCATTCCCGACCCTTCTCTCCTCTTCACACCTGCTGCCAGTTACGCCGACCTCATCGCCCAGTCCACTCAACCCGAATGGTGGACCGCCAAGATCACCAACGACCAACGCGACATTATCATCGCGGCCTTCGGCACTGCAGTCGGCATAAACATGACGTGGCTGCTGCCTTACTCTTTACTCAAAAAACGCTGGGGAAAAGTTCAACGCGGCTTCTCGATCTTCGATCTCTCGATCGGTCTTTTCATTCCCTTCTTCCTCGCCACCAGCTGCGTCGTTATCGCAGCCGCGTCCCAATTCCACACGCAGACCGGCGATGTCGATCCGAACTCCCCAGCCGCTGCAGGAACGATCGCCCAACTCGTAGCAGACCACCCGGGCGCTACCAACGCAGCCGATCTCGAACTCGCCCTCACCTTGGTTAAACGGGACAACTTCCAACTCGCCACCACCCTCGAGCCTCTCGCAGGAAAAGTCGTCTCCCAATCCATCTTCGGATTTGGAGTCGTCGCAATGGCCCTCTCCACGATTATCATCCTCATGCTCATCAATGGACTCGCCTTCCAGGAACTGCTTGGGAAACCGGGCGATAAAAAAACCTATTACATTGGTTGCGCGGTATCCGGAATCGCAGGATTCGCCGGCCCCTTCATTTGGTCCGGCCAAGCAGCGGCCGCTCTGGCAATTCCCACTTCCGTCATCGGCGGATCGCTCATTCCCATCGCCTACTTCACTTTCTTTCTTATGATGAATTCCAAGAAGGTCCTGGGCGAACATCGTCCCGAAGGAACCGCCCGCGTGATCTGGAATGTACTCATGGGGATCGCCACCGGAATAGCCACTTTAGGATCGATTTGGGTGCTATCTGGAAAAGCTCACTTCAATAGCTGGCACGGTATGATCCCCGCAGCGGGACTCGCCATATTGGTCGTACTGCTCATCGTAGGAACCTTCTCGTTCATCAAAAACGAACGGAAAGCCTAGGGAATTGTAGGGCGGGTCGTTGACCCGCCTTTTGCGCCTCAACCCTTCGACTCCGCTCAGGATCTAGGACGAGGCGACCTATATTACCACCAAATCTTATATCATGAACTTCGGAATCATCGGATCGGGCATGATCGCCCAGTTTCACGCAAAGGCAATCGACGCCATGACCGGATCGCAACTGCGATCAGTCTATAGCCGAAATCCCAAAAGCTCCCAATCGATAGCAGACGAATGCGGCTGCGCTGCGTACAGCGATCTCGATGCTTTTCTGGCCGATCCAGATCTCGATATCGTCACCATAGCAACGCCATCTGGAGCTCATCTGGAGCCCACTCTAGCCGCAGTTCGCGCAGGCAAGCACGTCATCTGCGAAAAACCTCTGGAGATCACAACCGATCGCATTGATCAAATGATCGCCGAAGGCGATAAGCACGGGGTCACCATCTCCGGCATTTTCAATCGCCGCTTCAATCCCGGATTGATCGCTCTAAAGAAAGCAGTCGACGAAGGTCGTTTCGGCCAAATTGCAATGGCCGATGCCTACATCAAATGGTATCGCGACCAAGCCTACTACGACTCTGGCCAATGGCGCGGTACTTGGGCGCTCGACGGAGGAGGCGCGCTCATGAATCAATCGATTCACGCGATCGACCAATTGCTCTACGTAGCCGGGCCAGTTAAGTCCGTTTGCGCTACAGTCGCTACGCTCGCTCACGAACGTATCGAAGTAGAGGATACGGCAGTCGCTATCCTCGAATTCGAAAACGGAGCTCGCGGCGTCATCCAAGGATCGACCGCTTGCTGGTCGAAAGACGGGCACTCAGCCGAAGTCAATATCTGCGGCGAAAAAGGATCTGTTTTTCTAGCCGACGACAAATTTCGCGTATGGGAATTCCAAGAAGAAGGACCCGAGGACGAAGCGATCCGAGCCAAGCTCATGGTCCAATCCGGAACCAAGGGAATCGGGGCCAACGATCCTAGCGCAATCGACTTCTCGGGACATTTACGCAACTTCGAAGACGTCGTTGCCGCTATCCAAGAAGGTCGTAAACCGCTTGTCGATGGAGCCGAAGCTCGCAAGGCAGTCGCTGTTATCAACGCAATCTACGAAAGCGCGCAAAACGGTTCCAAACGCGTGCTGCTATAGCAGCCGATTTAGTTCGTCTCAGGATTCAGGTCCGGATCGGCGAAGACCGAATAATCTTCCCTTTCCTCCGAACGTGGAGCCTCTGCCCCTTCTTCCGAAGGGCTATTCTCCTCGTAATCGTCTCGCAACTTACCAACCGACAATTGGCGTACCGCTGGATTCCAAACGCCCAACTGCTCGAGCTTGGCGGCTTTTTGGGCTTCTGCCAACTCACGATCATCAGCAGCTTCGCTAGGCATCCAACGAGCATATCCTCGCCTGACCAACGTCTCGTTAAAGTACTCGCCCGTCAAACTATGGATCTCTCCGATAATCACATCGCCGATCGAAACCCGCTTGGGTTTTACCAAAACGCGTCCTCCGCGAACCTCGTCGTTTAGAAATTCGAATATTTTGTCATCCAACATCTCGCTTTCCGAGGCCACTGAGATACCGTGAAAGCGAACGATCGTTGGCCGTGCATCATCGAACTGCACGACGAACGCATCCTTGTTGAGCACTTCTTTGACAACGCCCTGACGTTCGACTGGCACAGACTTTTTATTAAGAATAAGAAAAATCGCTAAGCACGCCAAGCAAGCGATCAACATGAGGAATAACAACATACCCCATACAGTCGCTACCTAGAGTCCCTCCTTAACCCATATCGCACAATCCGTGCCCCTTATACCCTGTTTTTTACAAACAGAATAAGTATTATTCCCTAAACCTGAGGCTTCATAACAAAAATACCGTAAGAAAGCCCCCGTTCCCACCCTTGACGAATCCAACCACTTTCGCTTCTAAAGAGATCATCCCATGCTCGAAGCCGAACAAATCTCCAGCCTCCAAAACGATCGCATCAAGAATCTCGTTAAACTCCGCAATCGAAGATCGCGCGACCAACAAGGAATCTTCCTCGCCGAAGGCTACCGAGCCATCAGTCGAGCGCTCGAGAAAGACGTTATTCCAACGGAAATCTATTTCTCTCCAGACTGGTTCCTAGGAGAAAACGAAACCGCCCTACTCGAAGAGGCCCAGTCCCGAGGAGCCAAACTGTTCGAAATTAGCAAAATTGCCTTCGAAAAGATCGCCTATCGCGAACGCCCCGAGGGATTGACTGGGGTAATACCCCAGTGGAATAATTCCATAAATACCCTCAAACTAAGCAAGCCTCCCTTTCTACTGATCGTCGAATCCATCGAGAAACCAGGAAATCTCGGTACCATTCTAAGATCCGCAGACGCAGCAGGAGTCGACGCGGTCATATGCTGCGACTCCGTCACCGACCTCTTTAATCCAAATGTCGTACGCTCTTCCACAGGAGTTCTTTTTTCGATGCCGACCATCATGACCACATCGGACGAGACCATTGAATGGTTGCGCGAAAACGGCATCCGATCCATTGCCGCGACCCCGCACGCTTCGCAACTCTACACCGAAACGAACCTCACCGGCCCAGTCGCCATCATTATGGGCAGCGAGCAATTCGGCCTCTCCGAAAAGTGGCTGGAAGCGTGCGACGAACAAACGCGCATCCCCATGGCCGGACAAGCGGACTCTTTGAATGTCGCGATGGCCACACTCGTCACCCTATTCGAGGCTGTACGCCAACGAGCAGCTCCTAAATGAACCTGAACCAACTCGAGTCGAATTTCGAATCGCTCGCCGCAGAAGACCTTCTGTGGACTGTTCTTTCCGACAACGCCAAACGAGGTGGTAAATGGAACGAAAACGCATTTTACGAAACTGGCGAAGGCGTAATCGACGACCTGGAAGCCCGACTCTTGCAATCTGGACTTTCGCTCGGAGGCGACTCCGCTATCGACTTCGGTTGCGGCGGCGGCCGACTCACCTTTCCCCTATCTAAACGCTTCGCCACCTGCTACGGAATCGACATTTCCTCCAAAATGGTGGCCTACGCCAAGCAACGGATCGCCCGAGGTCCCAACTGTACCTTCATCGTCAATAAAGCCACTAAACTCGAAAAATTCGAAAACGAATCAATCGACTTCGCCTACTCGGCCATTGTTTTCCAACACATCGCCCCCCGCTACACGCTCCAATACTTTCGCGAGTTTTCTCGAGTCCTCAAACCCCAAGGTCTCTTTATCTTCCAACTGCCCAGTCATCTCGACCCCAATTTCGAAGGAAACCAAAAACCCTTTCGGCGATTGCGAAAGCAACTTCACTACCGCCTCAAATCAATCGCCCAACGCATTCCATTCTTCAAGAGCCCGAGCTATTTCGAAATGAACGCCATTCCCCGGGAACGCGTCATCCGTCATCTCGAAAATCAATGCTCCTTCAAAATCCTCTCCTGCCAAGACTTCCCCGCCGCTGGACCTGCCTGGATCAGCCACCTCTACATAGCCCAAAAACAATAGCCCCAACACGCCCAACGCTCTCTCAAAACGGATCCGCAAACCCACAACCTTTTAAATCACAACGTTGTAATTTAAAAAGCCTAGGCTCTCCGCAAGGGAAAAGGACCAATTAGGGCATTCGACTCGGATGAGAGGATTCTCAGACTTTGATCAATCAAAGTTTTTTCTTTGCCAATTGAAAATAGAAATTGACAGAACTCAAAGTCCTTGCAGAACGCTCTATCCATGCACGCTTCCATTAAAGCGCGGTTCGTCTTTAAGACGTCGCTGATTCTCCTCGCGGGAATTCTCGCAGCTGCTAGCAATGCCGCTGATAAAATCCGCATCGCCGCCACGACTACAATGGTCGCTGACCTCGCCCGCTCAGTTGCCGGCGATCGAGCGGAGGTTTTCGGGCTCATGGGTCCAGGCGTCGACCCCCACCTCTATAAAGCGACGGCTCCCGATATTAATACCCTCCAATCGGCCGACGTTATTTTCTACAACGGTCTGCACCTCGAAGGTCGCCTCGCTGATATTCTCGTAAAACTCGGCCGACGTGGCAAATCCGTCTATGCGGTCACTGAAAGCATCCCGGAAGAGAAACTTCTCGAACCTGCAGAATTCGAAGGCCACTACGACCCGCACGTTTGGTTCGACCCTCGTCTCTGGGCCCATTGCGTAGAAACTGTCGTCAACGCCCTCGCCGAAACCGATCCCGACAATGCGGACGAATATCACCAGCGCGGCGCGGCAGTCGAACAAGCCTACCAAAACCACTATCAATGGGGTATCGACTATCTGGCGACAATTCCCGAGAAACAACGCGTCCTCATCACCAGCCATGATGCCTACAATTACTTCGGCCGCGCATTCGACTTTCGCGTCATCGGCGTTCAGGGCATTTCAACTCAAAGCGAAGCGGGTCTGGCCGACATGGTAAAGATCATTGAATTTATCAAAGAGAATCACATCAAAGCCATCTTCGTAGAATCCAGCGTATCCCCAGCTGCCATACAACGCATCAGCGAAGGCTCTGACTGCGCGATCGGCGGAGAGCTTTTTTCCGACGCCATGGGACTCCCAGGCCATATTGAAACCGCTGCCAACGGCGCTTCATTCGACGTCGGAACCTACGAAGGTATGGTAAAGGCGAACATCTCTACCATCGCCGACGCGTTGCGATAAAGTCCATCGGAGTTCGATTTCATGAAACGCCATTTCGCTGCCCTGTTCGCTCTACCTCTATTTGGATTGACCCTTACGGGGCAGGAAGCCGAACCCAACGATTCCTTCCAACCCTACGCCTCCGCGATCTTAGAGGCCTGGTCTCTACTCGATGGTGGAGTCGACTCCGGCAATCGCTCAATGGGATTGGTCGATTTCGGAGCGGATTTCAAATTAGACGAACAAACCAAGGGACATTTCAACTTCCTCGCTTTTGGAGGAGATCGCGACGTCGATGCCTTCACCGGCGACTTTGGCGTTTTCAGCAATATTATCACCGACTCCAAAGCCATCCTCTTTACCGCTTGGCTCGAACACAGTTTCGACCGAACGCATATTCGATTCGGACAACTCGCGTCCGATGAAACCTTCTACGTTTCGGAAACGGGAGCTCTCTTTATCAACGCAAACTTCGGCGCTATCCCTACCGTATCGGCCAATGTCTCTGCCCCTATCTTCTCTGTTGGATCTGCGGGAATCGAATGGCTCCAAGAACTCAATACCGGTTACTGGCAAACGGCTGTCTACGCAGGCGACCCGGGTACCGCTGACGAGAGCGATCACGGACTGAACTGGAAAATGGGTGGCGACGCCGGGTATTTCTTTATCGCCGAACGAGGTTGGAATTATCAAGCATCGGAAAAACAAAACGGCACTTTCAAAATCGGTGCATACTACCATAGCGGTAGTTTCGATTCCTTCTCCGAAAACTCGGACGTCGAAGGCAATCACGCTTTCTACGCAATCGTCGATCACTCCCTAAGCGATTTGATCAGCGTATTCTCTCGAATCGGAGTTAATCCGAAATCGGATCGCAGCGCCGTCACCCGTTACTTCGACTTAGGGATCAACCTAAACGGATTAATCGAAAGCCGTCCTGGCGATATTTTCGGAATTGCCTATTCCCGCACAGATTTCTCCAGCGAGGAAGCCACAAGACCAGCCGAGGAAGTATTTGAAATCACCTACGCATCCCAGCTTGCTGCGACTTGGAGCATCCAGCCAAGTATCCAACGGATTCTAAACGCCCGCGACGCCTCGGGAGACGCGATCGTCGCCGGCATACGTCTAACGACCGACTTCTAGAATTGCCGATCTACCTAAGCCCTGATTCCCTTTCATACGTCGATGCAAACACCTTCAACAACACAAGCTAGTTCCAAAAGCGCCGCCCCGCTCGAAGTCCACGATCTTACCGTAGCTTATACGAAACGGCCCGTTCTCTACGGAATCGACCTGGAAATCCCCAAAGGTTCAATAGTCGGAGTCGTCGGCCCCAATGGAGCCGGCAAGTCGACTCTCATAAAAGCCATCATGGGTTTGCTTCCCGTATCCAGCGGATGGATCAAGGTTTTCGGAAAGCCCTTCAAGCAAGCAGTCACGCGAATCGGCTACGTCCCGCAACGCGAATCCGTCGATTGGGATTTTCCGGTCAACGCTCTCGATGTAGTCCTAATGGGACGCTACGGCCGTCTCGGTCCTTTCAAGCGACCGAGCAAAGCCGACAAGGAAATTGCAATGAACTGTTTGGAGAAAGTGAAGATGGAATCCTACGCCACTCGTCAGATCTCCAACCTTTCCGGCGGCCAACAACAACGTGTATTCCTCGCCCGAGCCCTCGCCCAGGAAAGCGATCTCTATCTAATGGACGAACCTTTCGTTGGAGTAGACGCGACCACGGAAGCTGCCATCATCGAAATCCTTCGCGAACTACAAGCTCAGGGCAAAACGCTCATCGTCGTGCATCACGACCTCACAACTGCCCCAGACTACTTTGATCGTATCCTCTTATTGAATATGCGCGTCGTAGCCTACGGAAAGACCGAAGATGTGTTCACCTTCGAGAATCTACAAAACGCTTACGGCGGCCGTCTAAGTATTCTTTCCGAAGTCGCCCTCAGTCGAGCTCGCAAGAAATTCGATGGCGATACGCGCGACAATGTAGGTCAATGAACCGCACAGGAAAACAGATTCTCTTTGCGCTAGTCCTCCTAGCTTTGCCGCTCTTTGCCCATGCGGCCAAGATCGGCGAAATCTCGGAAACATCCTGGACGGAACAGGCCCTAGACTTCTTCACCTTCCAGCAACCAATCGTTCGCACTGCACTGATTGGTTCATTGTTGATTGGTTTTTGCTGCGGAATTCTCGGCAGTTTCCTGGTCGTTCGTAAACTCTCCCTACTCGGTGATACTCTCTCGCACGCCGTCCTGCCCGGCGTGGCTATGGGCTTCCTTTGGAATGCGTCGAAAGATCCCTGGGCCATATTCATCGGAGCAACTGCGGCCGGAATCTTAGGCGTCGCCCTCGTGGGTTGGATTAAACAAACCACTCATCTCAAAGAAGACAGTGCCATGGGAATGGTCCTGGCTGGGTTCTACGGACTCGGTATTTGCATGACCACCGTCATCCAAAATTTGGCCATGGGCAACAAGTCCGGACTCGACAAATTTTTCTTCGGCCAAGCCGCGGCCCTGTCCTCTGGAGACATTCGACTCCTTGGTATCATTTCTATCATTACAGTCGTCGTCATCTTGCTTTTCTACAAAGAGTTCCTAGTCATCAGCTTCGATAGTGGGTTCGCCCAAGCGCTTGGAATGCCGGTGAAGGTATTGCACTACGTCCTCATGGCTTTGTTGACCTTCGCGGTCGTCGTATCGCTCCAGGCCGTTGGAGTGGTCCTCGTCTCGGCCTTGCTCATCACTCCTGCAGCCGCAGCTTTTCTACTAACCGATCGCATGCACTGGATGCTCGTTCTCGCAGCGGCTTTCGGAATGCTATCGGGAGCCCTCGGCGCATTCATTTCCTATCTGTCCAACAATCTGCCAACCGGTCCCTTTATCGTTCTTAGTGCCACGGGTATATTCTTACTCGCCCTCCTATTCGGGCCTCGACACGGTTTACTACCCAAAGTTCTACGACGACGCAATCAACGCAAACGTATCGCTCTCGAGAATACGCTCAAAGCCGTCTTCCATCTAAGCGAGAGCTTCGATTTTAAGGAAAAGGTTTTCGAAGTGGGCAAACTCGCTACCGAACGCAATGCAAGCCTCCACGAGACCGAAACGGAAATCGGAAACCTCGTAAAAGCCGGCATGGCTTTGCGATTAAATACAGAAAATAGAACGAAAATGAGCGGCAAAGCCCAATTCGAACTTACAAAACCAGGCTGGTACCGCGCCTGTGAGATCGTCCGCAACCATCGCCTCTGGGAGCTCTACCTAACCAACGCGGCTCAGTACCAAACAGACCACGTTCATGATGATGCCGAAGACACCGAGCATCATCTCGGCGAAGATATAGTACTCCGTATCGAAGCCCGCCTCAAAAACCCAATCCACGACCCTCACGGGAAACTCATCCCCAACCGAGATGCCATCAATCTGTAGACGATATTCAATGACCCAAGTATTTCATCATTCATCTTTCATACTTCATCCTTAATCAGATGCGCGAACACTTCTTTCCAGATTTCGATTGGCACACCGTATTCGTCCAACCTTGGACCGAGTACGGCGACAATACGTTTTGGATAGTCCTGATGGGGTTTCTTGTATCCGGAACTTGCGGACTGGTAGGTTGCTTTGTCATCCTCCGACGTATGGCTCTGGTTGGCGACGCGATTAGCCACAGCCTATTGCCAGGCATCACAATCGCGTTTTTGCTCACCAACTCCCGAGACACGCTCCCGATGATGCTTGGTGCTATCGCCGCTGGAATCACGACAGTCGCCTTGATTGAAGCAATTCGCCACTCCTCTCGCATCAAGCCGGACGCGGCGATTGGAATCGTCTTCTCAAGCCTTTTCGCGGTCGGGATCATTCTGATTTCGGTCTTCGCCGACAAGATCGATCTCGACGCAGAATGCGTACTTTACGGCGAGCTCGGATTCATCCCACTTCAAGACATTGCCATGTTCGGAGGAGTTGAGATAGGACCTGAACCGGTTGTCCGCATGGCCATTATCGGCTTGATCGCGATTGTACTGCTCATCGCCTTTTTCAAGGAAATGCTCGTCACTTCTTTCGACCCGGGTCTCGCCGCCTCGCTTGGAATCAATCCCACTCGCTACCAGTACGGACTGACGCTCTTTTTATCTGTCGTAATCGTCAGCTCCTTCGAATCGGTTGGAGTCGTATTGGTTATAGCGATGATCATTTTCCCCGGAGCGACCGCTTTACTTCTCACCGACCGCCTTCCTAAAGCGATCTGGCTTTCAACCCTATTCTCAATGCTCTACGCCGTGTTCGGTTTCCATCTGGCCACCTGGCTTGAAGCATCGATCGCCGGAGGCATGACCGTCATCGCCGGCTTCATATTCGGACTCGTCTGGATGGCGGCTCCCAAGCGAGGATTGCTGACGAAATTCGTCAAGCGAAAGCTCAAGAGCGAAACGCCCACACTCGATACCGCTTAAGTCGAATTTCTTGAGAACAATCAAACGGCCGGTTCAATCGTCTACCAAACGAACCTCCCTCCTATAACCCACATATACCTATGGAAAAAGCCACCCTCTACGCACGCTACGTGCTCGCTCTCGCACTATTGATTTTCGGAATTAACAAATTCGCAGGCTTCATGCCTATGCCAGAATATGCACCCGGATCCGCCCCGATGAATTACATGATCGGTCTAACAGGCGTCCACATGTTCCCAATACTTGGCATCATCTATCTTGCCTCAGCCATTCTACTCGCGACCAATAAACTCGTCGGTCTCGTCACGGTTATTCTCTCAGCGATCGTATTTAATATCCTACTTTTCCACATAACGCTAGATCCCGCAGGACTACCACCTTCGATTGTCGTCGCTGTCCTCCTAGTCCTCGTAATGATCGGCAACAAGGACAAGTACCAAGCGCTTTTGAAATAGTTCGATTCAGCGATCAATTCGACTTCTATACCAACCGGCTCTTTCCATACAGAAGGAGCCTTTTCTATTTGAGTCTTGAGTTCGTATCCAAAAAGGCATTCTAAATGTAATGCATGAAATGTTTTCCTACCCTCCCCATAGCCTCCTTTCTACTCCTTCTTGGTTGTTCGTCTCCTGAGCCAGGCGTTCATCCCGACACTTCCGGCGAAGGATGGAATGATCTCTTCAATGCCGACCTTTCTAATGCCAAGGACCCGAAAGGCGTCTGGAGCATTAGCGACGGAATCATTACCGCCTCGGAAGACCACAACATTTGGAGCCCCAAGGAATACGATAATTTCATCATCGACCTTGAATTCAAAACCGCCGAAGGCACCAACAGTGGAGTGGTCGTTTATGCGAGCGATATCGACGATTGGATCCCGAATT
>JBNMOQ010000102.1:0-15463 GCA_051275055.1 Candidatus Pelagisphaera sp.
CGCGCCACCGGGTTTTGTCATTGGGCCCGCCCGGCCTCCGCCCGCTACCTTGACTTATTTGATTCAATCCTACTTCCGTGCTTGGGCGCCCCAGGCTTTGTAGCTATCGCCGATTTCGCCGTCTAGGATGCGTTGCCATTCTTCAGGGCGGTTCGCTTCGAGCCATTTTTTAATGTTGCCGGCTAGGCTTATTTCGGTGGTGCGCGTTCGGTAGTCTTTCATTCCGAGGTCGTCGTGGTTGAATTGCCATTCGGCGAGTTGTCCGCGCATTTTAGCGAGCGTGTCTGCGTATTCAGGATTCCCTGCCAAGTTGACGAGTTGATGCGGATCGTTCTCCAGGTCGTACAGCTCTTCGGGGTCTTTGCTTTCCGCGAGGAATAGGGCGGCGTCGCCCTTTAAGTTTCCTTCGGCTTTCAGGCGTCGCATTTCGTGGATGGCGGGGCGGTGAAAGTCCAAGTAGGCTTGCCCTTGGTCGTAAGGCAGTTCGGACATGTAGTTGCGAATGTATGAGAATCGTGGAGTCGAAATCGAACGCATGCATTCGTTGACCTCGTCCCAGGCATCGCGGGCGGAGTAGACGTATTCGCGGGACATTGGCTTGTCGGTTCCAATCAAAGGTCGCGCGTCCATGTAGTCGGGAAGTTTGACTCCTGCTAGGTGAAGGATCGTCGCGGAAATATCGAGAACGCTTACCATGTCGTTTATCTCCGCCTTTTTTACGAGATGATCAGGCCCCCAAAGTATCATGGGAACGCGGACGCCGGGTTCGTGGAGGTATCCCTTGCCGCGTAGGTTGCAGCGACCGTTGTCGCCGATGAAGATGATGAGCGTATTGTCGAGCAACTCTTTGTCTTTAAGGTCTTCGATGAGTTGAGCGACTTCGTTGTCGATGAACTCTACGGTGTCGAGGTAGGTCGCCCAGTCGAGGCGCGTTTTGGGTGTGTCGGCGATGTAGGGAGGTAGTTCGATTTCGTTAACTGAAACGGGGTCCTTGGAGGCCTTGCGCATGCCGTTCCACCAATCGCCGCGGTGAGTTGCTTTGAGTTGGATCTGAGTAAAGAAGGGGCCGTCGCCTTTTTCGAAGGAACGCGCTTCGTCGAAGATGCCGAATGAATTAACGCCATCGTAAGTTCCAGTGGTTGTAGTTTTGAAATTACAGTCGATCTTGCGGCCTTTTTCGAAAACCAGATCGTGCCCGATGAGGGTCGTGTAGCCAGCGTCGCGGAGATAGGAGGTGATTGGCTTGTAGGGAGCGGGCAGGGGTTGGTCGCGGTTGCTGCGATGCATGTGGGCGTTGATGATGGTCGGATTGACGCCGACCATCATAGCAGAGCGATTGGGAGAGCAGATAGGATTGGCGCAAATGGCGTTGTTGTACTTGCGTCCCTCAGCGGCGAGTTGGTCGAGGGTTGGGGTCTGGAGGCCCTTCATGCCGTAGCAGGCTAAGTCCTGCCCAATGTCCTCGGCCATCAGCCAAACGATGTTGGGGCGATTGTCGGCATGGAGGGCGGTTAGCGCTGCAGCGAAGAGTAGGCCGGAAAAAACGAGGGGTTTGAGAATCATAGGTAGTCTATGATGTAAGTTTAACTCTGGGGTTCAATTCTTTAAGGTAGGGGAGCGGTCGGAGGTAATTTGTTTCACGCAAAGCCGCTAAGACGCAAAGAGGGTCGAGATTGGTTTAGCGATCAATGCGTTGATGGTAGGGTTGCTCGTCCCGAGCAACCGCAGCAGTAGATGCGACGACCACGGCTGCTTTGGGACAAGTCTTCGCCTTTCAGGCTATACGCCCCGCACGCAAGCAGTCCTACCGGGCGAAGCCAATAAAAGGGCTCCTTGGGAAAAGCGGATTCACCTTTGGCTTGATCCGATTGAGGATTTGCGACACAGCCATTGTCTACACTTTTACCCCGATACTAAACGATACTATGAAACTGACTGGATTTGCCGATGAGGCATCACGCGATTTAGCAACGCAGATTAAAGCGACGAAAGAACTTGGCTGGACCGCCATCTCGGCTCGCATGATTGGCGAATTCAATATTCATGAGATGCCGGAGGAGGATTTTGCTCGGACGGCGGATCAATTGGATGAAGCGGGTATCGTGATTCCGGAAATCGGTTCGCTTATCGCGAATTGGGGGAAAACGATCGATTCGGATTTCGAAATAGCTCTGGGCGAAATCGAACGCTGCATTCCGCGTATGCAACGATTGGGTACGAATATGGTTCGTATCATGTCCTATGCTCAAAATCCATGGGGCGAAGATCAGAACGAAGCTGAACGGTTTCGCCGGCTTCGCGAAATCGTCAAGCGTTTCTCTGATGCAGGACTTACGGCGGTTCACGAGAATTGTATGAACTGGGGTGGCTTTTCCGCAGAGCACAGCTTGCGACTGGTCGAGGAAGTACCTGGTTTGAAATTGGTTTTCGATACGGGAAACCCTGTTTTTCAGCGTGATCGTTCTAAGCCGCAGGCCGATGGAACCTTCCCGTGGCAAGACGCGTTCGAATTCTGGAAAGCAGTACGCGAACATGTGATCCACATTCACGTGAAGGATTGTCAGAATCCGATAAGCGACGACGTGGAGCCCGAGTACACGATGCCAGGCGATGGCCTAGCTCGCGTTAAGGAAATCCTGACCGATGCATTTGATAATGGATACGACGGCTGGGTTGCGATCGAACCACACGTAGCGACGGTTTTTCACGCCAAGCCAGGCGAAGTCGTCAATTGGGACGAGTGCTATCGAGTCTACGTAGAGTACGGTAAGCGCCTCGAGGCTCTGATGGCTTAGAGACCAGCTTGGTGATAAACATATTGTCCCGTAGGGACACCTATTTGTTTCGAAGAAACAACAAGCGAACATAGAGAGCGTTGACCAAAACTTATTTTGGTTGAGGAGTTTTATCAACGGTTCCGCTGAGGCGGAGACCTTGTGTCTCCGCTGCGTGGAGCCAATAGGTTCTCGCGTTGCGAGAAATAGGTTTTCTTTTTGAGGGTTTCCTATGGTCGGAGATTGGGGGGTTGAGAATGTTCTCGAAGCGTGTGGCTATTGTTGTGATAACTGTGTTTTGAATGTTTCTCTCAGCCCTTCTTATTATGAAATCACTCGTTTTGTTACCTCTCTTAGCCCTCCTGTTAACTGCCTGCTCGAGCGGGCCGGAACTTGCCCCGATTTTCAATGGCAAGGATTTGACTGGGTGGAAAACCGAGCTGGAGGCGTGTTGGACAGTTTCGGATGGAATTCTGCATGCGAAGAATGACCCGGAGCAAAAAGGGGACATCATCGTGACGGAAAAATCCTATCGGAATTTCATCGTTCAAATGGATTTCAAATTTGGAGAAGGCCGTATCGATTCGGGGATATTTTTGCGCGACTCCAAAGAACAAATACAAATTGGTGAATCGGGAAGTTTGAAACGAGACATGACCGCCTTGCCTTACATTCCTGCTCAAAAGGGTTACCCTATTCAAGTAGAGACCGCTAAGGGCGTGCTCGATATGACAGGGTGGAATACGTTGAAAGTAGAAGTTATCGGTTCGAGTTACACGACTTGGCTAAATGGCACGGAAATCATGACTTACGAGTCCGAGACGATTATCCCCGAAGGCCCGATCGGAATTCAGGTTCACCCTAAGCGCGAAATGAGTATCGATATCCGGAATATTCTAGCGACTGAGCTACCGGATTGAGGGGGGGCGGGTTTTTGTTTTTAACAGGACACGCTCTTGTGTCGCTGCAGGATACCGCTTCCGTCTTCGCAGAGCTGCGCCGAGACAAGTCGCGGTAGCATGATGATTGGGTTGTTGTCCTTTTAAGTAGAGTCGTTCTTAGTTGAATAACGAAGATTGACATTTTTGGTTATCCGGGAAGGATTTCCTGATGAATGTATCGCTTACGCCTCAACTAGAAAAATGGGTGCAGTCAAAGGTTGAGACGGGACTGTACAGTTCGTCTTCCGAAGTCGTTAGAGATGCGCTGAGGATACTCCATCAATTTGAAGAAGAACGACTGCGAAAACTCACGGATTTAAAGTCTGATCTACAAGTTGGTCTTGAACAGTTGCGAACTGGAAGGTCTGAAGAAATGACGACTTCGCTTATGGATAAGATTAAGTCGCAGGGAAGAGAGCGAATCCGTGGTTAGAAAGTTGGTGATTTCCAACGAAGCGATAAGCGATCTCGATGAAATATGGGATTACATCGCGAGAGATAGTCCGATGAAGGCGGATAGTTTCATCAATAAGATTTACCAGCGATGCGTCGATCTCTCAGAACTTGATGGTGTTGGACGAACTAGGGTTGAACTCTATCCAAATTTCTTAAGCGTTCCGTTTCGAAAGTATGTTATTTTCTTCCAAAGAACGGAATCAGGTTTACAGATTGTCCGCATTCTTCATGGAGCTAGAGATCTTGGGGCCATGTTTGAAGAATGAAAGGGAGCTACTCTTTCGGGGATATGTATTCACTAAGTAGTTAGAAGCGAATACACGACTTATCTTAACCTTGCTCCGAATTTATCGGGATCATGCTCTCGCGAAGCGAACTATGTTAAAAACTTTCTTTGTTTAAGTTGCTGGATTCGAAGGGAAACTGGTTTGGGTTTTAACAGGATACGCTTCTACGTCGCAGCAGGATACCGCTTCCGTCTCCGCAGAGCTGCGCCGAGACAAGTCGCGGTAGCATGATGATTGGGTTGCTGATGATCTATTGACGATAGGCAGGTTTTAGTTCGGGCTCGTTTTCGGTGTGTAAAATGGACTTATTGGAAATATGAATACGAACGAAGCGATACAGGTACTTGTGGTTGGGGCAAGTGGAGCGACTGGTCGGCTGCTTGTGGGAAAGCTGCTTGTGAGAGGTTGCCGCGTTAAGGCTATTGTGCGATCTCCCGGAAGTTTTTCGGAAAGCATGGCGGGAAATGAAAACCTATCATTGATTCACGCTAGTGTTTTAGATTTAAGCGATACTGATATGGCTGAGCATGCCAGTGATTGTGTCGCGGTGGTTTCCTGCCTGGGGCACACATTGAGCTTCAGGGGCATCTATGGACAACCGCGTCGACTTGTGACCGAGGCTACCCGCCGATTGTGCAATGCGATTACGAGCAATCGTTCAAAGGCCCCTACCAAATTTGTACTCATGAATACCACTGGTAATCGGAACCGCGATCTTGATGAACCTATCTCGTTTGCTCAGCGCTGCGTTATCGGTTTGCTCCGTCTTTTGGTTCCACCGCATGTGGACAACGAAAATGCAGCGGATTATCTACGAACCAAAATTGGCCAGAAAGATAATGCGGTCGAGTGGGTAGCTGTTCGTCCGGACGGATTAATAGATGAAGATGCGGTTTCAGAATATGAACTGCATTGTTCGCCGATACGAAGCGCGATCTTCGATGCAGGGAAGACAAGTCGTATCAACGTTGCCCATTTCATGGCGGATCTAGTAACCGAGGAAGCTGTGTGGGATAAGTGGAGCGGACAGATGCCCGTCATCTACAACAATGACTCTGCGTGATTACTAGAAGTGATCTATTCGTGGTCTTCGATTTTGTTGGTACTGTGCCCAATTAGAGGACTTTCCATCGATTTCGGAGGTAACGTTTGGTAAGCGCAAGCGATAGCTGGATTCGAAGGGAAACGGGTTTGGGTTTTAACAGGATACGCTCCTGCGGCGATGCAGGATACCGCTTCCGTCTTCGCAGAGCTGCGCCGAGACAAGTCGCGGTAGCATGATGACTGGGTTGCTTACATTGTTAGTAGTGTCGCTTTTGGTAGAGTAATCATATTCCCGATTTATCGGGATCATGCTCTCGCGTAGCGAGATCTAGAGAGCGAAGCGAACGATGTTAATTTTTTCTTGAGGTGGTCGCTCGGAGATCGGCCGCTACCATCGGCTCTTACAATCGCGTTACTTTGATATGGTAGGCTCCGCGTTCTTTGCCGGTTTCGGCGTCGCGGAGCCAGGTCTGGAGTTTTGTTTGGCCCTTTTTTAGATTGGTTTTGAAGGTGGCGGATACATCACTTGGGTCTAGTTTGATCTTTTGATCTATATTGCCAATTTGGATACGTGCTTGATTTGCCTTTGCGGGTGACTCCGCATCTTCGGGGAAGCGGGCGATGCGAATTTCGTATCTACCGGAGCGTTGTACGTCGACGGCCCAAAATCCGTTTACGAATAGGGAGTCATCTTCGACGAGTGGCATCTTCCAGATGACGCCGCCGTCGGTGGGGTGCCAATCGCGTGTTGTGAATCGGGTTGGATTTTCCTCGCGGGCGCCGAGGAGGAAACGATTGAACGGGGCTCCTTCTTCGCTGACGTCTTCGAACCACTGCTTATATTCTGCGTATAGGGTTTGAGTGACTTCAGGGTGCTGCTTGGCGACGTTGGTTCTTTGGCTTGGGTCGGCATTGATATCGTAGAGCTCGCCGTCGACGAAGCGCCATTTTTCGGTAAGCACTGCGAAATGTGGATACTTTGAAAGGTTGTTTCCTCCTGGTTTCCAGAGGCTCAACTGGTCGGCTTGTTTTGAGACGAAGATGGAACGTTCTTTCCAATTCTTGTTTTTGCCTTCGAGGAGTGAAGCGATGCTGCGTCCGTCCCAGTTTAAGTTCTTCGGTGCTTTTAGGTCGCAGAGTTCGGTTAAGGTAGGAAGCCAGTCGATGTGCATCGTTAGATTATCTATGCTGCCTCCGGGCTTGAAGGTTTGAGGCCAACGAGCGAAGCAGGCAACGCGGTGGCCGCCTTCGTAGACATTGCCTTTCTTTCCTTTCATCGCGGCGTTGAAGCCGTCCGAATCGAGTTTGCCGTCGGAGCCTGCAGCGGTTCCGTTGTCGCCCATGAAGGCGACGAGGGTATCCTCATCAATGCCCCATTGTTTTAGGGAACCCAGGAGTTTGCCGAGGTTTTCGTCGAAGTTTTGGATCATGCCGTAGAAAACCGAACGGGATTCCGGGACGCCTTGTTTGCGAAATGGATCGGAAAACTTGTCGGCTACGGTGAAGGGGCCGTGCATGGCGTTGAGCGGGAGATAGACGAAGAAGGGCTGCTTTGATTTCTCGTCTACGCCTTCTTTGATGAATCGTAGGGTTTCGCGAAAGAAAATATCCGTGCAGTAGCCATCGAATTTCTCCGCCTTGCCGTTGCGATAGTAAGTGTCGTCGAAATAGTCGTTTCCAACTGGGTTGCCGATTTCGTCGACTCCTCCAGCTTTGTGGCAAACGACGTCATCAAATCCTCGAAACCGTGGAGCATAAGGGAAAGCGTCGCCTAGATGCCATTTGCCGAACATGGCTGTTCGGTAACCAGAAGCGTTGAATGCTTCAGCCATGGTAGTCTCGTCTTTCTCGAGTAATTGTCGACCTTCCGTCACTGACCAGGTGCCAACGCGTGTACTATAGCGTCCGCTCAATAGGGCAGCTCGGGTTGGCGTGCAGTAGGGGTCGACATGGTAGTCGTCCAGACTGATTCCTTCGTCGTGTAGGCGGTCCAAATTTGGGGTATTGAGCCAGGGGTTTCCGTGGCAGGACATATCGCCGTATCCTTGGTCGTCGGTTACGATGAAGATGACGTTCGGCCGGGCGTGGAGGGAGGTGAGAAGTATGAAGGTTGAAGTATGAAGGATGAGGAGTAGAAAGGGGAGTTTCATGAATTCGGATTTATTGTAGGGCTGAAGCTTGCACCATGCCGCGTTTGTTCGAGAGGGATCTTCATTCGCGGTGCGGCGCGGGTGCCGAATCTTCGAATTGGCTAGGCGATCAGTTCGGGGATTAGCTGGCCTCCGAATTGCGAGAGCTGTTTGTAGCGTCCGCCGTGGAGGTAGGTCAGTTTGTTGTCATCGAGACCGAGTAGGTGGAGGAGGGTGACGTGTAGGTCGCGGATCGGGTGAACTACGTCTACGGCGCTGATTCCGAGTTCGTCTGTCGCGCCTACTACGGCGCCTTTTTTAACGCCTCCGCCTGCCATGAGCATTGTCATGGCATTGGCATTGTGGTCGCGGCCGAGTGAATACACACCTCCGCGTTTGTTGTTGTCGGGCGTACGTCCGAATTCGCCTGTCCAAATGACGAGGGTGTCATCGAGCATTCCACGTTGCTTCAAGTCTTTGATCAAAGCTGCCATTCCGCGATCCACGCTTCGGATACGCGAGGTGTGGCCTTCTTCGAGATAATCGTGACTATCCCATCCGCCAGAGAAGATTTGAACGAAGCGCGTGCCTTCTTCGATGAGTCTTCGTGCCATCAAGCACTGGCGACCGAATACTTTTGTATCCTCGTCGTTCATACCGTACATTTCACGAATGTGCTCGGGCTCCTTTTTTAAATCGATTACATCAGGTACTTCGGTTTGCATGCGATAGGCTAGCTCGTAGCTTTCCATTCGAGCAGCGAGGTCTGCATGTTCTGGATGCATATCCGCGTGCTGTTGATTCAAGAACGCCATTTCGTCCAGTGCCTTGCGTTGGTGCTCGCGCGTTTTGTTTGGCTGGGACTTGAGGTCGAGGATGGGAGAGCCTTCTGGTCTGAGGCGCGTTCCTTGGTAATGGGCAGGAAGGAAACCGTTAGACCAATTGCCAGATCCGCCTTGGGGCATCGCCAGTTCGGTCATTACAACATAACCCGGTAGATTCTGGTTCATCGAACCTAAGCCGTAGGTGGTCCAGGCTCCAAGAGCGGGATCGCTTCCGAGTCGGCTGCCGGTGTTCATGTGGAAAAGCGCTTCCGGGTGATTGACCGATTCGGCCTGGCATCCGCGGTAGTTGCAGAGCTCGTCGGCGACTTCCGGGTCGGCCATGTATTTCCATTGGTCGCACATGTCGATTCCGGATTGGCCGACTTGACGTGAACTAAAAGGGCTTCCTACGAAAAATTTGAATGGACCGTCCTTTTTGAGTTTAGACTCCGACTTGTGTATGCGCTGAAGTTCGGGCTTCGGGTCGAACGTATCCATGTGCCCAGGACCGCCTTCCATGAAAAGCATGATGACCGACTTGGCTTTAGCTGGCAGCATGGGAGCCTTGGGCGATAGTGGCCCGGGTTTGATGACGGTGTCCTTGGCGAGCATATCAGTCATAGCCAGGGAACCGAGGGATGCGGTTAGGCCGCAAAGAAAATCGCGTCGCGAATGAGGGGTTGATATGGGGCGAGAGCAAATTGGAGATTTCATGAATGGATTGGCTGTTAGCTGTTAGCTGTTGGCTGTTGGCTGTTGGCTTTTAGCGATTGGCTGTTGGCTGTTAGCTGTTGGCTGTTAGCTGTTGGCTGTTGGCTGTTGGCTGTTAGCTGTTGGCTGTTTGCGATTGGCTGTTAGCTTTTGTATAAATGCGTTGAGCATTTTCTTTGTTTCTATAAGTTCTGCGTTTAGTTTCGAGTAGTCATTCGAATTCAAATAACCTAGGTCTTTTGAGAGCTGTAGTTGGTACTCAACTTCGCTGGCGGAGCCCATCGAGATTTGTAGAAAACGCCTTAACTCGGCGTCTCCTTGTCGGCCACACCCTTCGGCAATGTTTGATGGAATCGAGACTGCGGCTCTGCGTATTTGTGAAATTAATCCAAAGCGCTCATCTTCTGGGAATGAATGAGTAGCTGAATAGAGATTCAAAACGAATTGATGAGCTTTTTGCCAAAATACTAGAGTTTTATAATCCTTCATAACAAAAAAAACTAATCGCTATATGCTAAAAGCCAAATGCTAATAAACATGCACGAATTCGTTGCTGTTGAAGAGGACTAGACAGAGGTCTGCTAGGGCGCGGGTGTCGGCGTCTACGTCGGTCGCCTTTTTGTCGGGCGTGTAGTTTTCGAATGCGGGAAGGATCTCTTCGTATTCGAATGGTTTTCCGGAGAACTCTTCTACTAGGGAACGAGTGATTTTCGTCGGGTAGTTGGTGGGTTCTGGATGATTGGTTTCGTGATACGATCGCATTTCCTCGACGTAGGCGAGCATGCGTTTTTGCTCTTGCTTGCTTGGCGGGCGGGAGAGCGCTAGTTCAAATGCTTTTCGAACGCGGTTGGAGAAACTGTTTTCTTCTTTTAAGAGTCGATCTGCAAATGCGATGGAGCGATCCGTTACCATATCGCTGTTGAGCATGGTGAAGGCTTGCGGTGAAACGGATGCGGCGTCTCTGGCTTCGCATGAGTCATTCGGGTTTGGGAGATTGAATATCTCCAGGAATGGATCGGCTTGGCCGCGCACTCGGTAGGCATAGACGCTTCTCCGGTTTCGTTTATCCGGCGTATTGAAGGGTTGGTGGGCGGGAGCAATGGAGAACTGGATCATGCGAGGTTGCAGAGCCACTTCCATATTGATTTCCGGCATGACTGGGAAACCGCCCATTTCTGTATTCAATTCTCCAGTGATCTTGAGCATTCCGTCGCGAAGCTCTTCGGCGGTGAGGCGTCGGGGTGGATAGGAGGCGAATAAGTCGTTATTCGGATCCTTGGTTTCCAGTTTCTTTCTGTCAGGATGTAGACTCGATTGCTTGTAGGTATCCGAAAGCATGATGAGGCGGTGCATGCGCTTGATCTTCCAACCGCCATCGATGAACTCGGATGCGAGCCAGTCCATAAGCTTGGGATGAGTTGGCTTGCCACCTTTGGCTCCGAAATTGTTCGGGTTTCCTGCTAGCGGTTTGCCAAAATGATGCTGCCAAATGCGATTCACATAAGAGCGGCTCGTGAGGGAGTTGCGGGGATCGGCGATCCATCTTGCGACGGATAGGCGTCTTCCGTCGAAGTCCTCTGGGATTACGTAGGGATCGTCGCCGGCGCCTTCGACTGGAATTCCGAGAGCGCTCAAGACGCCGGGAGATACTTTGTCGCCGGGAGCTTTAAGCGAGCCGCCCATTAGGATGAAGTTTTCGATCGACTCCTTCTCGTCCAGCTTGTCATTAACGCGTAACTTACGAGCGTTAACTGATGCTGGTACTGGACTATTGAATACACTCTGAACCATTGGTTCGTAGCGTTCTTTTCGGCGATTCCAAATCCAGTCGTCTTGCTCGCGAACTTTGAGTTCACCTTCGTCGACGTAGTCTAAACCAATGTCGCGGGGAGGTTTAACTTCGTCGTCCAGCTCTTTCCGATCTTCGTGACTTATGTAATCGAGATCCCGTTCCGCAAACCATGCTTTCGCTGCGGTTTCGCGTTTGTCTTTTAGTCCGTTCATCTTGCCGGCAGCGTATTTGTGCAAGCGCTCGACCATTTCCTGACCTTCTTCCAGGCCGTTTAGATTTTCATCCGGATGAAATGCGGCTGGTCGCTCTGCTAGTTGCGTTCCCGAGAATGCGGCGTATATTCGGTAGTAGTCTTTCGTCGGCAGTGGATCGAATTTGTGATCGTGGCATTTGAAGCAGCGCATGGTTGTCGACAAAAATGTCTGACCAACGGAGTTGACGATGTCGTCGATGTAGATCTGGCGAGCTTCTGGTTTTTCGACCATCACTGAGTCCCAAGGGCCCATTCGAAGGTAGCCTGAAGCGATCATCCATTCAACTTCTTGTTCGGTGTAGTCGCCGGTGTTGTGGATTTTGTCGATGGCGTCTTTGTCTCCGTTGAGTCGATCGCTGACGGATGCATTGGCCAATTCGTCGCCGGCGACTTGTTCTACGACGAATTCGTTGTAGGGTTTGTCTTCGTTGAAAGAACGGATGACGTAGTCGCGGTAGCGCCAAGCGTTGGAGCGTTCGTAATCGTTCGACATGCCTCCGGTGTCTGCATAGCGAGCGACGTCGAGCCAGTGCTGACCCCAGCGTTCGCCGTATCGAGGGCTTTCAAGAAGGCTATCGACCAATTCGGCCCACGCCTTATCGGCGTTTCGTTTGAATGCTTTTTGAAAGGTAGTGACTTCTTCGGGAGTCGGGGGCAATCCGGTAACATCGAACGTCGCACGGCGTATCAAGGTTTTGGAGTCCGCTTGCGGCGCTGGCTTGAATCCCGATTCCTTTAGCTTTGTTCCAACGAATGCGTCGATGGGATTGTCGGATTTAGATTTGAGTGAAGGCGTTGCTGGTTTTTCGACCGGCATGAATGCCCACATGTCTTCGGGCTTGTAGCGGCGGTAGGTCCATTCGTCGGCAAGCCCGCCTGAACTCTTGAAGAGCATGCCTTCTTCGTTGATTTCGATGTCGCGTTCCGCGAGACGAATTTCTTGCATGCGATCGCTGTTTGGCCAGGGCGCTCCGTCGTTGATCCATTTTTCGAGATCTGCGATTTGCTGTTCGGAAAGGCGATCGTTTTCCTTGGGCGGCATTTCGTAGTCGGGGTCATCCCAGCGTACGGTCTCCATCATGAAACTGAACTCGGCGTCTCCTGGGATGAGAACGTCGTCGAAACTTTCGCCGCCTTTTAGGAGGTCTTCGCGGGAAGTAAGTGTGAATTCACCCTTGAGCTCCTTGCCGGGCGCGCCGTGACAACCAAAGCACTTTTCGGAAAGCGTGGGCAATACCTTGAGTGTGAAGTGGCGTTCGTTGTCGGCTTGTTCGTCGGCTAGGGACAGGGGAAGCAGACTTGCGAGCGCGATGAGAGCTATTGTCAGTTGTTTGGGGGATGCGGAAATCATTTTGAGATTTGGGCGGTTCATTCGGTTTGTATTGGGAAAGTGGAGTAAGGATTATTGGAATTGAAACTGAGTAAAAAGGTAGCCGATCGAACTTATTGTCTCGTCAGAGATACCTATTCCCGGCGTAGACGGGACAAGCGAAGCGTTGTTAATAGTCATCGCTCGTTTCACTTGCTAGTTCCTTCCTGCGTCAGAAAATAGGTTCCAGTAAAGCTGGAAATAGGTTTTCGAAGTAAGTATGAATTGATTGTTTGGATATGGGGTCCACCCCGACGTGTCGGGGTAGCTACGGAGAGGCGTGGTCTTTTGGTTACGGTCTTCCTTTTTCGTAGAGTTCTGCGATTTCTTCGGTTTTTAGGGCTTCGTTGAAAATGGCGAATTCGTCGATGGCTCCGTTTAGATTGCGTAGCGCGAATTGCGGGTCGGCTCTGGTGGGTTCGTTCCAATTGCCGATGGATGCGTTGCCGATTTTGACGGTTTCCACTACGAAGTGATCTGCTATGCGATCTTTGCTAATGACTTCTCCATTTATGTAGTGAGTGGTCGTCTTTTCGTCGACATTGTAGACAGTTGCGATTTGGAACCATTTCCCGCTGAGCGATGGGTCCCAGAATGATGGGGAGTAGGCGATGTGCTTATCGTCACCCTGTCCGGGGATTCCGTTTTGTTTTTTGACTGAGAAGAAAAGGCGACCGTCGTTCATTATCTGCCAGTGAGGTTCGTTGAGCTCGTGTCCGTCGGTGAGGAAGAGGGAATTGTACATGCGGTCGAGGCTATCGATTCGGGCCCAGCAGTAGAATGTGAGAGAGCGATGTTCTCCAGGGATGGCGACGCGAACTCGGCTTCCGGTCGGGCTGAAGTTTAGGGAGCCGGCTGATTGTTCCCAGCGGTCTGCAGCGTTTCGAGCGCTGACGATGGTTCCGTGTAGTTCCGATCCAGATACGTCGACTAGTTGACGTCCGGAGGCATCGTTACGGTTCATTGGGAAATAGGCGACGATTCGCGGGTCTTGGCCGAGTAGAGCGCTTTGCTCTCTCCAGGCGTTTTGGCGTTCTTGGCGTTTTGTAGAGAATCGGTGCGCGAAATCTCCCATTAATGGATACGAATTGGATTCTAAGCTGACAGGCGAGAGTTCGCCCGCTGTGGTCCAGCGTAGAGATTCGCCGTCAGTAAGCATGCGCTTTGCCTTGGACGTCGGGTGCCATTCGATTTCACCTTGCAAGACGTGCATGTCGGCGTGTTCGGAAGTGACGTCCAATGCGAACTCAGTTCCCAGGTCGACAACATCGCCAGAAGCGGTTGAGATTCTGAAGCCTTGGGCGGCGGTGGGGACTAGGGCGCGGATTTTGCCTTTGGCGACGGTCATCTCCATGGGCGAGTGAATTTCGAATTCGGCGGCTCCTTCTATTATAACCGTAACGCCGCTAAATAGCTCGAGTTGGGCGATGCCGGATTCCATCTGGATATTGCCCTGCGGCATTAGGTCACCGCGATCGAGGTAAGACTGATTGTTCCAAACGGCATCGGAGTGCTCGGCTAGAATGGCGAATCCAGTGGCACTTGGTTCGGTGCGTGTTAGTTCGGAAGCGCTGGTTGGGCGATTCATTTGCCAGCCTAGAACGCCCATCATTGAGAAGAGCGCGATTGCGGCGATTCCGACTAGAGCGCGTGCATGTTCGATCCAGAAAGGGATGAGAGGCGCCTCGGCGGTTTCGACGAGACCTTCGGCTTCGATTGCGAGCGCGTTGTTGAGTTTAAGGCGTCGGTAGTAGGCCTGTCTGGCTTCCGAATTGACGCGCATTTCCGCTTCGAGTCGGAGGAAATCGGCTTCTGAAATCGATCCGTCGAGCAGTTCGTCGATTAGTGGATTCCGTTCGTTGATATTCATGCTTGGACCTCCTTGCTGAGCGCGATGCGTTTTTCGACGCAGATTTGAAGGCGGTTTCGAAGACGGTGAAGCGTAACTTTCAGCCCGCCGATGCTACGCCCTATTTGAATCGAATATTCTTTGAGCGGGGTGCGCTTGAAGTAGCGGTGGTGGATCAATTCGCGATCTGCTGGTTTGAGCATTTGGAGGCAGCTGCGGAGAGCGATTTGGTGCTCTGACAAGTCGTCTAGCTCGGAGACCATTTCGTCGGCGATCACATCTTCAAGTTCGTCACAGAATACGAGTCGAGTGTCTTTGGCTTGGGCGAAGCGGTATTTGCGCACTTGAAAACGAGCGATGCTGAAGGCCCAGGCTTTGAAATTGGTGCCGATCTCGAAATCGCTGCGTTTCTCCCAGATTTTGGCGTTTGTCTCCTGGGCGACATCTTCCGAAGTGGAATCGCCAGGCATCAGGGATTGGACGTACAGGTGCAGGGCAGGCTGGTGTTGAGTCAGTAGGGAAACGATCGCGGCATCTGTATCTTTGGGGTCCATGAAGAGAGTGTTACATGGCAAATCCCATTTTTCAGCAAAAGGTTAACATTTTTCTGAGAAAAAGTTTTTTCGAGGGGGAAGGTGGAGCCACGCGAGTCCCTCGCGTAGCTACTGGGGCATCGCCTCAGAAGTAACGTTCAAGCCCGCTGATGCAAAAGAGGAGCCTGAAGGTCCGCGGCTAGGATTTTTTTAACCACTGATGAACACTGATATGATGGAAATGAGCTTAGTCATCGGTGTTATCAGTGGTTATCAAATTCTCTATAGAGACTGTTTAATAAGTCCGTTTTATTCGATAAGATCAATTGTAGGATGGGTCGCTGACCCGTCAAAAACAAGAATGTCGCCTCAGCGAGCATACGCGTCAACCGAAAGAAAGTGCCAAAGGCGCGGCCTCATCTTAGCCTGCGGCAGCGCCGTAGGATACCTATGAAAACATTTCTGTACGCTGTAAGCGTGCCTCAACGACTCTCCTGGTGA
>JBNMOQ010000103.1:0-15390 GCA_051275055.1 Candidatus Pelagisphaera sp.
ACTGGTTCGCTAAGGTCGCGCCGAAGTCTACGGATTAAAAATCCGTTCGATCACGTCACCGTACTTTTCGTCAACTACGTGACGCTTGATCTTAAACGTATTGGTCATCTCCTCGCCCACTTCAAATGACTTGGAGAGCAGCGCGATCCCGTGAATATGCTCGAATGCTTTGAAGCCATTGTCCTTAGAAATCAACCGCTTCGCTTCTTGGACAATTCGATCATACGCCTTTGAGTCTTCCGACAAAGCAACCACGGATTCTGCTGAGAAACCCTTGTCCGTAAATCCTTCGAGCGACGGCACGACCAAGGCTCCCAATTGCTTCTGGTCCTGCCCGACAACCATACACTGATCGATCAACGGCGACTCGCAAAGCTTCGCCTCGATAGGAATTGGCTCCAGGTTTTCGCCATTCAACAACACAATCGTGTCCTTCGAGCGACCAACGATCTTAAGGCAATCGTTGTATGTATAAATTCCAATATCTCCCGTATTCAACCACCCACCCTTCAAAACGCGATTCGTGGCCTCCTCATTCTTGTAATAGCCTTTCATTACCTGAGGTCCCTTTACGTGAACCTCCCCCTTCAGCCCTCGACCTTCGCCTGGGTTTGAAACGTTCGGGTAAAGGAGGTCGCCCGTATTCAGATCCATGATCCGTAATTCCGTCTTTTCATATAAAGGACCAACCGTTCCGATGACGAGGCGAGAAGGCGTGCGCACGGCGACTACCGGCGCGGTCTCGGTCAGCCCATAACCTTCCTGCACGCATATTCCAATGTAGTTGAAAAACTCATCGACATGCGGCTGTAAAGCTCCTCCACCAGATACGGTTCCCTTAAAACTACCTCCGACAATCTGTCTCAATTTTTCCAATACAACTGCATTCAAAGCGACATACGGCGGAAGAAACAACAAGACCCGAAGCGCATGCAAAACAGCCAAGCCAGCCGAAGCGACTGAGTTGCGCCCCTTAAGATCCATCTTCTTGCCTTGCAGAAAAAAGAGCGAACCCTTGACCATTCGCGAACAGAAATAGGCCACCCTGAAAAGACCACGACGAATCCAATGCGACTCGTTAACGTTCTTTAAAATACGGAGATAAAGATTCTCCCACAGTCTCGGAGCCGAAGCCATCATGGTCGGCTTCACGGTTTTCAAGTCATCCGCTAAACTCCGTAAACTCGTAAAATACGTACAGCTACCATTACTAATAGCGATCATCTGAAATATCCGCTCGTAACTATGCCAAACTGGCAATATCGAAAGTAAACGATCATTCGTCTCAAGCGAGAAGGGAAGAAACTTAACCTGCGACGCCATATTCGCATGCGTCAACATCACGCCCTTGGGAGTCCCCGTCGTGCCAGAAGTGTATATTAAAGTAAAAAGATCATCCGGAGCGATTTGCTTCATTCGATCTTCAACTTGCCGGTCGCCTTCTTCACGAAGCAAACGACCGCGCTCTAACAACCCTTGCAGTGACAACACCCCCACCGGAGCTTCCACCTTCCTGTCCATCAACACCAAGTGACGGACCTTATCCATCTGCGGCATCAACGTAATAACACGTTCAAGCAAGCGCTTGTTTTCCACAAACACGATCTCACTATCAGAGTGATTGATTATGTATTCAATCTCTTGATTCGTTACGTCTGTCCCGCGCGGAACATCAGCAGCACCCACCACCAAAATTCCGTAATCGACCATATTCCATTCGACGCAATTATCCGCCAAAATCGCAACGTGGTGCCTCGCCTCAACTCCGAGTTCGATCAAAGCCGTCCCGAGATGCAAACCAGATTCGTAAAGATCGCGATAGCTAATCGGCTTGAACACGCCTTTCCCAATCCGAGAAGCGAAGGCCGGCAGGTCACCGTAGCGGTCAGCCGCAAAGCGATACATATCCGCCAAATTATTTGCAATTACACCGTTATGCAGGGAGTTCGACATGTCAGAAGGAGTTCGAGAAGAAGGACCTAGAAGTGATCGAAGCCGTGCGGGCTTTCAAGCTAAAGCTTCGCGGTTCAATTCCCCAATTTCGTTTTCTGTTGCTCCGACCGCAACAAGTCCTCCAATAGGCGGCTTCTAAAATGCCAGTTCTCAGCCTAACAGACATCACGATTAGCTTCAGCGGGCCTCCCGTATTGGATACCATCTCCCTTCATATCGACAAAGGAGAACGCGTCTGCGTGCTCGGCCGAAACGGAGCAGGCAAATCGACCCTCTTAAAAGTTATCGGGGGCGTCTACGGCCCGAATTCCGGTCTCATCGCATTTCCCGAAGGAGGCGGAGCAAGCACCCTCTCCCAAGAGATTCCCGAAGACATTAGCGGAAACGTATTTGACGTCATCGCCAGCGGATTCGGCAGCGCCGGCGAAGCCCTCTCCCAAATGCGCAACGGATTAGAACACGAAGATCTCGATCCCGATGCTCATTGGAAAATGGAACAGCGGATCGAACGTCTAGCCAAAGAACTGGGCCTCGAACTTGATAGTCAATTCACCTCCCTGTCTGGCGGACAGAAACGCCGTACCTTGCTCGGCAAAGCGCTATCCACCGAACCGGCGATCCTCGCTCTCGACGAGCCGACCAATCACATGGACCTCGATTCGATACTTTGGCTCGAGAATTTTCTCCTAAAAAGCGACCTCACCATCATTTTCGTGACCCACGACCGCTCGTTCCTTCGTAAGGTCGCCACCCGTATTGTCGAAGTCGATCTTGCCGCCGTAACGAGCTATCGCTGCGACTACGACACATACCTCGACCGCAAAGCGGAACTCCTAGAAGCCGAAGCTAAGAATCAGGCGACATTCGCAAAAAAGCTCTCCCTCGAAGAAGCCTGGCTCCGCAAAGGAGTGAAAGCGCGCCGTACCCGAAATGAAGGTCGTGTCAAAGCGCTCAAGAAAATGCGCGACGAACGAGCCGCCCAAAGAACTCGCCAAGGCAAGGCCAGCTTCTCGATGCAAGACACAAATCAATCGGGACGCAAAGTCGCCACCGCTACGGACGTAACCGTTTCACTCGGCGGCAAGCAGATCCTAAACCCCTTTTCCCTCGAACTCATGCGAGGCGACCGGATAGGCATCGTCGGTCCAAACGGATCTGGAAAAACAACAATGATCCGAACGCTCCTAGGCGATCTCGAGCCCGAAGCTGGCGAAGTCGTCCACGGCACGAAGCTGCAAGTCGCCTACTTCGACCAACTCCGACAACAGCTCGACGATTCGAAAACCGTTTTCGACAATATCGCGGACGGAAACGAATCCGTAGTCATCGATGGCCACAAACGCCACGTGATCACCTACCTTCAAGACTTCCTATTCACACCCGATCGAGCCCGCGCATCCATCAAAACGCTCTCCGGCGGAGAGCGCAACCGACTCCTACTCGCCAAGCTCTTTACCCAAAGTGCCAATCTACTCGTTCTCGACGAACCCACCAACGACCTCGATACCGAAACGCTAGAGTTGCTCGAAGAGCGAATCATGGACTTTCCCGGCACACTCCTTCTCGTAAGCCACGACCGGGCTTTCCTGGAAAACACCGTCACCAGTCTCATCGTAATCGACCGAATTGGCAATGTGAGCGAACACCCAGGCGGCTACGAAGACTGGCAGATCCGAATACAAAATGCCAAAGCCCAGGCATCGTCAAAAAGCGACAAACCCAAAAACAGTCGCCGCGATTGGAAAAACCGCCAGAAACGCTTCAGCAATAAAGAGCAAAAAGAGCTGGACGAATTGCCAGAGCGGATCGAAGAACTCGACAAAAGGCGCCAGGTAATTGCCGCCAAACTGTCAGATCCTCAAACCTACAAAACCGAACCATCATTCGCTGAAACTGCCAAAAGCCAATTCGCGAAAATCGACTCCGAAACCGAAAACATCTACAAACGTTGGGAAAAGCTCGAAGCCCTCAAAGAGTCGCTAGGTTCCTCGTAGAAATACCCCAATATCCCGGTCTTCGCAACACGACCGCCAAGTAAATATTACGCCTTTTGAAGGCAGAGCCCTAACCTTTTATATTACAACGTTGTAATTTAAAAAGTCAGAGCCATGTCCGTCGCGATCCACTATTGCCCTCAGATAATTGAGCTCTCCTCTCAAGGTACCTAGAGTCTAGCGTCCATCTCGATTTTGGCTATCACCCTAGAGAAGGTCTTTTAGGTCGAATTTTGCAGTTTTTATAACAGCAAAGCGATTTCGATCCGTATTTAGAAAGATCGAATTGGCCTGCCGTTTTAGGGCAGCTCAATTCGATATTCCAATTTTATGAGCCAGCCAAAGAAGACCATGAGAATGTACTCGAAAACGAAACGCGGATTTACCCTGATCGAAATATTGATCACAGTTTCCATCGTCGGTTTGCTTGCAGCCATGGCCATTCCGACGTTTATTAAGGTCACCACAAAGTCCAAGATCACTTCATTTTCTAGAGATGTCAAAACACTCGCGAATGCCTCGGAAACCTACATTATGGAATCCGGCATCTGGCCACCAGATACAACTACTGGAATATTTCCAAACGAGCTAGCTGGATATTTCTCAAAGCGATCTTTTGAATCATCCACTCCAATTGGAGGCAACTGGGACTATGAAGAATACGCTAGCGGCATTACATCAGGAGTCGGTGTCGTCGCTCCATCATTCGAAGAAGCCGAGATTACAAAAATCGACGCAATAATCGATGACGGCAATCTTTCTAGCGGACAATTTCAAAAAATAGCGACAGACCGGTATTTTTGGATAATCGCGGACTAGCCGCAGCCGAAAACCAGCCAGAGATAGCCTCTCTAAAACTGCCCCGTCTGCAATAAGACGAGCGTGCACGCTTCCTCGGCTATTATACCCGCAGCCTGCAATGCGTCACTGCTTTGCACAGACTCCGTTCCAGGATTAAAGATAACCCGCTTCGGAACGACTTCCAGCAATTCAGCGACAATCGCTTCCTGACGAGCTGGTCCCACATAGAGAGTCACTGTATCCACTTTCCCAACGAATGACTCGAAACTGGAATAGCCGGGCACCCCAAGTACTTCCGCTCCCAAAGGAGAAACCGGAACCACCGAATAGCCGAAGTCCATCAGCATTCGCTGGGCTCGATTAGAATAGCGATCGGGCTTTGGACTCGCTCCAATAATCGCCACCGTCTCGCAATCTTCGAAGGCGAGAAGCCTCTCGACTCCATCCGTATCCATTTTATCCAACACTGATTGAGCATTCAATCCACCTATTTCGGCATTAGGAAAAAGCTCGAGCAACGGAGCTAACACGAACGCTCGCTCAACTGCCAAAGGATGCGGAAGCGTTAGCCTCTCCTCCTTCATCGTTCGACCCCCGAAAAGCAGCAAGTCGATATCCAGCGTCCTCGGTCCCCAACGCTCCATACGAACTCTTCCGCGTCCCTTCTCAATCTCCAAGCAACGATCAAGCAACTCCAACGGTTCGAGTTCCGTCTCGATGCGGACAACTGCATTGAAAAAGGCGTTCTGGTCGACACCTCCAATCGGTTCCGTTCGATAAATCGAAGACATCGCCGAAACCTGGATTCCATCATTTCTGCCCAAACCAGCAACCGCAGCTTTGAGATGACCCGCACGGTCTCCCAAATTGCTTCCTAACCCCAAATAGACTTCAGTCATTTCGCGTCCTCGTAATTTCAATACCAACCGAATCGAAGGAACCCTCGATTGGCGCATCTGGTTTGAGGACCTCAATGGTCACCGAATTGGCTTTCCGAAAGGTCGACAGTATTTGCCCTGCAAGACGCTCGGCATACGACTCTATCAAATCACAATCAGACGTGCCCATCAGCGTTTCCGCGATCTCAAAGACACGACCATAATCGATAGTCTCATCCAATCGGTCCGTCTGTCCCGCCGTCCTCAAGTCCGCCTCGATCGCAATTGATATCCAATAACGTTGGGCAGTCCGTTTTTCTTCTTCCAGAACACCGATTTTTCCAAGAAGTTCGATCCGGTTTAGAATTACCTTATCCATTTAGCCTCGAGTAATTAGGTCCGTCATCTTCGCGACTCGAACATTTTGCTTCACGTCGTGCACTCGTACGAAATCCACTCCTTCCCCTATTCCAAGAGAAGTCGTCGCCAAAGTCGTTTCCAACCGCTCGTCTAGCGCCAACCCAAACGGCTCCCCTGTGATTCGTTTTCGAGAAATTCCTAAGAGCATTGGAAACCCGATTGATCTCAAAGCGCCGAGGTTTCGAATGATCTCAAGATCCTGATCTCTCGTATCGGTAAATCCAATACCTGGATCCAAGATGATTCGATCTTCGCTCAATCCAGCTTTAAATGCGATCGAAACCGATTCCTCCCAAGACGCGGTGATTGAATCTAACACGTCATCTCGACGCCATCCTCCCCGGGAATTATGCATCAGCACACAGCTCGCACCATATTCCGCCACGACCGCGGCCATTTCCGAATCGCGCTGAAACCCCCAGATATCGTTAACGATTTCCGCGCCCGCCTCCAAAGCGGCTCGGGCCACAGCGGCCTTTGTTGTGTCTATCGATACCACTGGCATCGACGTATCGCTCACAATCGCTTCGATAACCGGAACCACTCGGGCGATTTCCTCTTCCACCGAAATCTCCTCGAAGCCAGGTTTCGTCGACTCGCCGCCAACATCCAAAACATCCGCACCCTCTTCGGTCATTCTCCGAGCCTGTTTGAGCGCAGCATCCACTCCTTCGTATTGCCCGCCATCCGAAAAGCTGTCTGGAGTTACATTCAGAATTCCGAAAATTCCCGTTCGTTTGCCAATCGCCCAATCGCGAGTACCCAATTTCAGTATACTTTCCTTCATCCTTCTGACTCTATCCCAAACTCTCCTCTTCCAAAACTTCCAGCCGTTTCGCCAGTCGGCAAAATCGCGGAGATCCCACAATCGAAAATACGTGTAAATCATTCGTCTGTATTTCGGAAATACTTACAAGCCCCTTACCTGAACTGCTCACAAAAGCCTCATCCGCAGCAACAACCTCTTCGATACGGTAGGCCCCTTCTTCAACCCGCATACCATCTTCTTCCGCAATTCGCAGCAATTTCCCACGGATCACTCCATCCAAAAGTCCGCAATCGAGCGAAGGTGTTTTCAGCACATTGTCTTTGATAAAGAAGACATTGGACATGGAGCACTCCGTCACGCTTTCCAGTTCATTGGTAAACAAACATTCATCGAACCCGTGAGTCTGCGCCGCCTGCAACTCTAGCCAGTTCTCCATGTAATTCAAGGTCTTGTGCCGCGACGTAAATGCGTTCGAAGCTTTCGTTACATTCGAAGTCCGCAGACGTATCGCATCATTCGCGCCTTCCAAACCGACATTTCGTAAGAACACTGCTACCTGGGAAGTCTTCCAACCACTTGATACCACAATCTTAAAAACGCCTTCGTCCGCTTGATTAGATTCGAAAAGACGAATCGCCTGCTGACGCATTTCATCCGAAGTATACTCGAACGGGATTCGAGCCACGGTCGCCGCTCGTTGCAAACGATCGAAATGCTCATCGAAAAAGCAAGGGCGCTGCCGCTTGAACTTTATAGATTCGAACAAGCCGAAACCATACGCGAGCCCCGGACTCGTTACTTCCAAAGAAAGGCTATCACCCTCTTGAAGAACCCCATCGATTATCAAATTAGTCGTCATTTCTCGTCACCCCCAGTGCATCGAATAAAGCTTTCGCCTTATGCAACGTCTCTTCGTATTCAGATTTCGGATCGCTATCCCAAACGATTCCTCCTCCGACATTAAACGACAATTCTCCATCCGCTATTCGCATTGTTCTAATAGCAATATTGAAATCCGCCCGTCCATCAAACCCAATATATCCGATCGCCCCCGTGTAAACCCCGCGATTTCCCGTCTCAAGCTCCTCGATAACCTCCATCGCTCGAATTTTAGGCGCTCCCGTAATCGATCCGCCTGGAAACATAGCCCCAAAACAGTCAATAGCATCGAGATCCGGTTTCAACCGACCTTCAACGGTTGCCGTTTGATGAATGACCGACGCATAAGTCTCCAGTTCGAATAGAGATTTAACTGCAATCGACCCCGGTTTGCAAATACGACCGAGATCATTCCGTTCCAAATCAACGATCATCAACAACTCCGCACGATCCTTTTCCGAATGCTCCAGGTCTTTCCGAAACGCCGCTTCCTCATCTGCATTTGCCCCGCGAGGACGTGTGCCCTTAATTGGGCGAGTATTAATATCTTGCCCATTCAAATAAAAGAACCGCTCAGGAGAAGACGATAGAACCTGTTCATCCCCAAAATTCAGATACGCAGCATACGGTGCGGGATTCGAATTTCTCAAGCGGCGGTACAACGCCAATCCGCTTCCTTTGAAACTCCCCCGAAATCGTTGCGACAGATTCGCCTGATAGATTTCTCCCGCACGAATGAGCTCTCGAGTCTTGCCAACCCGTTCCATGTACACCTCTCGGGTGAAATTCGAACTGATCTCGCCAATCTCAAACGTCGCCTGACTGCTACCTGCATTCGCTTTCGCCACCAATTCTTTTAGTCGAGACAAAGACCAATCTTTATCTTTGGCGCCAGAGCGAACCACGGCATGCAATTCTTTCGATTCGTGATCCCAGACTAAGGCTTCTTCATAAAATCCAAATCGGAAATCCGGAGAAATGTCTTCAAAACCCTCGATCCGCTCCCGGCCTGCGTCGTAAGCCACGTAGCCAATCGCCCCGCCGGAGAATGGAAAACCTCCTTCGTTCGAGACCCGCTCTTTGGCGATCTCTTCCCTCAAAACATCGAACGGATTCCCGCGAAGCTCTCGACACGCGCTTCCCTCTCGAATCTCGATTCGACTCCCCCAGGCAACTATCTCCTTAAAAGGATCACAGGCCAAAATCGAATACCTCCCCAATCCATATTCATGGGACCCACTATCAAGGAAAACGCAACCGGGACGCTTCTCGAATACTCCGAGAATATCTTCGATCGAACAATTGCTGGCTAACCGCTCCAGCACCATCAAACTCGCTCCCTCCACGCTTCAGCTAGTTTAAGAGCATTCTCCAGCAAGTCCATACCGCCCTCCGTCAGGAGTGCCTCCGGATGAAACTGCACCCCCCATATCGGCAAGCTCTCATGCGACAGTCCCATAATTTCTCCCTCTTCCGATTCGGAATCTAGCTTCAAACATCCCGGCAAACTCGCACGCTCGACAACCAAGGAATGATAACGCGTCACATTCAACGGATTCGGCAACGATTCGAACAAGCCCGAACCCGAATGCCGGATGCCTTTCACTTTCCCGTGCACAGGTTCCACTGCTTCCTCGATCTTCGCTCCAAACGCATTCGCAATAACTTGCATCCCCAGACAAATCCCCAAAATAGGGATACGTCCCTTAAACGTTTCGACAATCTCTCGGCAAGCCCCTGTCGAGGCCGGCCCGCCCGGTCCTGGCGATATAACAATCAACTCGGGATTTATCCGATCGACTTTCTCTTCACTCACATTGTCATTACGCAGAACGAGCACCTCTTTATCCAGCATCAACAAATACTGATACAAATTATAAGTGAACGAATCGTAATTGTCGATCAGCAGAATCATTTCAGTCACCTCGCAAACCAACCGTTTGAACAACCTCCAACAGGTCGGGATCGTTTTCGACTCCTTCGACAGCCTTCAATACGCTAAACGAAGCAGCATTCGAATTTAAAATACGACCCAGAGCGATCGAACGATCAAGCGGCGGCATTCCGAGATCGGCCAATTCAGTTAATTCGAAAAACCCGAATTCGCCTTCATCAATCGCATCGGGCAAGGACGCGAGACGTTTATGAACCTCGAATAAGAACATCAGCCAATGCCCGGTTCCTTCGTAATTCTCTTCCGAGAGCATGCAACGCATCGATAGATCCGATTCCTTCAGCGTCACTCCAACTTCTTCATTCGCTTCGCGAATCGCGCATTCGAAAGGCGATTCCCCTGTATCCATCTCGAGTTTGCCTCCGATGGCGCACCACATGCCGCGATTGGGCCGCTTGGCTCGACGAATCAGCAAGATCCGGCCGTCCTCGCTTCGAAAGTACAGCAAGACACCGATGCGATACCGACTTGTCGGGGAACGCGATTCCGATTCCACAATCCGTTGTTTATTAGCTGACACCGTTAGCGGCATCCTGCAAGGGCCCTACCGTTCGACAATCCTATTCTGCAAGAGAATTGATTTCGAAGCTAATCGCCCTTCCTGTACCACCAAAATTACGTGTAATCGCGCTTCCCAAATAAGGCCGTTCCTACCCGCACCATCGTGCTACCCTCTTGGATTGCAGCTTCCATGTCGCCGCTCATTCCCATCGACAATTCCGGCAGGGATACGCCAAAAGACGCTTCCAATCGATCTCGACAATTTCTCAAAGCCGCGAAACACGAACGGGCCACCGCCGGATCATAATCCAAAGGAGCAATCGTCATGAGGCCTTCGACTTTCAAATTTGGCTGCTCCAATCCGCATTCCATCAACGCCGAAGCTTCCTCAAGCGAAGCCCCCGATTTGTTGGGATCCGCTCCTGCGTTAATCTGCAGCAACACTCGCAAATCTCGCCCAGCCTCCGCCGCGTAACGCTGCAAGGCCTTCGCTACTTTTGGCCGCTCCACCGACTGCACTCGGTCGAATCGCTCGGCGACTTTCTTCGCTTTGTTGCTCTGCAACGGTCCGATCAATTCCCAACTCAAGGTGCCATCCGCATCATCCATCTTCGAAAGCGCTTCTTGAACTCGGTTCTCCCCGACCGATCTCAAACCCGATCGAAAAGCGTATCGAGCCGCATCCACCGGATGATTCTTGGTCACCGGCAACAAAGTAACCGAACCCGCCTGACGGCCCGATTTCTCCTCTGCCGATAGGATCGATTCCTGCACTCGGTGCAGATTATCCTCAAATTCTTGATAAGAAATAAACATTAATGAGTCTTCTCTTTTAATTTAGGCGAAATTAGATATTGTAATAACAATTCCACTTCAACCGTCTCCCTATGCAAGTCGACAATTTTAAGATCTTCGCGGACCTCGTAGAAACTAAAAGCTTTTCGAAAGCCGCGCGCCTCAACGGAGTCACTCAATCCGCCGTAAGCCAACAGGCTCGGGCGATGGAAAAGCACTTCAGTACCTTGCTAATCGACCGCAGTCAAAAGCAATTCCAGCTGACGCGCGAAGGCACCAGAGTCTACAACTCCTCTAAGGAAATTCTCCACGTCTACGAGAAGCTGATGAGCGAACTGATGGAAATGAAGAAGGTCATCAGCGGCACGATTCGTATTTCAACTATCTACAGCATCGGTCTTCATGAGCTCCCTCCTTACATTAAGGAATTTCTGAGCGACTTTCCATCGGTCAATGTCCGCGTGGAATACCGCCGTTCTAATCTCGTCTACGAAGACATTCTCCACAATTCCGTCGATTTTGGCCTCGTCGCATTCCCGGTCAAAACACGCCAAATCGAAATGATACCTTTCCGCGAGGATCGACTAGTAGCTATTTGCCATCCCGATCATCCGCTCGCGAATCAAACGATCGTCGAAGTTGACGCACTTGCAGACTATAAATTTATCAGCTTCGATCCCGACATTCCCACGCGCAAAGCGGTCGACCAAATTTTTCGCGAAAACAAAATCGAGATCGAGCCCGTAATGGAATTCGACAACATCGAAACAGTTAAACGCGCCGTCGAAATCGATGCGGGGATCGCGATCGCACCACAGGCAACCGTCGCTCAGGAGGTCAGACAAGGCACCCTCGCATCGGTTGCACTCAACGGCCCCGGGTTCACTCGGCCGCTCGCTATCTTGCATCGCAAAGGTCGCGTGTTGACGCCTGCAATGAAGAAATTCATCAAGACGCTCACCGGCAAAGAAGCCGAAAGCGCTTAGGTTTTCAGCTTTGGAAAGCGCAGAGTCGAGGCCGGCGAAAACCCCCTTAACGCCGACCTCTGGTTTTCTGCTCCTGCAAAAAATCATGCTGGTTCCAAACTACCGGAAACAAGACCCCGCATGCCAATAGCATTGAGCGCGCCAATTCCTTGAGAAGCTTTACACTGGTCTTTATTTACCGGAAACTCGCCCTTTCAAGGCGACTCGAGCGCTGCAAAATGATCATTTCGGATCAAATTGAATCGGCAGTAGCCCAATCCAATACTTCCGCGACTCACCTTTCATAGGGCGCAGTGCTTGCACTGCGCCGCGATGAAAGATCATTTTGAAATTACGCAGTACGATCCACGCTAAGCGGGATCAACCCTATGACGAATCAGCCTCTACGGATTGTAGTCCAAATTCGGCTGTAACCACTTCTCGGCTACGGCAAGGGCGATGCCTTTTCGAATCGCATACGATTCGATCTGATCCTTGCCGACTTTGCCGACATTGAAGTAGCGAGCTTCCGCATTTCCGAAATACAGTCCGGAAACCGAGCTTGGAGGGTTCATCGCGTAGCTTTCCGTTAGCGAAATACCCGTCTTCGCTTCAGCATCGAGTAAATCCCAAAGCTTGCCTTTCTCGGTGTGATCCGGGCAGGCAGGATAACCCGCTGCAGGACGAATACCTTGGTATTTCTCGTTAATCATCTCAGTAACTTCGAGATTCTCATCAGTTCCAAATCCCCAATCATTGCGAACCTGTTTGTGCATGTACTCAGCCAAGGCTTCCGCAAAACGATCGCCGAGAGCCTGAATCATAATCGCACGATAGTCGTCGTTTGTCTCCTTGAACGTTTTAGCGTAATCCTCGACTTCAATCCCGGCAGTAACCGCAAATCCTCCCAAGACATCCACGCGTCCACTCGACTTGGGAGCCACGAAATCCGCTAGACTGTAGTAGGTCGAGTCCGACGCCTTTTCCTTTTGCTGCCGCAAAAAGTGGAAGGTCCCGAGCGATTCACTCATCGACGTATCGGTGTATAAATTAACATCGTCGCCATCCGATTGAGCTGCCCAAAACCGGTACACGCCGCGCAAATGAAAACGTTTGTTATCGACAATATCCTTCAAGAGTTCCTGAGCATCGCGATAGAGCTCGCTCGCTTGTTCTCCATATTTCTTATGATCGAGAATTTTCGGGAAAACACCTTTCAACCCCCAAGTCCAGAAAAACGGAGACCAATCGAAATACTCTAGAACGTCCCCCAAATCGATTTTATCGAATACATGTGTATCCAGTGATTCCGGTACCGGGATCTCGGCTGATTTCCAATCTTGTTTAAACCCGCTTTCTCGAGCCTCTTCCAAAGACAACAAGCGCGCAGAGTTGGCATTCCCTTCCGCATGACGCTTTCTCAGTCGCTCTTGATCTACCTTCAAATCAGCGACGAACTTATCTTTGCGCTCGGGACTGAGCAGCTCGCTACAAACGCCGACGACCAACGAAGCATCCGGCACTTGAACGATTGGTCCGTCATAAGCAGGAGCCACTTTAATCGCCGTGTGCGCCTTACTCGTAGTTGCCCCGCCAATCAAAAGCGGCAG
Source organism: Candidatus Pelagisphaera sp. (assembly GCA_051275055.1). Lineage (GTDB taxonomy): Bacteria > Verrucomicrobiota > Verrucomicrobiia > Opitutales > Opitutaceae > Pelagisphaera. Next base: position 13,520 of record JBNMOQ010000103.1, read on the forward strand.
TTCCCAGCCTTCGCGCTTCATCTCCGAAGCGACATAAATCATCTCGTCCAGTGACGGTGTTATCAATCCGCTCAAGCCGATGATATCCGCTTTCTCGGCACGCGCCGCAGCCAAAATCTTATCGCAAGAAATCATCACGCCCAGATCCACTACATCGTAGTTATTACAGGCTAAAACGACCCCCACTATATTCTTGCCGATGTCGTGCACATCTCCCTTCACCGTAGCCATGACGATTTTAACTTGAGTGCTAGAAATATTAGATGCCGCCTTCTCCGCCTCCATAAACGGAGTCAAATAAGCCACTGCCTTCTTCATCACTCGGGCAGATTTGACGACCTGCGGCAGAAACATTTTTCCCGCTCCGAATAATTGGCCAACAACTTTCATCCCGTCCATCAATGGCCCTTCGATCACGTCCAGCGAACGCGGCAATTTTTCACGGGCTTCCTCAGTATCATCGTCAATGTGCGTGATAATCCCCTTCACTAATGCGTGCGAAAGCCGCTCCTCGACCGTGCCTTCGCGCCAGGCTTCCGTCTTTTCTTCTTTAACTTTGCCAGTGCCCTTCACCGTTTCCGCGTAATCGACCAAGCGTTCCGTCGCCTCGGAATTCCGGTTTAACAACACATCCTCGACCAGCACTTTCAAGGTAGGATCGATGTCTTCGTAGACCGCGAGCATACCCGCGTTAACGATCCCCATATCCATCCCCGCTTGGATCGCGTGATAGAGAAAGGCCGTATGCATTGCCTCCCGCACGACGTTGTTTCCTCGGAACGAAAACGAAATATTACTCACTCCACCACTAACTCGAGCATACGGACAACGACGTTTGATCTCGGTCGTCGCTTCGATGAAGTCGAGAGCGTATGTATTGTGTTCTTCAATACCGGTTCCGACAGTGAGAATATTCGGATCGAATATAATATCTTCCGGCGGGAAATCCAATTTCGAAAGGAGCAAATTATAAGCGCGTTCGCAAATCCGCACCTTGTCTTCCTTGCTCGCCGCTTGTCCTTTCTCGTCGAAAGCCATCACGATAACCGCTGCGCCGTAACGCATGACTTTCGTTGCCTGGGATAAGAAAATCTCTTCGCCTTCTTTCAAGCTTATCGAATTGACGACGCACTTGCCCTGAACGCATTTCAACCCCGCTTCGATTACCGCCCACTTGGAAGAATCGATCATGATCGGTGCCTTCGAAATCTCCGGCTCGGAAGCTACGAGATTCAAAAAGCGCGTCATGCAAGCCTCGCTATCTAAAAGTCCTTCGTCGAAATTGATGTCGATGATGTTCGCTCCATTCTCGACCTGCTGCCGAGCAATCGCCAAAGCATCTTCAAATTTGTCTTCCTTGATCAGGCGTTTGAAGCGCGGTGAACCCATTACGTTCGTCCGTTCGCCTACCATGACGTACGGCGCTTTTTCGCCTTTCACCTCATACGGTTCCAGCCCACTAACACGCAATGCCGGCTCAATCGTCGGCAATTTCCGCGGAGCGTAATCGCTAGCCTTGCGAGCAATCGCAGCGATGTGATCGGGAGTCGTACCGCAACAGCCGCCGATAATATTCACGAATCCATTTGCTGCGAAATCTTCGACGAACCGAGCCGTGTCCTCCGGCAATTCATCATAACCCGTCTCGCTAAGCGGATTCGGCAAACCCGCATTTGGGTAGCATGAAATATAACAATCCGCGCAACGCGACAAAGCCTCGATATAAGGGCGCATTTCCTGGGCGCCCAACGCGCAGTTAATACCCACGCTAAGAGGTTTCGCATGAGCGACGGAATTCCAGAACGCCTCGACCGTCTGCCCCGAAAGCGTACGACCCGACGCATCGGTAATCGTCACGCTCAGCATCACCG
>JBNMOQ010000104.1:0-15323 GCA_051275055.1 Candidatus Pelagisphaera sp.
TTGGCAATCCATTCACGTTTTCTTCCCCTTCGGGGATTCAATCATGCGTTCCGCCTCATTACAGGACGATTCAAACATGAAGGCGACGCCAAGGATGCAGGCCAGATCAGTTCCTTCCAAGCCCTGACGACCGCCCTCTCCGCCACGGTTGGTCTTGGCAATATTGCGGGCGTGGCGATTGCGATTTCTCAAGGTGGTCCAGGAGCGATCTTTTGGATGTGGGTATCGGCGCTGGTGGGCATGAATACAAAGTTCTATGAATGCGTGCTCGCGGTAATGCACCGAGGCAGGGACTACCGCGGACAAGTACAAGGGGGCGCGATGTACGTTATCAAACAGACTTTTCATAAGCGTCTCCATTTTCTCGCCTATCTCTTCGCCATATTCGGCATGCTGGGCACCCTTCCCCTTTTCCAGATCAATCAACTCTCGAATTTCGCAGCGACCACTTACGGACTAAGCCCTTGGATTGTCGGCCTCGTCTGCGCTATTCTAATCGCATACGTTCTATCCGGTGGTATCCAACGTTTGGTTAAAGTCACGTCGTCACTCGTGCCCTTCATGTGTCTCTTCTATGTGATCTGCGCTCTCCTGATCGTATTCTTGAATTTCGAACGCGTACCCGGGGTTTTCGCGGCAATATTTCGCGAAGCCTTCACGGGGTCTGCTGCCTTTGGTGGAGCAATAGGGATAGGGTTTATCGAAATGATGAAGCTCGGCGTTAAACGAGCCGCATTCTCCAACGAAGCAGGCCTCGGAACCGCCCCAATGGCTCACGGAAACGTCAAAACCAGCGAACCAGTCAGCGAAGGACTAGTCGCCATGCTCGGACCCTTCTTCGATACGATCATCATCTGTACACTCACAGCTTTGGTCATCTTAACGAGCTTCGAACCTGGTACTCTCAACGTTTCGTCAGGACTAACTCTCACAATGCAAGCATTCGAAGCCAATCTTCCTGGCTTCGGCGTACATTTTCTCAGTGTGGCTGCCGTGCTCTTTTCATTCACCACAATGGTAGGCACCGCGAATTACGGAGAGAAGTGTTGGAATTTCCTGTTTCGTGGACGCTTCATATTTACCGACAATACTTTCATCGCAGTTTACGCCCTGATGGTTTTTCTCGGCTCAATAGCAAGCGCGGACGACGTAATCAATCTTATCGATACCAGTTACGCTTTCATGGCCTGGCCTAACATGATCATGGTCCTATTCCTCGCCGGAAAAGCGAAGAAGGCCCTGAACGCATATTACAGCAAATACAACCTGTAGAAAAAGGTACACAGGCATCCAAGTGCAGCAAAATAGGTCCACGTTTTGGACTTGGGGCTGGTCCAGCTCAGTGCATTGGCGTCAACTTAAGTGATGAGCCTCACTTTGCAAAATGCTTAGAATTTTTTTGAGCTTTTGATAACGATTGAAGCGCTCTCAATTTCTAACCTTTTGTCCGCACAGCGGACACCTTTTTCCTGACGCAGGAAGGAACTAGCGAACGCAGAGAGCGATGTTAAAAAAACATAATTTCGAACAACGCTCGTTCCTCGCTTGTTGCCCCTGCGAGGCAAATAGGTGTCTCTCCGAGACAATAGGTTCGAATTGATTAGAGCGAATTCGATTTGATCTAATCCTTTGGCGGCCTTTACTTTGCCATCTCCGCTACCGCTCCGTCGCCTAACAAACAAACAAACCTCTGCCTGAGTCTATTATGCCAGGCTCAGCATGGGCCATGTCGCGAATCTAGAGAGCACTCTTCTATTGTGGCACAGCGCAAGTGTTGGCCCTACAGATTTTCGATTTATAAATCCTGACCTACTGCGTCTCTAACAAACCCCCGAAGAAAATGGCGTTTACCATAAGGCGCTGCGTCCCCCACCAAAAAGCGCGAAAGTTAGGGTCATCCAATGAAAGAACGATCGCCCCTTTACCCTGTTCTGCGACAACCAGACTCGCGGACCCAGAAAGCGTCTCAAGGTTGTCGTTGGATACATAACCCGACAACAAGGGAGTTTCCTCATAAAGAACCGGTGTCGAATAGGCGTTCAAAGAAGGTTCTATAAATTTTGAGCTCCGACGAAAGATGGGCAAGAATTCTGACGAATACCCGTATCCAATAGGATGCGTTATATCAAGTGACGTAGCGAATATCGCGCCTCGAACGAGTTTGAACGCAGCTTCATCGCGAGCATCCGCATAAGGGCGGCGTTCAATCGGTTCGGGTTTATCGGCACTATCCGATTTATTCGAATCGGATTTCTTTCCACTACCGCCATCGTCTTTCTTTTGAAGGGCCTCGCGGGCTTTTTCCTCTGCAGTTTTGCGCCATTCGGCCTTGGCAAATTCTTTATCGACTAGCCATTTCACGGCACCGTCACCTTGTCCCCAAATAATTCCACCTGAATTAGCGAAATCCTTCAGCTTCCCGATGCCGCCATCCGTCATCGATGACAGACCATTCACGAGCAGAATATGCGTGTAGTCGCGTAACTCGATTCCTCCCAACCGATTCGTTTCAACCATCGTCACAGGCATTTCAATACGCTGATCCAATAGGTGCCAAATTTCACCGACGTCGTAAGGCCGCATTCCCGGACCCGTAGCAAGTAATACTTTGGGCAATTCCAATACCTTAAAGTCTCGACTTCCCAGGTCGATGCCCGACGAAGTAGAACTACTAGCAACCGAATATATGGGTGCTCCATTCTTCCAAGCTTTATTTAGCAGATCAACTGCCTTTGTCGGAATTGACTCGTTCAACGCTTTCGAAACAAAAAGACTGCCATAGCCGAAATCCTGTTCCTCTCCTCCACTTAGCATCGCCTTCAACGGACGCGTTGCGACTCGAACATTCGCTTCCGCCTCGAGCAACGCATACAACAAAGCCGGCGAATCACTATCTCGCCAATCAATCAGATATCCGATTGAACTTTTCTCGAGATTGCCTCCTCGGCTCGGCGAATGAAATTCGTCTGGCAGAGGTGTTGAACTCACTTTCTTAACAGGCTCCTTAGTGTGCTGAAGATTAAACGCCAATGGTAAGGTCCATGTGGATACGTCATAGAATATATTTTCTTCAAATTCAATTTGCCGACTCCAAAGAGACTGAAGGTAAGTAGACTGCGCTTGGTCAGTACGAATCGTGATCGCTTCACCAGCTAAATACTCAAAACCATCCACTTCATGATTCTCTGCAAGTATTTCGACTTCAATCTGATGCCCCTGCAACACGCGGACAAACTCGCGCAATCGCGTCGGATCGCCAACTGCCATTGCAATATAAGCGCCCGATTGGCTCTTTGTGGCTTTCGAAACATCAACATAAAAACTTCGTTGATAATCGAGTAGTTCGCTTCTCAATTCAGTAGCTGCCTCTATCGATGATAAGGAAGTTCTAAATTGATTGGTAATCGTCGTCGGAAACGTTAGCAATCCGTTCTTTGTATCCTGATGGATGCCTCGGGAACTTGGTTGTTCGAAAAGTATGCCCACGCAACCAAATAGGTCAGGATAGGTAGACCCTTTTCCAATGAAGAAATCATCGTATCCCTCTTCTGAAAAATAGAGTACGCCGTCTCTATCGAAAACACGGCGGTGATACTCGGCCATGGCGTTCGTGAGTTGTTGATTTATCTTGGGTGTCAGCGGATTCGTCCGTTCCGGTTTACCTGGCATGAAAAAGTAACTGCTTTCACTGCCCTGTTCATGAAAATCGAGCTGAACATTAGGTTTCCATTCGTGAAACAACTTTAGGCGCCCTTGGCTTTCCGGATGCTGATGAGGCATCCAATCTCGGTTTAAATCGAACCAATAGTAATTCGTGCGCCCGCTCGGAAAACCTTCGACATGTTCCCGGTCAACCTGATCCGAACTGGGAACCTGGCCACGATTACTATTCGTCCAATGAGCAAAGCGATCCAGTCCATCTGGATTGAATACAGGACTGAGTAAGATTACCAGATTCTCCAATTGAGCCGTCAGCATTTGGCTACCCGCGGCGGTCAAATAGTAAGCTAACAAAGGAACCGCATTCGCCCCGCTCGATTCATTTCCGTGAATACTGTAGCCCATATGCATTACGACCGGCTGATCAGCCAAATCGACGGAAGCGTCAGGGTCTATGATATCTTTTCTGGCATCTCGAATGAGATCCAATTTCGCTAGATTCTCAGGCGATGAAATTACATAAGTCACCAAAGGTCGGCCACCATGCGATCGAGCGTGTTCGCCAAGTGGAATCATCCGAGGCGATACATCCGCCAAATAATCCAGATACTGGATAATTTCATGGTTATATAAATGCCGCTCTCCGATTTCTAAATGCATCCGCTCATGCGGAGGCGAGATAGACGCCTCCATCGGAGGCATCGATTCGAATAGATCGACTAAGCGAAGTGAAGTCTCGCCAGACAATTGAAAGGAAAGCGCCAATGTGGCGAGTATCAGGGGTATCCGATTTTTCATAATGAGGGGGCAATGATTAATTCACATCCAGCACCATATTCCTAGAATTGGCCATCAATAAAACATCCCAGGGGAAAGCCCCGAGGTATTCAAAGATAGCGGCCGATCTCCGAGCTGCCACTTAATGATGCAATCATTCAGCATCTTCAACAATAATGGCCGCTCGGAGATCGGCCGCTACCAAAATGAGCAACGAAGCAAGCTTCGAGCTATTTACTCGAAAAGAACAAAGACTTCACTTAACTCCCAATTGCTCTTCGATTTTCTCGAGAGAAACGCCTTTAGTTTCCGGAACATAGAGCTTCACCCAAACAAGCTGCAACACCATCATCAGACAGAAAAACAAGAATACGACGCCAGCTGGAAAAGCTTCCACGAGTACTGGAAAGGTTAACGTTAACAATGCCGCGAACACCCAATGCGTCGAACTGCCCAGCGCTTGACCATTCGCTCGATTGGCGTTCGGGAATATTTCCGAAATAAACACCCAAATCACCGCTCCCTGCCCGACAGCGTGCGCTCCGATAAACGCAAATATGCAAATCGGCACGATTGCAAAGTTTTCAGTAAAGAAAGCCCACGAGCAAAGCCCTAGCGATACGATATAGCCGAATGAGCCAATGTACAGCAATGTACGCCGCCCTAATCGATCAATCAGCCAAAGTCCTACGAATGTGAATACCAGGTTAGTTACTCCAATTCCAATTGACTGCAATAAGGCAGCTTTTTCGCCTAGCCCTGTCATTTCGAATATGCGTGGTGCAAAGTACAGTACCGCATTGATGCCTGAAAGCTGATTAAAGAAGGCTATAAAAAACGCCAGGGAGATTGGTACCTTGAGACGCTTCGTCCAGAACTTCGATTTACCCGGAGTAGTATTCGAGGCTTCGGCAATCTCATCCGCTTTAGCTTCCAAGGCTTCCTGAGAATCATTAGGCCGGATCATCGCCAGCACTTTCAAGCCTTCTACACGGTCCCCGATTTTTCCGATAAGCCAACGAGGACTTTCGGGGATTCCAAAACACATCAACGTGTAAATAATAGCAGGGACGGCCTCTACTCCGAGCATCCAACGCCAGGCATTTTCTCCGATTCCCCCGAGAAGAAAATTCGATAGAAACGCGACCAAGATTCCGAATACGATATTAAATTGAAACATACCGGCCAGTCGACCGCGTTTATCCGCTGGCGCGATTTCCGAAATGTACAGAGGAGCCGCTACAGTTGAAATGCCAATGCCCACCCCGCCGATGAATCGAGCAATCATGAACGTGTAGGCATCCGTAGCCAACGCAGACCCGATTGCCGAAACGAAATATAGCACTCCAATCCACAGCAAAGTTTGCTTTCGACCAAATTTATCCGTCGGCCAACCGCCCAACAGAGCTCCCAGTACCGTCCCCCACAAAGCCATGCTCATCGCCAGTCCATGCATGAAAGCTCCTAAACCCCACAAATCCTGTATGCGCTGCTCTGCACCCGATATGACGACGGTGTCGAAGCCGAAAATAAAACCCGCCAAAGCGGACGTTAGCGCCCAGACGAAGAGCCGGTTGCTGGATTTATGCGAAGAAGTATCAGCCATAGGGATTGAGATAGAAGGGGTTAGGGAGGAAAACGAAAAGCGAACGTTGCCCGCAATTGCATTCAAAAACAACTCCATAGTTTCAATTCTTTAACGAAATTGAACGTGTTCGATACAAACTGACGCGAATTATCTTTCCTCTTGCGCTGACTCATCACGATACTTGGCAACCATCATGAGAACGATCCAATTGGAAACCCCAGGAAAATTCCGGGAAATCGAAGAAGCTGAGCCCCAACGCCAGCCCGGCGAAGCACTCGTACGTGTTCATCGTATCGGCGTATGCGGCACAGACATACACGCCTTTCACGGTCGCCAGCCTTTTTTCGAGTACCCTCGCATTCTCGGACACGAGCTCGGAGTCGAAATCCTCGAAATCGACGCCAACGAACAAGGCCTGCAAACAGGCGACCGTTGCTCAGTCGAACCCTACATGAACGACGTTGACAGTCCCGCATCTAAAAGCGGGAAATCTAATTGCTGTGAAAGCCTCAGTGTAATCGGCGTCCACAGCGACGGCGGCATGCGCCCGCTCATAACAGTGCCGGCACATAAATTGCACAAATCCAACGCTCTCAGTTACGAGCAACTTGCCCTCGTAGAAACCATTTGCATCGGCGCCCACGGTATCGAGCGCTCCATGCTCAAAGACGGCGAAAACGTTCTCGTGATCGGCACAGGCCCAATTGGTTTAGGAGCGATCCAGTTCGCAATGAGCCTCGGCAGCAAAGTCATCGTCGCAGACATCAGCGAAGAGCGACTAGCATTTTGCCGCGACGTCATCAAAGTCGACCACGCCCTCAAGGCCGACGATCCTGAATTCGAAAACCAACTACGAACCGCCTGCGACGGAAACCTGCCCCAAGTCGTCCTCGACGCAACCGGAAATCGCTTCTCGATGCAACGCGCATTCACGCTAGCAGCGCACGGAGGACGTATCGTTTTCGTCGGACTGCTAATTGGCGATATCGCTTTCGACGATCCCAATTTCCACAAACGTGAATTGACCCTCATAGCTAGTCGGAATGCCACGCCCGACACCTTCAAAAAGGTCATCGCCGCAGTCGAAAGCGGAGCCATAGACACGAAACCTTGGGTCACACACCGACTAGACCTTTTGGATGTTCCCGAGAAATTCGAAGCAACGATTGCCGAGCCAAATCTTATAAAAGCGATTATCGATACGCAATAGGCGAACTATTGGGTGTGCTTTTCTGTCACCTCTTATTCCGCAGCGATAACTTGGTATGGTTGCTCGTCCCGAGCAACCGCAGCAAATAAAGCATCCCCGGGGCAAGCCCTCGACTTCCTCGACTGCCGGAGCGGCAGCAAGGAATTTCAAAGGTAGCGGCTGATCTCCAAGCGGCCATTATTTTGTAGAGATATCTGATCCCGCTCAGCGCATACGTGTCAACTTAACTGGGAATCGCCTAAAAAACACGCCACGCTGCGTCCTAGAGACGCGAGGGACTCGCGTAGAAGCTGCAATGACAATTGACCTTATCGGTTAAGTTGACGCCAATGCGCTCGGCGGGATCAGTGATCCGCCCGGAGGTCGGTCGCTACCTCAAGTAGCAACGAAGCAAGCTTCGACTTATTCAATAGTCTCTAACACTACTTTGTTATATGAACTTTAGCTCTTCGAAAGGAATGGTAGCATAGGCATCTTGCCTGTGAAGAAACAGGCTGGACGCTTATGCTCCTTTAAACAATATCCTCAATTAACTTAGTAGAGCTAAGAGAAGAAATCGTACCTCCATTCAACACTAGAACCAGAAGACCAATAGCTAACCCCTCAATTCACAATCACCGAATAACCTAGCGTATCGAAATCAGTCATACGCTCAAGAACTCCGCTTGTATCTTCCAACGAGACTTCTTCTTTGACAAGCGATCCAGGATTAATAGCACCCGACGCCACCATTCGCAACATCTCCGGGTAGCAGCGCGCCTGCATTCCCATTGATCCGACTATTTCTAATTCCATTCCGACGATCATGTCTGCTGGAATGGGCAGGATACCTTCCTCTTCTCTACCGGTCATTCCCATTCGAACCAATCGTCCCCGACGTCGGAGAGACATAATAGACGGCATCCAGGTAGCAGCCGTACCCAAACACTCTAGGGAAACATGCGCCCCGCCACCTGTGATTTCCTGAATCTCACCGACCGCATCATCACCGGCAGTCACTGTGTGAGTGGCGCCCAAATCAAGCGCTGCCTGGAGTTTATTCGCGCTTCTGGATACAGCTATTACATTTGCTCCCATAGCGCTGGCCGTATCGACCGCCGCAAGACCAACTCCACCACATCCAAATACAGTCACCCATTGCCCAGGCTTCACGTTGCCCTGGTAGGTCGCTCCATGAAAAGCCGTCATAAATCGACATCCTAAACTCGCTCCTTCGACAAAGGACACATCGTCCGGCAGAGCCACAAGGTTCACATCTGCGGCTGCTACAGGACTGTATTCCGCAAACCCACCGGCACCCATAAACATAGACATCGCTAAGTTTTCACAGACATTTTGGTGCCCATCCGAACAAGTCGAACAACATCCGCATGCCTGTCCAAACGGAAAGACAACGCGGTCTCCCTTTTTGAATCGCTTAACATTAGCACCAACCTCTTCCACTATTCCCGCGGACTCGTGGCCTAAAACCGCAGGCAATTCTGGTGAAAACCCCATCCATTCCCAATGCCCCTGCCAAAGATGCCAATCAGACCGGCATATACCGTTAGCCATGATTTTAATGATGGCTTGGTCTGGACCGATTTCTGGATCTTTCCAATCCGTCCAAATTTTAAGGGGTTGTCTAAATCCTTCTACAACGGCTGCACGCATATCTTTTGGTATTTAGGGGTTGAGGCACAAAGAGCTCGGGTTATCTCTTTCGATAATCGGGAATCGCAATACTCACTTCATACAGCCAACTGTCAAGTTGCCAGTCACCAAATTCACTCCATCGTTATAAGAAGAACAAGATTGCTTCCTCTGAACTGCTCGTCACATATTTCCTCATACCACTAAATTTATGAAAAATCGTTTTCTTTCCACCACCCTGATTCTCTCTCTTCTAGCAGGACTCGTAGGTTGCTCGTCATCCGAAGACTCCAGCTCTGAATCTTCGGCCAGCGACAAAATCGTAATCGCCGCCATACCCAAAGCCACCGGAGGAGATTTTTGGGAAACCGTCGAACAAGGAGCCCGCCGAGCTGCAGCCGAACTGGATATCGAACTCAAATGGGAAGGCACTGTTACCGAAACCGAAATCGCCGAACAAACTAAGATCATCGAAAACATGATCAACCTCGGCGTCGACGCTATCGCCCTCGCGCCTCTGAACAATCAAGCCCAACGCAAACCCGTTCAGTCAGCGGTCGACAACGGTATTCCCGTCGTCGTATTCGACTCTTCTATAGATGGCGATGCGCATTCAAGTTTCGTCGCCACCGATAACGCGCTCGGCGGAGCTCTCGGAGCTCAATTCATTTCCAATAAAGTTGGCCCCAAGGGTAATGTAGTGGTTTTTCGATACGTTCAAGGTACAGCCAGCACAACCAAACGCTCGGACGGATTTATCGCTACAGCCGAAGCCGCTGGACTAAAAATAGTCGCCGAACCTTTCTCGGAATCCGGTACCCTTGAAGGTTCCAAAAGCGTTGTCGCCAACACCCTCGAGCGCTTCATCGAAAACGGAAAGCTTTCTCTCGACGGTATCTTTGCAGCCAATCTAACAGCAACACTCGGCGTTTCATCCGCCCTTGATGATCTCCGCTCCAGCGGTATCGAAGTTGACCTCGCATTCGTTGGTTTTGATAGCTCCGTCAAACTCGTCAAAGAAGTCCAGAGTGGCAAGATCGACGCCCTGATCGTGCAAAGCCCCGAAAAGATGGGCTACCTAGCAGTGAAGACCGCTTTCGCCGTCATCCAAGGCAAACCCGTCGAAGCTCACGTCGACACCGGCGTCCAAGTAGTCACCGCCGAACGCCTAGAAAACGAAGCTGAAATCCGAGCCCTAGTCGGTCTGAAATAGCCCCGCCGATTAACCCTTCACCCTTCATCCTTCATCCTTCATCCTTCAAAACCTCCTCGCCTCGAAATGCGAGGCATCCATAAGCGATTCGGAGCCACGCATGCGCTGAAAGGCGTCGACATCTCCGTCCAGCCAGGCGAAGTCATGGCCCTAGTCGGCGAAAACGGCGCCGGCAAAAGCACCCTAATGAAAGTCCTTTCCGGGGCCCATGCCCCCAATGAAGGCGAGCTCTTTCTCGACGGCGAACCCTACACGCCCGGTAATCCGCTTCATGCCCGCGAACAAGGCATCGCGATGATCTACCAGGAACTTTCCTTGGCCCCGCATTTATCGGTCATGGAAAACATCCTACTGGGAATCGAACCGACTCGCCGAGGACTCATCCTTTGGGACCAGATGAAATCGAAAGCCAACGCTGCGCTTTCCACTGTAGGACTCAATGCCCTTTCACCGGAGACTCCAGTTAATCAACTTTCAATCGCTCACCAACAGCTCATCGAAATCGCTCGCGCCGTGGCCCTCGATTGCCGAGTACTCGTCCTCGATGAACCCACCAGTTCACTAGCAGCAAAAGATATCGAAAAGCTATTCGCGCTCGTTCGCGACCTCTCCGAGAAAGGAATATCGGTCATCTACATTTCCCATTTCCTCGAAGAAGTCCAAGCCCTTAGCCATCGATACACAGTCCTCCGCGATGGCGAAACCGTTGGAGACGGACAAACTGCAGAAGCCAGCGAAGAAGCGATCATCGCCCTCATGGTCGGACGCAACGTAGAAGACTTGTATCCACGCAGTCAGCGCACCGTAGGTTCCGTTGTTCTCGAAACCAATTGCCTCGCTGGAATCGACAAGCCGAACTCAGCCAGCATTCAACTTCGCAAAGGCGAAGTCCTTGGGATAGCAGGACTAGTCGGCGCTGGGCGTACCGAGTTTCTGGATATAATTTTCGGCCTCGAACCCATCGCCAACGGAGATATCTCCATCGGAAGCTATTCCGGCTCCGCACCGCCAGCCCTACGTTGGCAACAAGGAGTCGGCATGGTCAGCGAAGATCGGAAAACGCAGGGCCTCGCACTCGGCCTCAGCATCGCCGACAATCTCACTCTACCAAAACTAGACGGACTTGGCCCCGGACGGCTCGTCACTCCAGGCCAGCAAGCCAAAGCCTGCGAACCTTGGATCAAGCGTATCCCCATAAAATGCCAATCTGCTCGCCAACCCGTCTGCGATCTCAGCGGCGGTAACCAACAAAAAGTTGCCATCGCTCGACTGTTGCACGCCGACGTTGACATTCTCCTGCTCGACGAACCCACGCGAGGAATCGACGTGGGATCCAAAGCCCAAATATACCAGCTTATCGACTCGCTCGCCCGAGGCGAAGAATCCGAAGGCCGAGCACCCAAAGCCGTACTTATCGTCAGTAGCTACCTGCCCGAACTCCTCGGAATATGCGACCGCATTGCCGTAATGTGCCGCGGTCAGCTCAGCGAAGCAAAACCCGTCGAAGAATTGGATGAACACCAACTAATGGCCACCGCCATCGGACAAGAATAAGGTCCTCCAAAACAAACATGTCTAACGCCCCCAAAGCCCAACTCTTCAAAGAGCTCAAATCCAAAGCCTGGTTCAATATCGGCGCTCGATTTCTCGCTCTAATCATTGTCTTTCTCTTTTTCGCGATCTTCGTCGAAGACGGCAAATTCTACACACTGCGCAATCTAGAGAACATCGTCCGTCAAAGCTCCGTCTACGCCACCGCCGCCCTGGGAATGACCTTTGTCATTATCACCGCAGGAATTGATCTCTCTGTCGGATCCATAATAGCGCTGGCAGTCGTCGTCGTCGCTTGGACCCTCAATATTCAAATCGATGGCGCCAACGGCGAGCTCGTGTATCTGGTTCACCAATACCCATTCGCCACACCCCTACTCGCCTGTCTCTTAGCCATTGTCGCTTCATCTTTAGTAGGGCTGCTCAACGGAGCGCTCATCGTACGCCTAAAAATTGTTCCGTTTATCGTAACGCTCGGTAGCATGGGGATCATTCGCGGACTCGCCAAAGGTATCGCAGGCGAACGCGATATCTACCCACCCGAAGAGACCTGGATCGGCGGGTTAATGGACCCAACCCTCACGAATAAGGCCAAAAGCTGGATGCTGTTACCGGCTGGAGTTTGGATCCTTATTGTCTGCATAGCCATTGCGTCATTCATACTCAAATACACGCGATTCGGGCGACATGTCTACGCGGTCGGATCCAACGAAGAAACGGCTCGGCTATGCGGCGTCCCAGTCGGACGTACAAAACTCATCGTATACGCCCTCACCGGATTTTTCTGCGCTCTAGCCGGTTTCATGCAATTTTCCTACATCGGAGGCGTTGGGCAACCGACCACTGGCATCATGTACGAACTCTTCGTCATCGCAGCCGTGATCATAGGCGGGGCTAGTTTCTCAGGCGGCGAAGGCTCTATCTTAGGCACGATCGTCGGAGCGTTAATCATCACGATTCTTTACATGGGCGGCCAACAAATGGGCTGGCCCAAATGGGTCCAAGAAATGGTTATCGGCGGCATCATAATCCTCGCAGTAGCCGTCGACCGACTACGCCACAGCAAATTGGCGTAGAATAATGTAGGGCTGTCGCTTGCGACACGCCGCGTAGTCTTCATCCAAAACCTTCATTGGCGACAGCGGAGCCATCCTTAATTGCCTCGGCTTGCCCAGGCATCCTAGCGAAGCGATGACTCTTCACTCGATTCATTCCTAAAATTCAAGGTAGCCAAACCTGCCGACCTCCTTCAACCTTCAACCTTCAACCTTCATCCTTTCCAAAAAGATGCTCATCGGAATCTCTTCTCTACTCAGTCCTGAATTGCTCAATGCCCTTTACTGCATGGGGCACGGCGATGAAATCGTTCTCGCCGACGCGCACTTTCCCGGCGACTCCACCAATCCCAATTGCATCCGTGCCGATGGCCTAAAGATCACCGACTTGCTCAAAGGCATCTCTCCGCTTTTCGTCCTCGATCAATACGTCGAAAATCCGCTCGCAATGATGGCGCCGGTCGGTGAAGACACGCTCGACCCTAGCGTCGAATCCAGCTTCCTCGCCGCTATCCGCAAAACGTGGCCCGAAACCAAATCGCCCGAACGTGTTGAGCGCTTCGACTTTTACAATCGCGCTCAAGCGGCCTATGCAGTCGTCATGACCGGAGACACTGCCCAATACGGAAATATCATTCTCAAAAAAGGAGTCACCCCTTGCTGATTCCTCTCGCACTAAAACAATAGCTTAAAACCAATATACAACCATGTGGGTCATCCTAATTGTCGTCGCCGTTTTAGCCTTATTCTATATCATCGTCTACAACGGCCTGGTTGGAAAAAAGAACCAGGTCGAAAATGCCTTCGCTAGCATCGATACGATGCTGAAAAAGCGCTATGACCTCATTCCCAACCTCGTCGCAACGGTTAAGCAGTACGCGAGCCACGAAAAGGAAACGCTAACGGAAATCACCGAACTTCGAGCCAAAGCCATGTCAGGCGGCCTGTCCTCGGACGAACAAGTTCAAGTTGATAACCAAATTTCCAAAGCAATGGGAGGTATCATGGTCGCGGTCGAAAGCTATCCTGAACTCAAAGCGAACGAGAATTTCATCCAGCTCCAACGTACCTTGAATGAAACCGAAGAACAGATCTCAGCAGCTCGACGCGCTTTCAATGCCACGGTAACCGACTTCAATAACGCCATCGAAATGTTCCCTTCAAGCATTGTAGCCGGCATGATGCACTACACGCGCCGACAACTATTCGAGATTCCTAAAACCGAACGCGAAAACGTCGATGTCGGTAAACTGTTCGACAGCTAAGCCTACGCTTTTCAGCAAAACGAACCATCTAGCTCCACGATCGAAATGAGTGATACGACTGATGAGACGCTCAGCTTCGAACAGAAAATAACTCCCATTCTGGAGAAATTCGAAGTACAGCGAAAGCAGTGCATTAAGAAATGGACGATCTCGATGTTCGTCATCGGGGGACTTTGCGCAGTCGGTTGCCTATTCATTTCCCAAAGTAGCGCTCAGGGCTTTCAACCATTTCTAATCGCAATAGTTGTATCCGGTTTATTGGGAGCGGGCTCCTTCTACCTGATAACGAGGTCCTACAAAAAGGGTTTCAAAGATGAAGTCGTAACGGCTGTAGTCCGCGCTTACCAAGCAGATTTCGAATACCATCCAAGATCTTACGTAAGCAAATCGAAATTCCGCGAGAGCAAGCTATTCCTCAAAGGCATCGACCGATACAAAGGGGAAGATCATATTTCTGGAACTTGCGGTAAAACCGATTTCGAATTCTCCGAATTGCATGCCGAATACAAAACGACCACCAGCAACGGCAAAGGCAGAACCAGCACCCAATGGCACACCATTTTCAAAGGAATTTTCTTCATCGCCGATTTTCACAAGGACTTTCGCACGCACACAGTCGTACTTCCAGACACGGCTGAAAAGCTCTTCGGATTCCTCGGAAAGAAACTGCAAGAAATGAACTTCACTCGCGGAGAACTCATTAAACTTGAGGATCCCGAATTCGAACGCGAATTCTGCGTTTACGGTGACGACCAAATCGAAGCCCGCTACATTCTTTCTCCCGGACTCATGAGACGGATATTGAGCTACCGTTCTAAATTCGGCGCAAAGATGTACCTAGCTTTTCTTCACTCAAAAGTTTACATCGCCCTAGGCACCGACAAAAATCACTTCGAACCGAAGGTCTTCAAACCCGCCAACGATCTCTCTCAGGTACAAGAATTCAGGAATGATCTAGATATGATCATCGACATTATCGAAGACCTAAATCTAAACGCGCGTCTTTGGTCGAAGGAGTAGTTATTCTTCCATATATCCAAAAACTAAATTTGAAGGCCTCAACATCATAGCCTCATAAAACTCGAAGACTTGATCTGTAAGTAGTTTGGAATAAATACGTTGTAGTCGTAGAGTGGGGAATTCACAAGCGAACTAGAAGTGACGAATCCAGATATATGTATTTTAAAGACCGCTGAGTAAGCCATAGAGAATCCTCTGCTACCTCAGCGGCTTGTGAAACGTTTTAGTTAACTCAAACGTTTCATAAATTGACCGAATACAGATCGTCAGGATCCGCTTCCAGGCTTCGTTTTCAACTACGCCGGACTCACGTCGCGGATACAGGTCGGCTAACGCCGAATAGGTTTTGGAA
>JBNMOQ010000105.1:0-15147 GCA_051275055.1 Candidatus Pelagisphaera sp.
GACGATAGCGGGAGCGTGGATCCAGAAAAAATGACGCTTCCACCGTATTATCCGAATCACCCGCAATTGAAGGAGGACTGGGCTCAGTATTTGAATTCCTGGCTCAAGGTCGATCGGGAACTGGGTGAAGCGATGCAGCAACTTGAGGATTCGGGGCGATTGGAGAATACCGCTATTTTCTTTATCACCGATCACGGCGTGAGCCATTTGCGTGGAAAGCAGTTTCTCTACGATGAGGGCATTCGGGTTCCTTTGATCGTCCGTCTTCCCAAAGGAAATTCGGCGGGTACGAGGCGAGACGATTTCGTTAGTCAGATCGATGTTAGCGCAGCCAGCCTTGGACTCGCGGGGATCGAAATTCCGAAATACCTCCAGGGAAGAAACATCATGGCACAGGACTACCAGTCTCGGAAAGTCATGTTCGCGGCTCGAGATCGTTGCGACGAGACCGTCGAGATTAGCCGGAGCGTCAGTGTCCCGCGTTTCAAATACATTCGGAACTTCCTCTCCTACCTTCCCCATACCCAGCCAAACCAGTACAAGGATGGGAAGACGATCACGAAGACAATGCGTGTCTTGCATGATGCGGGCAAATTGAATGAGCTCCAGGCTCGTGTTTTCAACCCGACTCGTCCCGTGGAAGAGCTCTATGATCTGAAGAAGGATCCTAACGAAACGGTCAATTTGGCAGAGGATCCCCAATATCAAAAGGCTCTCGCGTCGCTTCGCGAGCGCCTGTATGCTCAAATGGAGCGAAGCCGAGATCTGGGGCTGATTCCCGAGCCGATCCTTGAAGACCTGGGCAAACGCTATGGAAGCAAGTACAAGGTTCTGAGGCAGCCCGAAAATAAGACCATGATTCGCGATCTGATTTCCATTATCGTAGCGGGAGAAAGCAAAGACATCGCCGCTTTGCGCAAGGGCTTGAATGCCGAAAACCCAGCCGTTCGCTACTGGGCCGCTACATGGCTGGGCGTTCAGAAGAATGTCGAGTCCAGTAAAGCGTTGATCCAGGCGACCAAGGACTCGGATCCGGCTGTCCGCGTTGCTTCGGCTCTAGCGTTGTCTCGGCTTGGAAAAGCGGAAAAAGGCATCGATGTCATTCTGAAGACGATCGAGGACGATAATTGGCTGGCTGGAATGTACGCGATCCGAGCCCTTGAATGGTCTGGAGTCCGCGATGCCGATGCGAAAGCCGCGGTGAAGCGAGCAGAGGACAATTCATACGAGTTCACCCGTCGCATCGCCAAACGCCTTTCTGGTCAATTCTAGGATTGGGCTGTATGGATGAATTCGTTTATGTCGCCATATATTAAATACTGATTGATTATTAGAATTATGAACTCCTACCCCCGAAGACGCTTTATTTCAAATTCAATCGCTGCCAGCGCAGGCCTGACTATGGCTGCGATTCTTCCTCGGGCCCAAGCGGCTAAGGGAAGTCCTAATAACGCTGTCCAGCTCGGTATAATTGGAGTGGGCAATAAGGCGATGGGGCACATTGGGCATTTGCTGGGTCTGAAAGGGGTTCGAATAGTGGCCTTGTGCGACGCCGATCAGGCGAACCTCGATAAAGGCCAGAGCAAATTGCGCGAACTAGGGGTCCAGGCGAAGGGCTATCGCGATATGAGACGTCTGCTTGACGATCCCGAGGTAGATGCGGTGGTCATTGCCACGCCAAATCATTGGCACGCTTTGGCTTCCATTTGGGCATGTCAAGCGGGCAAGGATGTCTACGTGGAAAAGCCGGTCACCCATAATCTTTGGGAAGGCAAGAAGATCGTTGAGGCAGCTCGCAAGTATAAGCGTATCGTTCAAGCGGGTACTCAGAACCGTTCGGACACTGGGTTTCGGCAAGCGATTCAGTACGTTCGCGAGGGCAATATTGGTAAGGTCCAATGGATGCATGGTCTGTGGTACAAAGAGCGCAAGTCACTGGGACGGGTGACTGGACCGCAGCCGATTCCGGAGGGCGTGGATTACGATCTTTGGACGGGTCCAGCGCCGATGGAGCCGCTCATGCGCAAGAAACTGCATTACGATTGGCATTGGGATTGGGATACGGGAAATGGAGACATGGGAAATCTGGGCGCCCATCAATTGGATGACTGCGTACATGCCCTAGGCGTGACGACTGCGCCCAAGCGGTTCTTGTGTTTAGGGGGTCGATACGCGCGGTCCGACGATGGAGAGACGCCGAACGTGCAAGCGGCGTTCTTCGAGTTTGAAAACGCGCCGCCTGTTATCGTGGAGTTGCGAGGATTGCCCCACGAGACCGGTGGCAAGTATATGGACAATCAGCGCGGCGTGCGTTCGGGGAATATCGTGCAATGCGAAAATGGATACTTCGCAGGAGGTCGCGGTGGCGGATTTATTTACGATAATGATGGCAAGCGAATGGAGAAGTTTCCGGGGGACAGCGGCTTGACTCATTTCGAGAATTGGCTGGAAGCGATCCGTACCCGCAAGCGCTCTAGCTTGAGAGCGGAAATCGCTCAAGGCGCGCGTTCGGCCGATCTTTGCCACTTGGCGAATTCGGCATTTCGTAGTGGTCTTCCCACTTCAACAGATGATGTGGCAGAGCGAGTGGGGCTATACGAGCATGCGACCGATGCGGTTCAATCCATTGCCTCGCACCTTAAAGCTAATGACGTCGATTTGCAAAGCGCTCCCTTGACCTGCAGCCAGTGGATGACTTTCGATTCGAAGCAGATGGCGTTTTCCGGTGGCGGCGACTATGGAAACGCCATCGCCAATGCTCTCGTGAAGCCTGAATATAGAGCTCCTTTCGAGGTGCCGCAAAAGGTTTAGGTTCGGCTTTCGGGTCTATCAGTTTTTCGCCGTACGGTATTAGCGTATCCAGCGAATACTCTCTAAGAGACTATTTAATACGTCTCGAACCGTTTAATTTAAAGCAAGCAACAAAACCTATTGGTCCAAAGGGGCACCTATTTGTTTCGAAGAAACAACAAGCGCAGTGTTGTTAGAAACCCAATTCAGTTAATTTTTAACAACGGCCTTCGGCCTTGTGTACCCGCTGCGCGGGTACAATAGGTTCTCGCGTTGCGAGAAATAGGTTTTGAGTGTGATCTTCTCGCGTGGCATATTGCAGATCCTGGAAACACCGAATGATGAGATAAAACTTGCAGTTACTGCTATTGGTTTCCCCTTGATCGATACCTTGGGGCTCTTGACTCGGCGATGTTCGAATAACGAAGACGGTTGCCCTGGTCCTCCCTACCAACGTGTAAGAAGCTGTCTTCGTCTGGGAAGGTGTTGCCGCCGCCTAGTTTCGGCTGATTTTAATACTGCGCTTGTCGACGTCTGCTCCGAGGGTGTAGCGGTTCTTGAGACTATTCTTCGTGGCTATTTCGATATCGATGTTTTGGGATTTCTTGCCCTGGATCTCGATGAGTTCTCCGTCTGATCCGGAAAGGGACAAATCACTCATCTTAACGTTTTGCGCATTGTAGAGCATGATGGCGGGAGATTTGCTGGCGATCATTGAGACGTCTTTAACTGTGATGCCATCAGCATCCATCGCGAGGAGACCGGCTTCGCACTGGAAGGACATGTGCGATAGATTGACGTTTTTCAGGCTCATCTCGGGAAGTCCCTGGAGGTAGATGGCTTGCTGAGCGCCTACGCAGTTCACATCGCGAATGTAGATGTCTTTGAATTGTGGAGTCTCTTCGGAAACGGGAACGATTGCGGCGGTGTCTAGATCTTTATTGTCCGACATCATTTCGGAGACGGAGCGCCCTCCGTAGTAGAGGTTGAAGGAAATGGCGCGGGTTTTAATATTCGTCATGTCGATATTCGAAATGTAGATGCCTTCGACAATGCCTCCGCGTCCGCGGGTGCTTTTGAAACGTAGGCCGACGTCCGTTCCGATAAAGGTACAGTCGGAGACGACCTTTGGAAGGTGAATTGTCATCTATTGGGGAATAGCTGTTTATTTTCTATTACAGCAGCGAGTTTTTGAGTGAAGACCTTCGAACCGTCTTGAGTTAAATGCTGGTTGTAGAGCCTGTTTTCGTAAAAAGCTGGGTTTGTCGTCAATTCCTCGTCTTGCCAAAATGTAATCCAGTCAAGGTCATGTTCTTTGAACAATGCATTTAGTTTGCTTTGGCGTTCAATTAAGTTTTTTTGATCTGCCTCATAATAGGGGGTCTCGAAGACAAACAGTCGGATACCTTTTTTTCGGCAGAGAGACAGGAGGCGATTCATGTATTCTAGGTCTTCTATGTTGGGCAGGGCGTTTCCGTAGTCACGTCCGGAATCCCCTGCTTCGTAGCGAGCTAGTAGTTCATCGTCTATGCACTCTGTATAGTTGTTGTAAAAGCCTTGTTTCGTCTTCCATTTTTGGTACGCTGTGCCCCACTTGCCGATATTCTTAATTGTATCGATCGGATCCCTTTCGAGCCTTTCGGGATATCTGAGGACGCTGTTGAAAACGACGGATAGAAGAGAAGTGGGTCCATGCAAGTCTAATGCCGCTTTTATCGAGGAGAGATCTTTTTTTCTGAATCCTAAATCTATTTCGCTTTGAATGGCAGTATCGCGCTTGAGCATTTCCGAGGACATTCCCAAGGACTTGGTCTCTAGCAAAATAATAGAAGGGCTTGCGTAGTTGAGAGCGTGATGCACGCCCCAGTAAGCGGTTGCGGCGGTCCCGTAGCCGTGGCCAATGACAAAAAAATCTTGGTCTAGACGCTCGCTTAAGAGTTCGCAATCAACGCTAGATAATACTTGGGAATTGCCGACGAATAAGGCATCGACTCCGTTGCCTGCTGCGGATTCATAGAATTCGTCCCATCGGTGTTTCCCGGAATGATGTCGCAGGTGAAAGTCGAATGCTCCTGATCGTTCGCAGGCCGTGATGATTATCAATACGGCAAAAAAACCGATTGATACTTCCGCCAAGAATAGCTTCATGCTGCATTTCTTTTTCATTGATCTTAAAATCGCTCGTAGATGAAGGCTTCGTCGACCTCGCCCATTTCGAAAAATGCTTCGATTTCAATGAGTTCCATCCGGTGCGCCGAGCTTCTGTCGTCATAGAAGCCAAAGAATGTAATCGTTAGAAATAGGAGAATCGCTGCGGACCAGCGTTGGAGTCCTTTGTCGAATCTGAATCTGGAGGTGATTGGGTGATCCACTTCTTGCAGGATTTCAATTGCGAATAGTGCGATGACGAAAAGCCCGGTGAAAAGAAGTTCCCAGCCATGGAGACCGAAGGGGTAGAGATGTCTCTTCGCGTTGCGTATGAAGTCCCAAGGAAGAGACCATTCAGTGAGTTTTCCGAGGATTTCTATGGAATGGCCCCAGTCTTGGCCTCTGAAGAAAACGAGAGAGGTATAGATGAAAATAGATCCAATTACAGTGCTTGCGAGTCTCGTTATTTTAGATTTTTGCCGCAAAAGCGGCTTGCATACGACCTGCTCAAGGGTGACGAGAAACAGGCCATTGACCAGGCCCCAGGCGACGAAATTCCACGAAGCTCCGTGCCAGAGTCCGGAGATGCCGAACATGATTAGGATATTCGCAACCACCCAGAAACGGGCTTTGTCTCGTTTTAGGTGGCAGAATAAATAGTCGCGAAACCATGCGTGGATTGTGATGTGCCATCGTTTCCATAAATCATGAAAGGATGCAGCTAAGAGGGGTCTCTTGAAATTTCTAGTTAGTCTGAACCCCATCAAGCGAGCGAGACCGATTGCGATATCACAGTATCCGGAGAAGTCGCAGTAAAGTTGTATCGTAAAGAAGAATATGGTGAGGCACGTCGTCTCCGCTGTAAGTAAAGAAGGGTTTGCGTAGGCTGTGTCGACGAAGACGGCGAGCCGATTCGCTATGACGATCTTTTTGAAAAGGCCCCATAAAATTAGTAGAATAGCTTCTTTCGCGGCATTACGGTCAAAGGGTTTAATTTCCTGGAACTGGGGAATGAGTGTTTTAGCCCTTTCGATTGGTCCTGCGATCAGTTGAGGGAAAAATGCGACGAAACTGAGAAATAGGATAGGGTCCTTCACTGGCTGAAATCGACCACGGTAAACGTCGATCGAGTAGCCTAGGCTTTGAAAGGTGTAGAAACTAAGCCCTACAGGTAAGATCCAGCCTGTGCGGGCGAAGCTGGTTTCGCCTAGAAATAGGGATAGCCCGAGTTCGGCAGATTCTATGAAAAAGTCGAAGTACTTGAATGCTGCCAAAAAGCCTAGGTTGGTAGCGACGCTTAGGCAGAGCCACCACTTTTTATTGGGTGCGGACCTAGCCATCATTATCCCGCTCCAAAAACTCGCCACAGAGCTTATCATGATGATAACCAAGGCCCTCCAGTCCCAGCTGGCGTAAAATGCGTAGCTTGCTAGGAGGATGGAAAGGTTACGGATTCGCAACCGTCCAGGCTTATTCAGAACCGTCCAGAAGAGAACGAAGAAAAGCATAAAGGCAGCCCAGAAAATTAAGGTGTTGAAACCCATCATTTCCGGTATCGGCAAAATGCGATTAAAGGTTTAAGAATGTTTTAGTTATTGTCGTATAATTCTAAGGTCTAGGTCAGGTGCCATGACTAAGCGCACGGTCAGGTGCTATGACTATGGTGTAACTTGGTTATACGATTAAATTGGATGATGAAAATTATATGAGTACGAGAAGGCTTTCATTGAGTTTGGCCACGCTTGTTGGTTGCTTGCTGTTACATCGCGGCGTTGGAGGGGGGGTTGTCTTCGAGGCCATCATTTTAGGAACAGGGTATCCTCACGTTCTTTTGGGGCTAAAATACTCTCGAAGAGGTATAAAGGTCGCGATGGGGCGAACGTCGGCGAAGCTTACCATGTTGATTGCGGTTCCCTTAGGGTTGCTGGCGATCACCTATGGCTGGGATTTGTATGCGCTGGTATTTTATTTTGGTCTGCACCATGCTCTCTCCGAAACCTATTTCGACAAGGATGGAGGCTCCAGGCATGGATCTTGGAAGAAAGGGCTTTTGGTCCTCTGTATTTTCTCGGGTTACCTTTCCGCGACGAGAGCTCAGTTAAGTTTAGGCTCCGTCTGTGATGCGATATTATTTGCCACAGCATTGGCGAGTTCAGCGGCCTTTCTTACGCTCAATAGAAGCGAGCTCGTTGAGCGTAATAGGCTACTTGGATTTTTGAACAATCACAGTTGGGTTCTTTTAGGTCCTGCGCTGGCTGTTCTTGCAGTCTGGTATCCGATCGATTGGAAAGTGATTATCTTGTACCATTTTGGGTTTTATGGACTTTTACCTCTTGTCAAACAGGGGATGTTGAGCGATTCGAAACGGAGAACATTTTGGATTGAGGGCGCTGTTTGGAATGGGCTTGGGCTGTCCGTTTTCTTGGGATCGGTGATATTCGCTGCAGTTTGGATCATACCGTCTTTGTTCTGGGTTTCTTTCCAGTGCTTCTTGGCACTCACTTATATGCATATTACTTGGTCCTTTTTAATCTCTCCAGGGAATCCAGGTTGGATCAAGAAGCTTTTTGGGCAAGGACGTGAAGTCACTGCCTAGAATAGGCTGCGGGAGACATTCTGCGTTTCGATCCGTCTGGAGAAGTTCCAGGTGTTTCGGCGCGAGTAATTCGCTTCGATTTAATACGCCTACTTCGGTGCCTTCGTATACTTGTGAGCAATGCTGCTTCAAATGCTTAGCTAAGGGCATTAGCCAAGTATGCTCTAATGAGAACATATGGGTTAGAATATTTTTCTCCCAGATTTGGGGCATCGCCCGATTGTCCGAGTCGACGCTGACAAGTTTGAGATTCATTCGGTCCGCTAGTTGTTTAGCGATGAATCGATCATTCTCGTTACCTCTAGTTATGCAGTGACGCGGTTTAACGTTCTAATGGTTTAGTTCGAAAAGAATTTGTCGGGAATCTCTAGCTCCGGAAAGTAGGATATCGAAGTACGCGGCGTTGCGGGCTGTGTGAACGGTGAAGGTGAACGAGACGAGGAGTAACGAAGCTTGAAAAAGGTTTTTGAGGAAATTCATTGGAATGGTGTATTGGTTGTTACCACGCCGAGGTCTCGGCAGTAGCTACTGCACGATGCTAGTATTGGTAGCGACCGACCTCCGGGCGGTCATTGAACGATGCTTTTGACGATAATGGCCGCTCGGAGATCGGCCGCTACCTTTTGAGTAACTTGGAGCTGCTCTACTTCTTTTTCTCTGAGGTCTTGGCGCCGGTTCTTTTGGCCCATTCGTACCAGGATGTTGTGAGTTGTTTGAGGCGTTCTGGGTGGGTCTCGGCGAGGTTGTTGGTTTCGGTGCGATCGGTAGAGAGATCGAAGAGCTCCCATTCATTCGTAATCTTGTCCCAGACGGCTTTGGTGTCGCCTTCGCGGTAGGCTTTGTTGCCGGACCATTCCCAGGCGTAGTAGTCATGTCCTTGGCGTTTCTTTCCTTCGAAAATCGGCATGAGTGATTTTCCTTCGAGAGGAATAATTTTTTCGCCCTTTTGTTTTTTTGGATACGTGGCTTTTCCGATGTCTATGAACGTGGCCATGAAGTCGATGATGTGACCGGGCGTTTCGGTCAGCGTGTCGGCTTCGATTTTGCCGGGCCACCACGCGATCATCGGCGTGTTGGCTCCGCCTTCTTGGAGCCAGCTTTTGTGGCGACGGAAAGGGGCGTTTTGAGCCCAGCCCCAAGCAGGTCCGAGAGCGACGTAGTCATCGACGGGTCCGGGGTTGCGGAGGGCGGGGTCGCGTCCTCCCGGTTCTTCGGCGCAGCCGCCGTTGTCGGAGAGGAAGCAGATGAGCGTGTTGTCGTAGACCTTTAGGTCTTTGAGCGTTTGGAGGAGTCGACCGATGTTCTGGTCGACGCTATCCACCATCGCGGCGTAAACAGCCATGCGGTGATCTTCGAATTCCTGGTCGGCCGTCTCCCAATCGTAGGAGTCGGAATCGGTATCGGAAAGGGGGTAGCGTTCGGAGTCGATGAGGCCCATTTCTATCTGACGCTGATAGCGTTGTTTTCGCATTTCGTCCCAGCCCATCATGAACTTGCCGCGGTATTTTGCGATGTCCTTGGGCTTGGCGTGAAGCGGGTAGTGAGGAGCGTTGTAGGTAATGTGGTGAATGAAAGGTTGATTGCGGTCTTCCTTTACGGAGTTCGAAATAGTTTCGATGGCATGGTCAGTGAAGGCATCGGTGGTGTAGTAGTCTTTGGGGAAGGAGTGGATGTATTGGTCGTTGTGTCCGAACACGCGGACCTTGCTGCCTTTGTAGTCGGGGTCGGGTTGAACGGGGTTGAAGAAATTGGAAGCTCCGTCGAGGAGGCCGTAGTATTCTTGGAATCCGCGTTTGTAGGGGTGGGTGGTTTCGGAGTGGCCGAGATGCCATTTGCCGGAAAGGCCGGTTGCGTAGCCCGCTTTTTGCATGACCTCGCCGAAGGTGACCATGTTGGTTTTTAGAAGATCGCCTTCGCGTCGTGGCCAGAGCCCAGTGAGGATCGAAGCCCGGGTGGTGGTGCACTTGGCGTTGTTGTAGAACTGAGTAAAGCGCATGCCCTCTGCTGCGAGCTGGTCGATATGCGGGGTATCGATTTCGCTGCCGTAGCAGCCGATGTCGCTCCAGCCCATGTCGTCCACCATGATGAGGAGGATGTTCGGCCTGGCGGCGAAGCTATTGAGGGAGAGAGTCGCGAGAGCAAGTAGGGCTATTTGTAGAAGACGGTGCATGGAGATTGGGTTTACGAGTCTTGATTTAGGTAAAACTAACACGTGTGTGTTTTTGTTTTAGAGGTTTAGTGAGGATGACTTTAGAACTCCAGAAAAATCTGGGTTTTCCCGAACTGAATCGGGCGATTGGGAAAATGCGAAAGTGATCTGAAGGCGAAGACTTGTCCCTAGGCAACCGCATCGCTTGATGTTGTTTCCACGGTTGCTTGGGACAAGCAACCCTACCTCTCTAACGATCGGGTTCTTCCGGCGTAGGATTGAGTGATCATGGATGCGCTGTCTGTGTTTGTTTCGCTCAAAAAAGTTGGACAGTTACTTTCCGCTTCTTATCAATGATGTACTTCCGCCACGCCTGTTTTTAAATTCACATTATGGGTACTATTCTGTCTTTTCTTTTCTTTACCGGGCTTGTCGGCTTCATCACGTACCTGCGGACCCACAACGATAATTTGCACACCTCCAAAGGCTATTTCCTGGCAGGGAATAGCCTCAGTGGCTGGGTTATCGCTGGGTCGCTTATGCTGACAAATCTCAGTGCTGCGAATTTCACTGGGATGACGGCTAATGTCTATGCAGGCAATCTCTCTCCGATTGCTTGGACCGTAACGGTCGTTCCTCCTCTCATTTATTTTTGCGCGGTTCTCCTGCCTACTTTTTTGAAAGGTGGATTCACTACAATTCCCGAGTTTCTGGAGAATCGCTTCAGCAAATCAACGCGACGGCTGGTCGCGGTCATGTTTCTGTTTGTCTATATCCTGAGTTCGATGCCGGCAGCTCTCTATGGGGGAGCAATTGCGATCAACCTGCTTTTCGATATTTCGGGATCGCTCGGCTTGAGCAACGAGACCGTCATTTGGATAGTTGTCTGGTCCCTTGGGATAATCGGAAGCGTTTATGCTTTGTTCGGAGGACTCAAGGGTGTGGCAATTTCGGATACGCTCAATGGGATTGGTCTGCTTATCGGTGGAGCCTTCGTTTTCGTAGTCGGCATCTATGAAGTGGGAGACAAAGACTTCTTTGCGGGAGTCGGTACTATCCTGACTAAAAATACCCATATCCTCGATGCCGTGGGTGATGCCACCGACGGCGTTCCTTTCTCCATCCTCTTTACAGGCATGATTATTCACAATCTGTTTTTTTGGAGCACCAATCAATTCATCGTGCAGCGTACCTTGGGAGCCCGTAGTTTGAAAGAAGGCCAGAAGGGCGTAATGCTTACCGCCTTTTTCAAAATACTGAACATCTTCTATATCGCCTTCCCTGGGGTCATCGTCTACCATCTGTATGGCGGCAACTATTTCGAAAACAACGACTGGGCTTATCCCACTCTGATCCGGGATATCATGCCTGCTACGTTTGTCGGGTTTTTTGCCGCCGTTATCTTTGGAGCCGTTCTCAGCACCTTCAACTCTGTCCTCAATAGCGCTGTGACCATTTTGGCGCTCGACATTTACAAACCGCTATTCGGGAAGAACCTCAGTGACCACGAGATCATACAACGCAGTAAACGCTTTGGGATTATAATGGCTATTGTCACGATGGTGATAGCTCCATTTATCATGTATTTCCCTGAAGGCCTCTTCACTTTTATGGTGAAAGTCGACAGCCTGTTTGGTGCGCCGATTTTCATGGTGATGCTGTTGGCTTATTTTTCAAATCGGGTTCCTCCCTTCGCGGCTAATCTATGTCTAGCCTTGTTCGTGCTAGCTTATGGATCGGTAATGTTTTGGCTGAAACCAGAGCTGCACTTCATGCACAGCATGGGCATTCTTTTCGTCTTTTTCACGGGACTCGCCTTGATTCTGGGTTACGTCTTCCCGCATGCGAAGCCTGAGCTTCCGACTGCCGGCCCTGAGGGCGTCGACATAACTCCCTGGAAACATTTCAAATGGATTAGCGTTCTGGCAACCATCACTATGGTTGCCGCCTATATATTTTTCTCTCCTCTCGGCGTGGCCAAATCCGACAACCCGAAAACCATCGAATACGGCATTATTATTATCGGTATCGTCTTTGCTTTTGTTCTCTTCGGGGCGCCGCTTTTATGGAGGAAGTATAGCGCTCGCAAGGAGGGTGATTGCTGAGAATGCCTCGGAGTTCCGACAGTGTTGAAATAGTATCTGATTTGGTTAATTGTAGGAGCGGGTTTACCCCGCTCCTGCATTGATCTTTTAAACTATCTCTCAGGCGATTGCGTTTCGCTCTCTTACTAGATCCTTCTCATTGGCATGCGTCGCGTATTTCTGTTCGAGGGCTTTGCGTAAGTCCAGGTGCTCGGGATCGTTATACAAATTTCTCGTCTGGTAAGGATCGGTTTTTAAGTTGTATAATTCACCGTAGTCGCGTGTTTCGTAGGACACGAGTTTGTATTCAGATTCTATATATGTCCGCTGCATGTACGGTCCTTGGGCAGGGCGGAATTCGACCCGACAATGGTCGCGGATCTCGGTGAGCGGGTTGATCCACGCCTGAGTTTGCGTGACTGCCTGACTGCGGTGCAGTGGGGTTAGTCCGGCGGCATCGAGAAAGGTCGCCCCTATATCGACAAGCGACTGAAGCGCTTGGCTTTTCTTTCCGGGTTCAGCAACTTTGGGATGAGCGACGATGAAAGGCACACGTTGAGCGCTTTCGTAGGCCGGCAGGCCCTTTCCCCATAAACCGTGATCCCCCAGGTAGTCGCCGTGGTCGGATGTAAATACGATAAGCGTGTCTTCAATCGTACCGTCCGCTTCCAAGCGATCCAGTATGCGACCAATGTGATGGTCCATCAGGCTTACCATTCCGTAGTACACGGCCCGTAGAGAGAGAATGTCCGAGGGACTGAGCTCGGGCCGGACTTTTACGTCACCCCAGGCTTTGCGTTGAAGCTGAGAATCGTCGCCGTAGAAATCGCCCTGAGCCAGGCTGCGATAAAATGCAGGCAAGGAGTCGAGCTCTGTTGCTTCGATTGGTTCCGAGAGGGTTGAGGGATCGTACATCGATGCCCAAGGTTCCGGAGTGACGTAAGGGTTGTGCGGATCTTGAAAGCTGGACCAAAGAAAAAAGGGCTTCTTTTCTTTTTGCGATCGATCGATGGCGGCAATCGATCGGTCAGCCACCCAGGCGGAACCGTGATACTGTTCCGGAAGCGACCAGGGGCCGTAGTGATCGTAGTCGTGAATGTCGAAATAGCCGGTCGAATCGACACCTTGTTTGCGGAGCCAGGCCCCGTAGTGCATTCCTGAGGCGTGCGGTTCGGAGGTATGGCCAATGACGAGTTCGGCATTATCGAATCCGAAGTAGGGGCCAGACCAGTCATCGAAGTGGTCCAGCTCATGGACCTTGGGAGCGGATTCGATACTCGCGGGATCCTTGCAGGCCTGAAAGTGGGCTTTGCCAATTAGGTTCGTCGCGTAGCCCGCCTCCGAAAAACGATGCGCCACCGTCGGTCCATATTCCTCAGGAAGGGAAGTACCCACATGAAAACAACCGTGTCTGGAGGGGTACTCGCTGGTCAGGATCGAGCACCGGGATGGAGTGCATACGGGGTTAACGGTGTAGGCCCGTTCATAGAGTATTCCGCGATCGGCGAGACGGTCGAGGTTTGGGGTTTGGATAGCCGGGTTGAGCCGGCCTAGGCAGTCCCATCTTTGTTGGTCGCTGGTGATAAGAAGGATGTTCATAGGTTAGGAAAAGATAACCGCTGCTACCTTTTGAAAACTGCGGTTGCTTGGGACAAGCAACTCTACCTTTATAAGGGCCGGGTTCTTCCGGTGTTGATGTAGCCTCTTAATTGGTTTTTTAGCGTATCCACTATCTCAGGATGTTGTTCGAATACGTCGGTTGTTTCGTATGGATCGCTTTGGATGTCGTATAGTTGTCCAGTGTCGCTCATGTCGGGGCGCCAGGGCGACATGGTCGTGTGCCTTTGAACTTCGGGCGAGTAGCGGTAGAAGCCGCCGGAGCCTTTGGTGTCGAGAATGAGTTTCCACCTGCCATCTCGGACAGAAAGGATGCCGGTGTAGGATTGAGTGATCATGGACTCGCGGCCTGCGTTTGCTTCGCCTAGAAAGTTTGGTAGTTGATTGAAGCTGTCTTCGCCGGCCCAATCAAGTAAGGGTTTATTAAATACAGCTGAGAGAGTAGCCATAATATCGGTGAGGCTTAAGAGCTCGTCGTTCGTGGCGCCAGGCTTTACCTTTCCTGGCCAGCGTACAATAAATGGAATGCGTGTGCCGCCGTCCCAAGCATCGGTTTTGAAACCTCGATAGGGGCCAGACGCGTCGTGTCCTTGTTTCAGGTCAGATCCTTTTGCAGCGAACGGACCATTGTCAGAGGTGAAGATGAGTAAGGTATTGGATGCCTGTTTTGTGTCCTTAAGAGCCTGATTGATTCGACCTACGCTTTTGTTGACCCACAGAACTTTGTCCGCACGACTAGATACGCCACTCTTTCCCTGGAATTCTTTCGGTACGCTGACCGCGCCATGAGCGGCATTGATGGGCAGGTAAACGAAGAACGGTTTTTTCTGCTCAACAGCGCGTTCCATGAAGGCAATGGCTTCATCGACGTAGAGATCGTCTACGGTGTCTCCGCGCATTTCAGGATCGCGCATCAGACCGGTTTTATCGCGCGTAGGTGAACCGACAATACGGTCATCGCGCATGAAGACTGGGATTCGGCTTCGATTTGACGGGGTGCCGAAGAAGGTGTCGAAACCGATGTCAGTAGGGCCGCCTTCAATAGGAGCGAAATGATCAACGCGTTTGCTGATATCGGCGACTGCCTGGTTAGCCGCATGGATTTGAGATCCGTAGTGAAAATCTCCTGGATCTCCTTCCACCGGTTTCCACCCCAAGCCGATGTGCCATTTTCCGAAGGCTCCAGTCGCATACCCTTGTTCTTTGCAAAGGGAGGCCAAGGTCATGCGCGTTGTTGGAATCAACGGTTTCGAGTATCCAGGTAAGACGCCTTCCCGCAAAAACGTTCGCCAGCAATATCTGCCAGTGAGCAGGGAGTAACGCGTCGGTGTGCAGACTGCGTGTGGAGCGTGCGCGTTGGTGAAACGCATGCCTTCTAGCGCGAGTTGATCGACCGCGGGGGTCTTGAATTTATTTGAAGGTTGATTCGCGCTGATGTCTCCCCAGCCAACATCGTCGGAAAGGATCACTACAATATTCGGCCGGTCTGTATCCGCGTTTAGCGGCAATAACGCTAACGTAGCGAAAAGGGTAGTGGAGAGACTGAAAAGAATAGGGGCCAAATACTTCATGAAACAGAGGAAAGGGTAGGTGTAAATGTGAGCTGGCAGATAATGCTGTCCTCGTGTTGAATGTCAATCTGGGGACGGGACAGAGGACGCAGTATAATGATTTTTATCTGCTTCTGCGAATCTATCTTTCGCTGGCCGCTAGGCGAGCTTTGTCTATCAGACGGTGCGGGCGTGGGGGAACCTTTGCTTAAG
>JBNMOQ010000106.1:0-15066 GCA_051275055.1 Candidatus Pelagisphaera sp.
CGATTTCGACATCCGACTCGATTTCAACCCAACCGAGTTGCGGCACCTTTTCGTGAAAGGATCCATTGAATTCGTAGCCAAAACCATCAGCTCCAATCACCACGCCCGAGTGAATCCGGACCCGGTCTCCAATCTTCGTGTCCCGCGCGATGCTGACATTTGAAGCGAGCCAACAGTTCTCCCCGATAATAGACGCCTCGTCCACCACCGTTCCGGAATGGATCTGAGAACCAGCCCCAATACTCGCATTCTCCTCGATCACGCAAAGTGGACCGATAAACGCCGTTTCGTGAACCTCCGCCGAATCTGCCACAACTGCAGAAGGATGAACGCCTCCCGGTTTCTTCGGCCAAAGCGATTGGGCAATCGACTCGCATGCTCGAGCCAGCGATAGGCTCGGGTGCTTCACTTTTAAGAAAAGCTGATTCGTTCTGGGGGCGACCTCGCAATCCTCCGGGACAAACACAACCGATGCCGGACAATCCGCCAAATCACCCGCGTACTTAGCGAGGCTCAAGAACGAAAGATCTCCCGGTTTCGATTCCTTCAAGGTTGCGATGCCCGTGACCGAGCTGCCCTCAAATGTACCTACTTCTTCAATAACCGACGACCGGTCTCGGATCTCATCTATGCTTAACTCGATTCGCCTATTACTCATCTTATCTACGAAATTCGTCCAGCAGAACGCTGGAAGCGACTACTTGATTATATTGGTACAAACTCCTCGTTCGCCCAATTGACGAATTCATCGGAACTCCAATTGATTTGGACACGAAAAAGCCCTGCCAATCAAGGCAGGGCTTCAATAAATTCGTTTTTAAAAGCCTATTCAGCAGCAGGAGCTTCTACGGCTGGCTTATCTGCATTGATGCGCGTTACGACTTCATCGGTAATGTCGATCGACGTATCGAAAGAAATAACCGCTGGCATGCCATTTTGCGATGCGCCTGAAGTATCGAGAACCAATGAAGCATCACGCTCCTTGGACACTTCAGTAACCACTTCCATGATTTCCTTAGTGAAGAGACTCATCTGCGTTCCCTGGCGCTGAGCCATTTGGCGCTGCACGTTTTCAGCGAACTGACGCAACTCATTCTGTTTCTGAGCAATCTCCTGGTACTTGATACCAGCATCTTGCTTAGCTTCATTGCGAGCTTCCTCGGTCAAGATATCGCTGTTGGCCTGTTCAGCCAATTCAGTATACTCTTGCTCGAGAGACTTGCCTTCGTCGTTGATCGCCTGAACACGCTCTTGAGCTTGTTCCTGGCTCGACTGGAGCTCTTTGAGGAAATCCTGAACCTTATAGAACTGCTCTGCAGCCTTGTTCACGCTGATCGTGAGAATCACGAGCTCAGCCTTCGCGGACGCTGAGCCGAAGCTAGCTACTGCAAGAATTGTAAGGAGGGAGGTGTAGAACTTGATAGATTTCATAGAGAATTAATTTTTTTGGGAGAACTACAAACTATAATCTTCCACCAAATGTAAAGTTGAATTGGGCGCCATTGTCATTTCCGCCCATACTAGTGTCCCCAGATGTACTCATTGGAATAGCATAATCGAGACGCAAAGGCGTGCCCATAACGGAAATCCTGATGCCAAAGCCGAAATTATCGTTCCAACCGCTATTGTTCCATCCGAGTACGACCTGCTGGCCATCGAAAGCGTCTCTTTGGATTTCACGCTTCAATCCAAAATCGCCCGCAGCTTTGTTGACGAAACCGCCATCATAGAAAATCGCTCCGCGGAATCCCTCAGTAAACCCGATCGAATACTCCGCGCTAAAAAGACCGTAAGTTTTGCCACCAATCTCATAAGGTACACGTCCTTGCCCTACCGCTGGAGCATAGAAACCTTCCTTAGGCGAAACATCGCGAAATTCGAACCCGCGCAGAGTGTTAGGCCCACCCAAGTAAAAACGTTCTTCGTAAGGTACGAAGGTACTATCACCCGCTTCCTTAACCACTCCAGCTCTCAACAATACCTCGATCGTTTGCGTATGCCAACGCGTCAGCGGAAGGTAGATCGCATTGCGCGACTCAATTTTGTTATATTCGAAATTCCCGCCCAATGGCCCACCAGCCGTAGATAAGTCCAGCTCGAACCGCGAACCGCTCCATGTATTGATAATACGATCGCGCGTATCGCGCAACAGCAGCAAATTGACACTCGAAATATTACCATTGCTCTCTTCGAACAACGCTCGTTGCGTTGCGTCGATCTGAGGCCCAAAGTCCGAGTAGCCATATTGAACGAGAGAGTATGAAACCCGACCTTCGATCAGCTCGAATAAACGCTTACGAAGCGAGACATCGAAGCCATCTTGCCCAACCGAATAAAGATCCGAAAGACTACTTTCGGTTTTGAAGATATTAAAGCCGAGCGCCAAACGCTTTTCGAACAACCAAGGCTCTTCGAACGCGAGCATGATCTGACTTGAAAGCGACCCGATCTGAGCGCGTAAACGAAATTTCTGTCCATCGCCCTGGAATGCTCCGCGCCAATTCAGAATATCGAAATTCGACTGCGTCAGCTCAATAAAGAAGGTGCCTTTCTCGAGAGAACTGAAACCCGCTCCGAACGAAAAATTACCAGTGCGTCCTTCTTGGAAAGTTATGCGTAAATCCCGTCGTCCAGGGATTTGAGTCGTTTGCGGCGTAAGGTTTACGTCTTCGAAATAACGTGTATTCTCGAGACGCATTTTGGAAGCGTCCATACGAACGCTATCGAAAGTACTGCCCGGCCCCATAGCGAGCTCACGAATGACAACTGTACTCTTAGTCTTGGTGTTACCTTCGATCTTAACCGTTTCGACCTGGTACTTCTCGCTTTCGTAAATCTGATAGACGATGTCCATATTGCCCGTCGTCACATTCGGAATACGGCTCAATCGAACGCGCGACTCCATGTAACCAAACTGGCCGTAGAAATCTTCCAGACGATCTACATCTTCATCAATTTTCTCAGGACGATAAATATCCCCGGACTTCACCTGAAGCATCAAACGAAGGATGTCCCCCTTGTACATATCGTTGCCTTCGAAATCGATGCTTCCAACCCTGTACTCCTTACCCTCGTCCACCGCTATTTCGATCACCATACGGCGCTTCGATGGATAGGAGAACCTCACCTGCGACTGATCGATTCCGATGTCGAGATGCCCCTCTTCCATGTAAACTTCTTCGAGTATTTCCAGATCGTCTTCGAACTTGTCCGCATCAAATTTACCAGATCCAGTAAACAGAGAGAAAACTCCTCTTTTCTTCGTTTTGATCTTCCGGCGTAACTTGCGGCTCTTGATGTTTTCGTTTCCGGCAAACTTGACCTTGGTGATCTTATACTTTCCGCCCTCGCGAATCTTGTAGACGACGTTTCCGAAACCAGTCGCCGGGTTGCGGTCGATCTCGTAATCCACACGCGCCTGGGAATAGCCACGCTTCAAATAGTAATCCTTTAGAGCCTTTGCCCCGTCTTTAACTCTTCGCTCGTTCAGAATATGATTAATCGAAACCTCTAATTCTTTTTCCAATCGATTATCTCTCAATTTCTCATTTCCATCGAAACTGATAGATGAGACGCGGAACTTCGGACGAATATCGAATAACAGATCGACTTCGTTTTCGCCTACTGGCTGAAGACGCACTTCGATGTGCTCGAAAAGCTGTGTGCGATAAAGTGTCCGAATATCGCGGTCGATAGCGATCTGATCGTAATCCTCGCCTTCGCGAAGCGACATATTCGCACGAGCGACCTCCTCGTTCACGTTCGAGAGACCCGTGAAGTTGACGATGAGCTTCCGAATCTTCGGTGGCTGCGGTTCATCGGGAGACCCTTCGGCTTGACCGTAAGCTGTCGACAAGAGAGCAACAGCCAAAAGTGGAAGAAGAAGGAATCGTGCGGCGCTATTCCGTGTAATTTTCAAAGCGGGTATATTCTTTTCGGAAGTTTAATTTCAAATCCCCAACTGGACCATTTCGTTGCTTGGCGATAATTAGGTCAGCGGTGTCGGCTGCAACCGAAAACTCATCCCCAACGTCCTTTGGTCGTGCCAATAGTAAAACCACGTCGGCATCTTGCTCGATTGAGCCCGATTCACGAAGGTCGGAGAGTTTCGGTTGTCGTTTTTCTTTTTCTGAGTCACGATTAAGCTGACTTAGAACAATCACGGGAACGTTGAGTTCCTTAGCGAGCGTTTTTAATCCGCGCGAAATTTCAGAAATTTGCTGTTCACGCTGGATTTTAGGATCCGTTCCGGCAAGCAGCTGCAAATAATCGATCACGATCAAGCCCATTTTATCGTTACGGGCCCAGATCCTTCGGGCTTTCGCGCGAAGCTGATTGATCGTCATTTGACCCGAGTCATCGATCCACATGCGGGCGTTCTTCAATTCCTTGGCCGCCTGGGCAAGAGCCTGCTGCTCTTCCTTATTGACGAATCCTTCCCGCAATCGCTGAGAACTTACTTTCGCGCGGCTAGTTAGCAAACGCATCGCCAATTGCTCGGCGCTCATTTCCAAACTAAAAATTAAAACTCCCGCGCCTTCCGATCCCGGTTTCTCAGGCAAGGCAACCGCTTCGGCAATATTCATGGCCAAACTCGTTTTTCCCATCGAAGGTCGAGCCGCCAAAATAATCATTTCCTGCCCATGCAGACCAAAAGTCATCTTATCGAGATCAACGAAGCCCGATGACAACCCCGCCAACTCGCCGCGGCCGGCGATCAGCTTTTGTACAAGCTTTACCGCATCGTCGACCGACTTCTTGATCGGCTGCGATGTATCAGCCACGCGATCGTCGCTGATTGCGAAAATCTCCTTCTCGATATCGTCGATAAAATTCTCCAAACCTCCATCAAGCTGAGGTTCGAAGCAGTTTTTAACGGTTTTGGTCGCCGTATGAATCAGACGTCGCAGCAGGTACTTCTCTCGAACGACATCAAGAAAGTAATTCGCGTGAGCTGTCGTTTCAATCTGCGTAGCCAATTCGACCACGTAGATCGGTCCGCCCACTTCCGCAAGCTGGCCACGATTATTCAGCTCTTCTGCCAAAACCTTCGCATCGAGGATCGATTTATCTTCGTAAACCTCGACGCATGTCGCGTAGATCGTCTGATGAGCAGGGTTATAGAAGGCATCGTTGGGCAGCTTCTGAGCCATACAACGAGAAATCACTTCAGCCGGGTCCATCAAACAGGCCGCCAGGAGACCTTTCTCAGCATCAAGACTGTGCGGCAAAGTGCGCCCCGCAGTCGCTAGATCTACGGGAGCGTTAAGATTATCAGAACTCGCAGGCTTAGCCGGCATGACCGTTTATAAGCCTTTCGGTTATTAATCAGTCTTTAGAAGCAGGTGCTTCCTCT
Organism: Candidatus Pelagisphaera sp.; assembly: GCA_051275055.1. GTDB lineage: Bacteria > Verrucomicrobiota > Verrucomicrobiia > Opitutales > Opitutaceae > Pelagisphaera. Next base: position 5,357 of record JBNMOQ010000106.1, read on the forward strand.
TTTTTGGAGGCAGCTTCCTCTTCTACGATTGGATTTTCCGACACGACGTCGAACTTCAATTCGGCTTCGACATCCAGGTAAACTTTGATGGATACCGTGTGCTGTCCCAATTCCTTGATCGGAGACTCGAGCTGCACTTGCTTACGCACCATTGCTTCGAATCCTGCTTCGACAAGCTTCTCGTGGATATTGATCGCCGTAACTGCGCCGAACATTTTCCCGGAATCGCCAGTCTTTACGGCAATCGCGAAATGCGTCGAAGCAATCTTAGCTGCCTGAGCTCTCGCATCTTCAAGATTCTTCGCTTCGCGATCTGCGCGGCGGATCTTGAGAGCCTCGATTTGCTTGCGGTTTGCCCGAGTAACGGGAACCGCAATTTTTTGAGGGTAAAGGAAATTGCGAGCGAAACCCGCTTTTACCTGAACTTGATCGCCTTCCGCGCCCAATGAATCGACGGGTTGGATGAGTAGAACTTCGCTAGTAGCCATGGCCTTAGTGTGTTTTAAAAAATGTAATTGGTGAGGGTGTTATTAGAATGGAACGTCTTCCTCGATATCTTCGCTCTTCTGAGAAGCAGCGGGAGGAGCAGGTGCGGCTGCGCCACTATCGGAACGTTGTTGAGGGACGGACTGCGAAGGGTTGAAATTGCCTCCGCCGCCTTCGCCTTTCTGGCTGATCAGCTGCATATTTTCCAAGACAACTTTCATCTTGCTGCGCTTCTCGCCTTCTTTGTTTTCCCAGGAGTCCAACTTCAAACGACCTTCCACGAATAGTGGATGGCCCTTGGAAACGTATTTGGAAACCGTCTCGGCTTGTCGTCCCCAGGCTTCCACGTCCACGAAAGTCGTTTCTTCCTGGCGCTCGCCATTGGAGTTGTTGTAGACGCGATTAACCGCAAGACCGAATTGGCACACAGCCGTGCCCGAAGGAGTTGCGCGCAACTCTGGGTCGCGCGTCAAATTGCCCATTAGGTAAACTTTGTTAAAATTCGGCATTGGATCTTAGCTGGGTCGGGGATTAGAACGCGATTAGACGCGTTGGATAATCTTATGCGATACCAACTTATTCAAGCGAAGAGTCTCGTCGATCTTGCCTGGAAGAGTCGCGTCGCCGCTAATCATGTATTGAGCGTAAACCCCAGACACGTAGCGACGATCCGCTGCACGAGCGAAATCTTGCTTGCCGGTATCAGCAGTTTTAGACACTTCCGCGCCCACTTTCTCTAGCTCGCCCTTTAGACTGCCGACGAGTTCGTCGACGCTCTCTTCGCGTCCGCGTGTATCGAGAATGAATGTTGCCTTATAGTTGGCCATCTTCTGTGTTTTTAGTTTTTCGGTTTATGTGATTCATTGCCTTTTCCGTTCCGTCTCGGATAAGCCGTTCTAGGCAATCCAAGTAATAGTCCATCGAGGCGTTTATCGAAATGTGATCTTCTTGACTGAATTTCCCAAGCACGTAATCAGCGAGATCCATTTCTTTATGCGTTTTCTGGCCAATGCCGATTCGAAGACGCGTAAAGGTGGGCTTAATGCGAGTTATAATATCCGCAAGGCCATTATGCCCGCCGGATCCACCACGTTCACTGACCTTTGCAACGCCAACATCGAAGTTGATGTCATCGTAGATTATCAGCGTTTCTTCAGGCGGTACTTTATAATAGCTGCAAACTTTCTGAATACTGACCCCACTTTCGTTCATAAACGTCCTTGGTTTCAGTAATTGCAGTTTGGTGCCGTCCTCCAGCAAGAGCTGGGAAAGATCGCCTTTGAGATTGCGTTGTTTCGTCCATTCGCTGGCGCCGCGGTTAGCGGCGAATGCGTCAATTATGCGAAATCCGATATTGTGGCGGGTACTTTCGTACTCGCTGCCTGGATTTCCGAGACCGACGATTAGTCGATAGCTCATGGATGAAACGGTTGGGAAGATTGAAAAGAACAAAAAAACGAGCCGCTAGCGTTTGCCAGGGCTCGCAGAGAAAGTAGTACGCTACTTGATGACTGTGAATACTGGCTGCTCAGCATGATCCAGATATTCTACGCCTTCGAGAGCAGGCAGCTCTTTGATGTGGATGAGGTCGCTAATCGCCAATTCCGTGACGTCAACTTCGACGAAATCAGGAATATTCTTCGGCAAACAACGTACGGAAACGGTGTGAGCCACTGTTTCCAAAGTACCGCCGTCGTTTTTCACGCCATCAGCTAAACCATGAGGATGAACTGGAATATCGAGAACGACAACTTCGTCATCAGCGACTTGGCGGAAATCGACATGGATATATGTGTCCTTGATCGCGTGACGCTGTACTTCTTGAATAATAGAAGTACGCGGCTTGCTGTCGTCTTCTATAAGCTGAACTATAGGAGCGTTGTTTCCAATCGCCTTCAATAGAACACGCAAATCACTTGCGCTGACGGAAAGCATCGAAGGCTCTCTGGTTTTGCCATAGGCGACAGCTGGGACCTTGCCGTCGCGGCGCAGGCGTCCGGAATGGGCAGATCCGCCGTTTTTACGTGTGGAAGCGTTAATTGTAAGCTGTTTCATTTTAGTGAAATCCGACCTCCCAAGGGCATCGCGCCATTGAGAGAAGCGGAGAAACGTAAGGGGCAGTCCTCGGAAATCAATCAAAAGTTTCGCTTAATCTCATATTTCTAAAAAAAGCTTCACCAAAGGGTTGACAAGCCCCCTACAAAGCGACTTCTTCCTCCCCCATCGTTGCCCTGTAGCTCAGTGGTAGAGCAGGTGACTGTTAATCACTTGGTCGTAGGTTCGAATCCTACCGGGGCAGCCATTTCAACGATAACCGTCCATGCTCATGGGCGGTTTTTTTATGCCCGGACACCTTCTCGTCCTCTAATTTGAGGACCCAAACCGGATCCATTCCGATTCGCTCATTTTCCAGTTGCTGGAAACTCCTTCGAAACCAAAGTCGGAAGAATGCCCTCCAATCGAACCGATAACCGCCTTCTCCTATTAGGAGCATGCCTACTCATCGCTTCATTACTCGTCTCCTGCTCGGCTCCAAAACCGCCGTCAAGCGCTACAGCTCCCTCGAGCTCTATAGAATACGCTTCCACTCCAATCGGAGGCCCAGTCCAAGGACAACCTTGGATAGCTCACCTCAAAGCAACCGACCTCGACCAGGATGGCCTTACTGATTTCGTTGCATGCGACGCGAAGCTCAACACCGTTTTCTGGATACACCAAACCAAAGACAAACAATACAAAGAAACGCTTCTAGCTAGCGACATGCGAGCACCTGTCCATATAGAACCTGCCGACATCGATGGCGACGGCGACACGGACTTGCTTGTTGCCTGCATGAGTTTTATTTTTCCGAACAACGATAAAATCGGCGCCATAATCGCTCTGGAAAACACAGGCCAAGGAGTTTTTCGTAAACGCGTCCTTCTCGACCAAGTCGCACGCGTCTCGGATGTTCGAGCTGCTGACTTCAATCATGACGGTCGCCTAGACCTGGCTGTAGGACAATTTGGATACGATCAAGGAGAAATTCGATGGATGAAGCAAACTGCTCCCTGGGAGTTCGAAAGCGAAACACTCCTCCGCCTTTCAGGAGCTATCAACGTATGCGTCGCCGACTTCAACCAAGACGGCCATCTTGATATAGCTGCTCAAGTTTCTCAACAATGGGAAGAAATTCACCTCTTCGAAAATGATGGCCAAGGCACTTTCACAAGTCGCGCTATATGGGGTTCAACCAACGAAGACTACGCTTCCGCAGGCATGACAACCTGCGACCTTAATCAAGATGGACTCCCCGATCTGCTTTTTAGCAATGGAGACGGATTCGGCCCCAACCCCGTCCCCGGGCCTCGCCCTTGGCACGGTGTCCAATGGCTCGAAAACCTAGGCGGTGGACAATTTCAATATCACCGCATCGGCGATCTTCCTGGCGCCTACAGCCCCAAAGCAGCAGATTTCGACAGCGATGGAGACCTAGACGTAATCGCTGTAAGCAGTTTCAACAATTGGGCTAATCCAAAGGCAGAATCACTTGTCTGGTTCGAGAACCTCAACGAAAACCGATTCCAACGACACACGCTAGCTAACAACCCAATCCAACTTCTCACGTTGGAAATTGGCGATTTCGACAACTCCGGTGACCTCGATATAGTAAGCGGCGGGTTCCATGCCTATCCACCGTACGAACGCATGAGTCGTATCTTGCTCTGGAAAAAAACCACTCCTCAAAAATGAACGCTAACCGAAAGAGGACACTCACTATTAGTGCTGCTGCATTGTTCGTTATCGGCTGCATAATAGCATTCAATCTATTCAACCAACGCCCGAACAAGCTCGCCCATTTACTCTCTCTACCTCCGCTAGAAAAAATCGAAAACGAAGATCTTCAAAAACGTATTGAATCCGCCTACATCAGCGCTACTTACGGTTTCCAATCAATCGGGAGCCTGGACGAACTAAGTAAACTGTACCACGCAAACGGATACCTGAGCGAAGCCAGGGAATGCTATGATGTTCTAATTCAAAACGGCGATGGCAATCCAAAGCATTCGCATCGCCTCGCTAGAATACTTTCCAGCTACGGACTCCAAGATAAAGCGATAACTCTTTATAGAAGCGTAACGCAACAAGACCCGGACTATATTCCTGCACATATTCATCTCGGCAACGCGCTGCTAAAATCTACAAAATTCAACGAAGCGGAGATCGCCTTTCGAGAAGCTATAAAGAACGACTCGAGAAACGCCTATGCGCTTCTTGGGTTGGCACGATTGCGAATCCAACAAGGAAATTGGAAAGACGCGAAAACAATCCTGAAAGTCACCGTAGAAGCATCACAACACCAGATCGGCGTCGATTTATTGGCTACTGCCTACCAAGAACTCGGAGAGCAAGAAGCCGCCGATCACCTCAAGCGCAAATACGGCTTTGGAGCGTACCGAGACTTAGCCGATCCCTGGATGGACGAAATCCTCTCCGACTGCTACGATCCCTATCGCATGGCAACCACCGCCGGAATGGCGGCCTTCAGAGGCAACCAAAAATCCGCAATCGCTCTACTCGAGCGGGCAATCCAGATTGCTCCACGCGGCGCAATGCTCCATTTCCAGCTCGGCGGGGTCCTCGAATCCACTGGAAACATGATCCAAGCCCTCAAACGCTACCAACGCAGCATTCAACTCAAACCGGATTTTTCCGACGGCTGGTTCTCTATTTATCAAATTCACAAAAAAACGGGGAACGCTATCCTGGCGCAACGAACTCTTGAACAAGGATTCCAAAACTGCCCCGACTCGCCTGCTCTATTAATAGAGATGGCCGACTACATGCGCCGCGAAGGTCGCTTCAGCGACGCCGTCAATCTTCTTCAAAAATCAATCAATCTACGCCCAAACGAGGCTCAAGCCTACCTCAACCTCGCCCGACTGTACCTCCAGAGCAATCAAGTCGCCCTAGGAGTCGCCGCCATGGAAGACGCTCTAAAGGTCGAACCGGCTCACCCGATGGCCCTAACTACCTTAGCCATAAACGCCATCGACACCAAAAACCAAACCCAAGCCGACAGTCTCCTAAACCGGATCTACGACCAACCAAGGATCGACGCTCAGACGATTGCGAAAATCACCGAACGCTACCAAACTCAATTCGGAAAAGCACCGTAAACGCGATCAAGTGTCAGTCTCACCAGATCGTTCGGATTTATAACTCGGGCAATACTTGTCCGAACGAACCACTGGATACTTAGTATCCAAATCCATATCATTCAAACTCGTGCCCGCTCTCCGCTCGCCAATAACCAATCCATCGCCATTCGTCTTCAATTTCCGATTACCTAAACACCCAGGAAAAGCAAAAGTTGCATCCGCCAATAAACCCCACCATATGATTCGGAATGGCAAGACCCATCGGATGGAACAAACGAGACCCAGAACTGGGCAAGCTAAAGATCGAAGCGCGGTTCTTCGGTGATAAACTCACCCTCTATCGGCAATTAAGCCGTTTCGAAGAATGGGAAATATTCACTCCGGACGAAGAAGATTGGGATACTCTCACCAAACTCGCCGAAAATAAATTCAATCGCGGCAAAGTCAAAAAGAAGCACATGCAGGTTATTCTCGGTCGCGGCGACAAAGTCTAAGCCGCTTTTAAGCGTACGCGATCTTGCTCACATTGCAAAAATGCTGCGGAGCCCAGGGGCCATTGAAGGAAAACAACAAGTCCCCTCCCCAAAGTTCTGCCGCATCGTAGATCGAACGCTCGAACACCTTCAAGCGCTCGCGATTGACCAGACAATTGAACGTCGCCACGGCATGATCGCGGTGGATTAATCGACTCCGGGCAATCTCCGCGCACCAAGGACCGATAAGCTCATCGACCTTGCTCGCATAAATGTCCTTCTCCTTCTTTAGCGTCTTCTCAAATTTCTCGCACTTCCGAGCCCGATCTCCCAAATAATACAACAGGCGTCCGTTCACGATCTTGGCCTTCTCTTCCCTTAAATAGGGATACTTCTCGACCATGTATGCAAATAGATCCTTCGGAGCAAACCGCAACGCTACCTCCATCTCCACCTTGTTGTAGATACGATGCAGCTCGATCCGCAAATGCTCTTGGTTCTTTAACAAGACATCCTCGACCATTGCCAAGTTCTTAAGCGTAAGACCAAATTCCAACGGAACGATACTCGCCTGATCCATCAAAACGCGGATCACCTGTTGATGAGCGAAAATATCCTTACCTCGGATATGAAGCGTATCGTAATCGTAACTACTAACAATCGCCGATACATCGCCACAAGTGACCATGAAAAGCCCTCGATCATCTACTCCTTGCAAATCTTCGAAATCATGGGGAGCGCTCGAAAGCGTAAAGCCGTATAGATAGATGCTCATAAGGTGGCGTAAAGTGGGAATCCAATAGAAGAGGATGCAGACAACATTCCTAAACGTTAAAAAAACGTCAACAAATAAGCCTTACTAGTCAATGTGATACACTCATCCCTTAAGGCAACAGGGAATGCACTACAGCCTCTTTAGGGCTAGAATAAGTAGTAGACACTAGGGCCAAAATACATTAACCACGACAGAACACAAGATGCCTCAAGCTGCTTAGCCTCGTTGAATGCCAGCAATGACTATTGATTCAAAAGTAGACAAGATCTTCAGGTCAAAAATCGGTTCGATAACACAGCGCTTTCTTCACCGGCTTTGCGCCAAAATAGAGCGACCTTTCGTACCGACGCACAAAAAGTCCCTAGGTAAAATACAATCGTTTCGTCATGTGGCCGTTACCCCGTATCAGTACCTGATGAAAAGACCATTGGGATTGCCGGAACATCAAGGCGGCCCCATTTGGCCTGACTGGCACAATGAAATCGATGCGCGATTTTGCCGAAATCGAAGCGCGGTTGATGACCTGCCCGATCACCCACAGTCCATTTCGAAGCAAATCCAGGAGCCTGCCGCCTGGTGCGGACCCATTGTCGATCATTTTGGACACCAAGTGGCTGACTTCAGCACTCGTATACTACACACCCGTTCAGCCTATCCGGACGCCAAACTGCTTTTCGGTGTCGAGGCGGGAAGACAAAGTTTGGACCTTCATGAGACGCCTGCCTTGTTTCGCTCTATATTGGATTGGCTATGCGTGGAAACAAATGATATCGAAATCATTACGCATCCCACACTAGTTCACGAATTGCTGGTAGCGCCACAGGCGGAACAACTGACCAATTATGGCCCCGCGCCGGCCTACCTTGACCTGCTGGATGAACTGACCGAACGGCAACTGAAAGGAAAACGAAAACAGGGTATTCTATTCGTATCAAGAGCAGGCATGCCTGTTCGATTCGCCGGTGAAGAATATATCGAGCATTTGATGGCGGAAAACGGTGTCCGCGTCATTCGTCCCGAAACTATGACACTGCGAGAACAATTGGCGGCGTATGCTGCTTCAGAGTGCCTTATTTTCACACAAGGTTCCGCACTGCACGGCCTGCAATTGCTTGGACGCAGTCTCCATAATCTACATGTTCTTCCTCGTTACCCTGGATATCAATTTGCGAAGAATTTGCTGAACGTTCGAGCGAAGAGCTTAAAATACTTCGAAGTGTGTCGGGGGGTGATCTACGGTCTGGAACCCGGAGGTAACCCCGGCAAGTGGTACGGTATTTCAGTGTTTGAAGAAGATGCCATCATCGATTATCTGCGAATGATTAATCCGACTATCGCCAATTGCTGGAATCAGGCCCTCTATCTTGAACATCGAGATAAGGATGTCATCAGCTGGTTTAACTGGCTGAGCTTGCGTTCGCCACCCCCGGGGCTTGATTCACTAGCTGTGATAATTAACAACTTACGCGAACACGGCCTTGAACACCTGACTCCGACCGCTGAAAGAGTTTTAAAACAGTGATCTACCTTTCTACCTGTTGCATGAACACCCCCCCCTCTTAGTTCTAACGATCCTGTTTTCAGTTTTCCTAGTCGGCTGCAACGGGAAAGATTGATACTGTTCAGGTCGAGAGCCCGTCAGCCTCCTCGGAACCGATTACGGAAAATGGATCGACGCCGTAAACTCTGCCCTCAATGAACTCAGCCCCGACGAACAAGCGGCTGTCTGGGGAGGAAATGTCGCACGAATCTACAAACTGGCTCGCTGACAACTTCATTCCTTCAAGTTTCTATTCTCCAAATGGGAGAATCTCGTTTCCAGTATTTCCAAAGTGGATCAAACCAAATCGAAACAACTCAATCCTCAATCCTCAATCAAGACTAGTTTTCAAAGTAACCGCAATTAGGCCAGTTTTTATTTTGATTCGACAATGTCATATAATTAGACGGTAGAATACATGTTGTTTTAGAAATCCTCCTAGTCTATGCTATTTCGACTGCTTCGTTTCCTGCCCTCTGTAATTTTCGTTTTAGCTGCCCTCCCATATATCGATCGCCCTGGGGTACAGTACGACGAAATTCTTTTTGGTAACGCGGCCCTAGGAGGTCTCGACGACAGCTTCATTAAAAAAGAAATTGATGGGATACCGATCTTGCTCATGCCCTACATTGGAGCTCTCAAGGCTTATCTTTTTTACCCCATTTTTCATTTCTTTGGCGTTAATGTTCTCAGCATTAGATTGCCTATGATTCTGTTAACCGCGATCAGTTCGCAATTTTTCTATTCCGTTTTAAGAAAAATGGAAATAAAGTGGGCTTTCGGACTGACTTTACTTTTCGTTCTACACCCCAGCATTGTGATGTTCAGCCGAACTGACGTAGGCCCCAGTTCCATCGCAATCTTTCTCAAGCTGGCCATTCTATATCTCGTTGCAGACGTATACTACAAAAAAAACCCGCGCAACCTAATTTTAATATCTATTCTAAGCCTTATTGGTGTATTCAATAAACTAAACTTTATTTGGTTTTCCAACGCTCTAATCACATCGTCATGCATCATTCTAACAATCAAGATCGGACATCAGTTTTATAAAAAGGAAAAGATAGATTCCAATAAAGACACGCTTCTGTTCTTCGCAATTTTAAGCTACATCCCTTCTCTTGTTTACTTTATAATTATTCAAAAAACCTATAATATAAGTTCTTCGTTCGATCTAACCGTATTTCAAGAGACGCTTATCATCAAGATTAAGCAATTCTATTACGTTCTCACAGGAGTGTCATACCCGCGATATGCCATTGGCATTGATACCAGCATCTGGAAGCGCTTCATAG
>JBNMOQ010000107.1:0-15020 GCA_051275055.1 Candidatus Pelagisphaera sp.
GACGTCAAAGATACCTCCAAAGATATCCGGCGCGCTTTTCTAGTTCCTCATGCAAGGATTTCGTCTCTGGCTTGATCATAAGCGAAGCACATTGAAAAAATCTGCAAACGAGATCAAGCGCGGAGCAATGTTTTTCGACATTGTCTACTAATACCGTTCCCCAGCGCTAACGCGGCTGCGTTCTCGAGTTGGAGGCTCAGCCCGCAATTGATTGGCTTCGATTGATTTAATAGCGGTTTTTTGCTGGTTTTGCAGAGTGAATTTGTGTGTCCTTCCTAATTCGATAAGAGCGTCTCATCCAATCGAACCCCTATATCTATGCTGAAAACCCTATCGGCCATCTTGGTCTTCTCGAGTCTTGTAGCGTTTGCGAAAGAATCGCCGAACATTATCATCATCTACGCAGATGACGTAGGTTACGGCGACCTAGGCTGCTATGGAGCCGAAGCGATCGACACCGCGAATTTGGACCGCATGGCGGCGAGTGGGCTTCGGTTTACCTCTGCTTATGCGACAGCTTCGACGTGTACGCCTTCGCGCTACTCCTTGCTGACGGGCGAGTACCCATTTCGAAATGCAAAGGCTCAGATCCTTCCTGGGAATGCTCCGTTGATCATCGATCCGGCAAAGCCTACCATTGCATCGGTCTTAAAGGGAAAGGGATACGCAACAGGCTTGGTCGGCAAGTGGCATCTTGGATTAGGAAAAGCGACCGAATCTCTTGATTGGAATAAACTTATCTCTCCGGGACCCAAAGAGCTGGGTTTTGAATACTCCTTTCATATGGCAGCGACGGGCGACAGAGTACCCACCGTCTATATCGAAAATGGGAGTATCGTAAATCTGGATCCAAACGATCCAGTAGAAGTGAGCTATACGGAACAGGTGGGCGATGACCCGACTGGCTTGTCTAATCCAGAGCTGCTACGAGTCCAGGCGGACGAGCAGCATGCCAAGACTATTATTGATGAAACCAGCCGTATCGGATATATGACGGGTGGCAATGCCGCTCGCTGGACGGACGAAGAGATGCCAGACGAATTTCTGGAGAAAGCGGTTTCGTTCATCGAGAAGAACCACAAACAACCTTTCTTTCTCTACTACGCGATGCATGAAAATCATGTGCCGCGCTTGCCACACCCGCGCTTCAAAGGCTCTACCAGTTTAGGTGTACGTGGCGATGCGGTCGCTCAGCTCGATTGGAGCGTAGGTGAAATATTGGATACGCTCGATGAATTGGAAATCGCGAAAAATACGCTTGTGATTTTCAGCAGCGACAACGGACCCGTGCTCTTCGATGGTTATAGCGACGGAGCGCGTGAGATGAATGGCAATCACAAGGCGGCCGGCCCGTGGCGCGGCGGGAAGTATACGGTTTGGGAGGGCGGTACGCGAATGCCTTTTATTGCAATGTGGAAGGGAACGATCGAGCCGGGACTGTCAGGAGCCTTGATAAGCCAAGTCGATCTATTATCGAGTCTAGCAGCCCTTACAGGCGGCAAGATTCCTTCCGGTTACGCGAGCGATAGTCAGAACCACATGGATGCGCTTTTAGGAAAAAGCGAAGAAGGACGCGACTATTTGGTGCAGCAAGGAATTATTGGGATGAAAGCGATTCGCAAGGGCGACTGGAAGTATGTCCCGCCTGGTGAAGTGAGGAATAGGGTCAAGATAAACGTCAATGTGTATGATAAGATTCACGAACCTGGAGCTCTTTTCTATCTGCCAGAAGACCCGAATGAAAGAACGGATCTATCTAGCCGATATCCGAAGATCCTAGCCGAAATGCGAGCTCTCTTGGAAACTGAGCTGGCGCGTTGAGGATCTTTTAAATTGGAGCGATGCAAAGAACTCCAAACGAAATCAACCGTGAATACTTCTTTTTCATCAGTATCCACGGATACCATAGTAGCTCAGTGTTTTAGTCTGAGAATTTGAGCGTTCCAGGAAGGAAAACACAGTGCTACTGTCGACCCCCTACGACTCAGACTAAAGCGCTGAGCTACTCGTTTCCTTACGCTGACGCAGCTGGTTTTTCGAGGTGGAGGCTTACGATATCTTGGTCGTCGTGTTCGGAATTGAACTTCATCGAAACCACCTTCGAAACGCCCTTTTCTTCCATTGTCACTCCGTAGATCGCCTGAGCCGCTTGGATCGTGCGCTTGTTGTGAGTGATGATGATGAACTGAGACTGCTTCGTGAACTGCTTTAGCAGCGTCGTGAAACGTCCAATATTCGACTCGTCCAAAGGAGCATCCAATTCGTCCAGTAGACAGAATGGACTTGGCTTGACCATGTAGATCGCGAAAAGCAATCCCACCGCGGTCATCGTCCGCTGTCCCCCGGAAAGGAGCGAAATATTCTTCAAGCGTGTGCCTGGAGGTTGAGCCACGATATCGATGCCGCTCTCGAGAACGTCGTCAGTTTCGATGAGCTGCAGATCCGCCTTACCGCCACTGAAGAGGGTATCGAAAGTCTGCTTAAAGTTCGCTCGAATTTGATCGAAGGTCGCCGAAAACTGCTCGCGAGATTTGATGTTAATCTCGTCGATGGCCGCAACCAGTTTGTCGCGCGAAGACGTCAAATCGTCGTATTGAGTTTTCAAGAACAAGTGACGTTCACGCAACTCGCCATACTCTTCGATCGCATCGGTATTAACCACGCCCATGTTCTGTACGCGTTTGCGAAGGGCTTGGATTTCGGCTTTAATTTTACTCCAATTGGTCGCATCCAATTCTTCCAACTCTTCTTCGCTTGGTCCTTTCGGAGCGGCGTTTTCTGGAGTGAGTTCCTGCTCTTCGGGTTCGTCCTCGGGCGCTTTCTCAGCGCTCTCAACAGAAACTTCTTCGGTTGATTCCTCAGAGCCTTCGACCGGAGCTTCGGCAACTGCTTCTTCGGGTTCCGCCGACTCGTCTTCCTCGGACTCATCTGAATCCGAATCTAAAGTTCCCGTGTCTAGATCAAGCTTCGGCAAATTCTCGACCGGTTGGCGAGCTTTCCACATTTCGAATTTCCAATCGACCGAGCTAAGATCGATTCCGTATTCGCGTTCGATTTCCTCTTGCACGAATCCCAAGCGAGAACGTTTCTCGGCGATCTGGACATTCTGGTTATTCAAATTGGAACGAAGCGAATCGACCTTCTCACGAACTGCGGCTTGCTCCTTCTCCAGAAGCTCAACTCTTCCTTCGATTGATGCCAAAGATTCACGCGTTTTCTCCACAAGAGCTTTCGCTTCTTCCAGCTCCGCATCCACGGATTCACTACGAACTTTCGCGTTTTCAATCTCTTCTTGCTGTTCGACGATTTGCGTCTCCCATTGCTCGATATCGTTTGTCTTCGATTCGGTCAATCGGGTCAGCTCGGAACGGCGTTGTCCAATCTCGACCAAGCCTTGCTCCAGCATATCGAGCTTTTGCTTCTTCTCCTGCAAATCGAATTTCGCCTGCGACAATCCTTCGCGCTTCTCGTCACGACTCTCGCGGATCGAGCTGATTCCGGACTCGACCGATTCCAACTGCTCCCGAGCCGATTCTAGTCTTTCCTGAGCACTGGCGGAAGTCGAACGTGCCACGTCCAATTTCTCCGTAGCTCGCGAACGCGTTTCCTCAAGCGACTCGCGCTCGCGCTCCAAGCGCTCCGCTTTCATTTTCTGGTCTTGGACCATTTTTTCCGCATTGCGGGCCTCGGCCTGCAAACGGGAAAGCTCCTGACGCGTTTCGCCAATTTCGCGGCGATGCGTTTCGACTGCGTCTTCAGACGCTTCAAGTTGCTTGTTGATTTTCTCCGCTTCGTCGCGAGCGGCTTGCAAAGTCTTTTGATCCGCCTCGAGTTCTTTGCGCGTCTGGCGAAGTTCAATCTCACGTTGGAGAATGCTAGAATTCTTGCCCTTCTTGTATCCACCCGTCGCTAATCCGCGACTATCGACTGACTCGCCTTTCCGCGAAGCGACTTGAAGGAATTTGAAGTCCGGTTGACCTTCCCACCACTTGAGGAATTGAGCAACATCTTCGACGACATAGCTCGCCGACAAAACCGATTTCAGAGCATCGTCGTCATCGCCGAGTTCGATAAACTCCAATGCGGGTTTTAGCCAATCCGGCAGATCTTTTGATCCACTCGAATTACCGCCGACGTTGTTTAGCTTAACGCAAACACGGCCAACTTCGCGTTCTTCAAGTTGACGGAATACTTCGATCACCGTATCGGCATCGCCTACCGAAACCGCTTCGACCGCGGATCCGAGTAATGCTTCCATCGCCGAACCATATCCATCCTTAACCGACAAATTCGATGCGAGCGGCGAAAACGCACGTCCACTCAGGTCGCCTTGCATGCGTCCTTTTAATAGAGCCTTCGCTCCTTCGCCGTAACCCTCCAGTTTTTCCTGGAGTTGTTGAAGCAATTTTATGCGAGCCGTCTTTTGCGTAACCGTACGATCCAATTCCTGGATACGAACTTGAGACGCTCGAAATGCATCTCTTCTTTCGGAAACTTCTTCTCGAGCTTTTTCCAAAGCCGTTTCCAATTCCGCTTGTCGCTGCTGCGTTCCGCTAACGCCCGTACTGAAAGTTTCGAATGCTTGCTGGGCTTCCGCTTGCCCATCCGATTGCTCGGCGAGTTCTTCTTCGAGGCGCATCAATCGATTCGAGCTCGTGCCCGCTTCGACTTCTAGCAAAGACATTTGCTCGCGGCTTTGGTGAAGCGTGTTTTCCGCTTGCTGGGCTTGAAACTTAAGCTCCTGGATTTCGACTTCCGAAGCAGTTAACTGATCCTCGATTTCGGCGAGTTCCCGATTTCGCTCTTGGAAAATCTCATCCGAATTTCCGAGAACGTCCAAATGCATTTGCTTGTCCTGAGAATGCTCATCCAAACGAGCCACGAATTCTCCGATCTGGCCTTCGTAAGATCCGATTTCCTCGCGAGCCTGTTCGATTCGCTCGCCCATGGAGTTGATCCGAATCTGGGCCAATTGCGTCTGATTCGTCGTCTGCTCCTGCATGCTGCGCAGATCGAATACCGCTTGCTGGGAATCCTGGATCTTTTGGATCAAGGATTGGCGATCTTCCTTATGGACGATCAAGCTCGCTTCCTTTTTCTCCAATTCCACCTGCAACGCATCGACCTCTCCTTGAAGAGATCCCGCGCTTTTATCGATATGCCCGAGCGAATTGCTGAGCGTGCCATGTTGATAAGCACTGTAGCCAACGTCTAAGTGACGCAGTTTATGGCTCATTTTTTTGTAACGAATCGCCTTGGTCGCCTGACGCTTGAGGCTGCCAATTTGACGACTGATCTCCGCAATGACGTCGGTTACGCGATCCAGATTGGTCTCAACGTGACCTAGCTTGTTCAAAGCTTCCTTCCGCTGAGCCTTGTACTTCGAAATCCCTGCAGCTTCCTCGAAAACCGCGCGACGCTCCTCTGGCTTGGACGACAAGATCTGGTCGATCTGCCCCTGGGCCATTATCGAATAGGACGTGCGCCCGACACCCGTGTCCATGAACAAACGCTGAATATCTTTCAGGCGACAAGCGTTGCCATTCAAGAAATAGTTGCTGCCGCCATCGCGATGGACGCGGCGCGCCAGTTCGACTTCATTGAAATCCTGTCCCAGTTCCTTTTCGCAGTCAGTGAGGATAATCGATACCTCGCAAATATTGACGGGCTTGCGCTTGTCCGTACCTTCGAAGATGACGTCTTGCATCTTGCCGCCACGCAACGCCTTAGCGCTTTGTTCGCCGAGAACCCATCGAATCGCGTCGGCAATATTGCTCTTACCGCAACCATTGGGACCGACGACCGCAGTGACGCCAGGTTCGAATTTCAGATGGGTAAGGTCTGCGAAACTTTTAAAACCGTTTGCTTTGAGAGAGCTCAGATACATGTAGGGGGCAGAAAATGAACGGCCTCCCGGAGGCCTGACAACCCCAAATGCGCGATTGTGAATAAGTCGAAGAACAACCTGGGAATAAAAACCCAAACAAGCTGTTGACTCCGCCCCGTTCTCTCTTCTACCGCGGGTACGAATATTGGTCTTTAAAAGGCAAATTCGCTAAAACCACGCCGCCTTGCGACGTCGCTACGCCGAGACTTCGGCGTGGAGGCTCTTAGATAACCCTAATTCCGAACCTTCACCTTAGCTTTAAGGGCCTCGGCTTCCGCAGCGGCATCGAAATGCGGATTCCGTTCAGTTGGGACAGGAGCGCCGATTCCCTCACGCCAGCCTTCCAGACGAGCCAGTAACTCCGAAGTCTTCTCGTTCATGCTCTTGGCGAGATTGCGGGTTTCGCCAATATCGTCACGAAGGTTGTACAGCTCCAAACCTCCGTCTTCGAAGTATTGATGCAGCTTCCAATCGCCTAAGCGAATAATGCTGCACGGACGACTGCGAAAGAGAATGTCACGCTGTTCGGAGGTAACCGCGTAGGACTGAAGGTAAGCGGGAAAATGCCAATAAAGAGCTCGGTTGCCCAGGTTTTTTGTTTCTCCTTTAAAGAGCGAAACCAAACTAACGCCATCCAAACTCTGCCCATTCGGCAAATCAGCCCCAGTCATCTCGCACAACGTCGGATAAACATCGACCCCGATGATCGGCTCGGAGCTTTCTTGACCCGGAGCGACTACTCCTGGCCATTTCACGAAAAACGGAACGCGAATGCCGCCTTCATAGTACGTTCCCTTGTATCCTTTAAGAGGATCCATATCGGTTGCTGGTCCATAACCTCCATTGTCGGAGAAAAAGATAACAATCGTGTTATCGGTCAATCCAAGCTCGTCTAAGGTCGCCTGAATCTTGCCGATGCCATCGTCGACGGACTGAATCATCGTCGCCATTTCAACGTGATCGTGCAGTTCGCCCTTGGCCTTCGCCTCGTACTTGGCCACGAGTTCCTTTTTGGCATCCAGCGGAGTATGCACTGCAAAATGTGTCAGATAAAGCATCCAAGGGTTGTCTTTGTTAGAGCGAATAAACGCGTCCGCCTGATCGCTCAGATAATCCGTCAGGTAAGAATCCTCAGGCAAGCCCTCTAGACTTGGGATATTCGGGTGCGGCGGATAGTACCCTCTCGGAGGCGAACCGGAATGCGTACCGCCGACATTGATGTCGAAGCCATAAGGAATCGGATCGTCGCTTAAATGCCATTTGCCCATCATTGCGGTCTTGTAACCGGACGCCTGGATTTGCTGAGCCCAAGTTCTGATGCTGGCATCAAGCGTATCAACTCCAGGGATATGCTTCAAACGACTATGCTTCGGATTCCCGCGCGGCCCCGTTCCGACATTGTAAATTTCATGACGCGGCGTGTATTGACCAGAGAGCATGCACGCGCGGGCCGGAGCGCAATTAGCCGAAGCCGAATAAGCGTTAGTGAAAACCATCCCTTCCGAAGCAAGCTTGTCGATGTTCGGCGATTCGTAGAAATCCGAGCCCATGTAGGACGTATCTTTCCAACCGAAATCATCTAGGAAGATGAAGAGGATGTTCGGCTTTTCCGATGTAGCAAATGCGGCCGTGCTTAAGAGAGCTGCGGATAACAAAATGGCGAAAATTCGTTTGGGGAGATTCATAATTCGGTAGGGATTTTGACAAACTTAAAAGGCTAATGAGAAAGGTAATCGATCGCGATAGTCTGCTTGCTCAACGATGGACCACTCCACTGAACGTCGAGAGACGAGCCGTTGTCCGCAATCTTCAAATAGTTCAAACTGAAAGGATGCAGTCCTGCTTCGAGTTTAACGCTGGCTGTTATTTCCGTTCCGCCTTCGTACCCGAAATCAGCATCGATAATATTCGCATCGTGGATACGCATAATCGCGCCCGAATCGGCAGTCAGCGAGAACGTATATTCCCCATCGCTTGGAACGTTAAGGTAACCCGAGAAAACAACCGCTCCACTCTCAGGCCCAAGGCCTCCTTTCAATTGGGTCACTCCACCCATCTGCTGAGGCGACTCGTCCCAGAATTTCGGAACCCACGGAAATTCTCCTTTGTATCCCAACCAACGCACTCCCGGGCGAGTCGAAGCCACTGCGACCGCTGGCACCAATTCATTGTCATAGGGGCGCGGGTTATCCGAATTCGGACGCCGTAATTGAAGCGACCGGTCCTTCAGTCTCTGCTGCAAACCATCGAAGAACGCGCTCGTTCCAGCGAGATTGTTCACTTCCTTCAAATCCGTTTTCACATCGTAAATTTCGAAATTGTCCGAGTGACCCTTAATATCGACACGCACTCCTTTGTAACCCTCAAGAAACAAAGCCTGCATTTGCTTACGAGGCCGGTTCTGATGGCTCGAATCGAAATCCGGATAATTCGGGGTCCTTCCACCATGGAGAAATTCCACGTAAACCGTGCTCTCCTCCTGGGTCCCTTCTCCCGTCAAAGCCGGCAATAGCGAAACGCCATCGGAAAGCGCCGGCAACGGCACCCCACCGAGATCGGCAAAGGTCGTCATCCAGTCGTGAAACTGCGAAGGCGTATGGTCCACCTGACCTGCAGGAATCCCACCTGGCCAACGAGCCAGAGCCGGCATACGAATCCCACCTTCCCATACATCGCGTTTCTCTCCGTCAAAAGGGCCGTATGATTGAAAGTGTACTGGAGTGAACGGCGTTCCAGCGATGTAGCTAACCGCCAACGGACCATTATCATTGGTAAAAACGACCATGGTCTCCTCGTCAATTTTCAAGTCCTTAAGTAATTGGAGAAGATCGCCCACCGAATTATCGATACGACGTACCATGGTCGCAAAGCGCTGCTCGACATTACTCCAATCCGGATTGCGGTATTCAGGATGTATCCACGAATCGACTTCACCGCTCGCCGTATTAATCATATGACCCGGTTTGTCCAACCACTGAAGACCGCCTTCCAAACCTCCCCCTTCAGGAAACGCTTGTGTTGGCACCTGCAAAGCCGCGTGCGGCGTATCGTAAGCGAGGTAAATGAAAAACGGTTGATCGGCTTTGGATTGCGTGTGGTCGACGATCCATTTTTTCGCGTAGGCAGTGAATAGATCGGTCGTGTAGCATTTATCCAACCCAGCCGAGATCTCCTCCTCATTATGCCACACTTCTTTTCCAGTCTGGTGAGTCGGGTTGTTTCCCATTGGCCAATCGTTATTCGGATAATGCACGTGTCCATCCACGTGCCGGATGTAACCAAGGTATTCATCAAAACCACGCTTGGTTGGATAAGCCGGCCACTCGTCGGGAGTATTGAAAGATTCTTTGGTTTCGCCGATTCCCTGAAGACCATACTTGCCCACATGCAAAGTCCGATAACCAGCAGCCTGCATCACTGTACCCAAAGTATGGTTATCCGGAAGTTCTTTATCGAAGTCGCTATTACGCACTTCCGTATGACCTTGATGCAATCCTCTCAGAAGCGAAGCCCGAGACGGAGCGCAAACCGGAGCCGGGCAGTAGTGACGCAGCAACTGAATCCCCTCCGCGGCAAAACGGTCGAGATTCGGAGTCGCGTGCTTCTTCCCCGTGCGTTGATTCTGATGCAACACGCCCAAATCGCCGTATCCCATGTCATCCGTAAAAACGAAGATGATATTCGGTTTAGAACCGCTAGTCGCCGCCCTGGCGGTATCGGTCAATCCAACAGCAAGGGCCAAAGTAGCCGCTGCCAAAACGATTCGAGGGTATACGGAAGAAACACGCATCATAATAAAACCAGGAGTTAAAAATCAAAAAACTGCAATCGCTAAGAATAACTCCATTCTCCGCCATATCGGACATTCGTCATGCAGGATTTAGTCTGCCACATGGTAGGGTTTCCCATCCCGGGCAACCGCATCGGTCTATTCCGCTTCCACGGTTGCCCGGGACAAGCAACCCTATCATTTGAAATCCTCCATCAGACAAAATTTCCATTTACCTACTAGATCCATCAGGCATTGTCCAAACCGTGCCCCAAACGAACCCACCCCACGCTTTCGACGACCAATTCGATCTGCGGTCTCGCCACGCTGATTTCCAAGATTATTTCGATAAAAACGACTCGCTCAGCGCAAAAGCCGTCGAAGCCCTACCTTGCCACCTTGATATTTCCTACGGGGATCACCCACTTCAAGCTGTCGACTACTTCCCTGCAAAACAAGGAAACGCCCCCATCGTTATTTTTATCCACGGCGGCTACTGGCGGGCTCTCGACAAGAAAAACTACAATTTCGTAGCCCCTCCATTTATCGATTCGAATTGTGCCGTATGCTCGGTAAACTATCGCCTCGCACCCGATGTTGGACTCGAAGGAGTCCTCGATGATGTCACCACAGCACTGATTTCAATTCGCGAGCACGCTACCGCGATCAATGGCAACCCCAACGACCTATACGTAACAGGACATTCCGCAGGCGGTCACCTCGCGCTCATGACCGCGATGCTTCTCCAAGAGAAAAACGATCCACTCCTATCATCCATCAAAGGCATCCTCAGCCTAAGTGGACTCTTCGACCTCGACCCGATCCGAAACTCCTTTCTAAACGAAACTTTAAATTTCGACGATTCGATCGTGACCCGCCTTAGCCCGGTACTCAACGAAGCCTTCTCCACCAACATCCCCCTACGCTTCGCTGTAGGCGGCGACGAAACCGATGAATTTATCCGTCAATCCCAAGCCATCAGCGAACGCATGGTCGCCAACGGCAACGACTCCCAATGCTCCCTCCTCCCAAATCTCAACCATTTCGACATAGTTTACGAACTAGGGAAACCCGACAGCGTATTGGCGAAGCAATTACTAGAAATCATTTGGTGAGCAACCACGCGGTGCTCTAATGGTAGCGGCCGATCTCCGAGCGGTCATCGAACGTTGCAATCGTTCGGGCATTTTTCCGATTTTTCAGTAGATGCTTTGACAATGATGGCCGCTCGGAGATCGGCCGCTACCATTTACGACACCAGGCAATATCACCCTCAACCAAAGAGCATCCTCACCGTTCCCTTATTACCTCATCCCGCTGGTTGCTATTTTCACAGCCAATCCCAAAAACACAATACCCGCCAAGCGGTTCATAATCACCTGCGCTCGCGGCGAGCGCTTGAGCAGTCGCCCCAACTGGCCCGCCATAGCGGCGACGCCTCCAAACACGACGAGCGTCATCAGCATAAACAAGCCGCCAAGTGAAAACGTCTGCATAGCTGGCGGTCCTTTGGCCGGATCGACAAACTGAGGGAGAAACGCGAGAAAGAATATCGATACCTTCGGGTTTGTAATGTTCATAATGATACCGCGACGATACAGCTTCGCAGCATTCATCGAGTTTCCTTCATCGCTATTGCCTAACGCTTGCGGAGCAGACGTAAACGCCTTCCACGCGAGATAAACTAAATACCCTGCTCCCGCAATCTTAAGAACCGAGAATGCGATTGCCGACGCTTGCACAATCGCCGCCACACCCACAACGACCGCAGTCGTATGAACCAACAACCCTGTACACAAACCAAGCGTAACCCAAACGCCAGCCTTCCTCCCATGGAGAATCGACTGCATCAACACGAATAGATTATCTGGTCCCGGAACGATCCCAATCAAACAAGATGCTATCAAAAACGTAACAACTGTTTCGGTCCCTAACAATAAATTGGTCTCCGCTAGTTTCGAGCAAGCGCTTGGCTAATACTCTTCGATACCTGTTTCGCCAAAGCGCGATAACCGGCTTCCGTGTAATGCACGTCATCGTCCGCGATAGCATACCGTTCCCGCTTCGATTCCATGAATCCATGCAAGTCGTTGATCTCGATTCCATGCGATTTCATAATGCGAGAAGCCGTTTCTAAATAAGCCTTCTCGGTTTCTAAATCGATTTTGACCTTCTCTTTCATTTCTCCGTCTGGACATACTGGCGTGGTCGTCGCCCAAATAAGCAATGCTCCCGATTGCTCTAATCGAGTCACCAAAACGTCTAGCCGACTTTCGTATTTTCCTGGCGATCGATCGATATCGTAATACCGCCACCCATACATATCCCACAAACCCCAGTTGAACTGAATCACATCCCAATCGCCATCGCCCAGCCAAGACTCGATATTCTCGATGCCTCGCATGGTTGGCCCCGCATTGCCCT
Organism: Candidatus Pelagisphaera sp.; assembly: GCA_051275055.1. Lineage (GTDB taxonomy): Bacteria > Verrucomicrobiota > Verrucomicrobiia > Opitutales > Opitutaceae > Pelagisphaera. The sequence continues at coordinate 12,081 of JBNMOQ010000107.1, forward strand.
CATGATGCGTCACGATCGCCTTGTTCGCCATACCCTCTATGACGAACGGCGTATATCCCAACGAAATCGAGTCCCCTATAATCAGAACCTTTGGCAGAGACGCATTCTCTCGATTAATCGAATCCCGAGAAGACGGGATCGTCGCGCAGGAACAGCAAATTAAAAGGAGCGCAATAAACGCGAAACAGCGATTTGTGATCATCATTCTACGAAAAACAGACAAGCAGTATCGCTGTTATTTTCAGATCCTAAAAATCTTCCAGCGGTCCACCTGAAGCAAAAAACTCCGGATGCTCGGCAGCAATTCGAGCACGTAGTACTGGGCGATTCTTGATCACTCGACCGTATTTCTTGACCATTTCCGGGTTATCTAAATTTCCGAACTGAGCATCGCCCGGCATTACCTTACTATTCCAGTCAGCCAATTCTTCCGGCTTAACGCCAGCGATTGAAATCCCGTTATTATAAGGAGTCGGAACATATCCACCCACGAGGTCTACATCGAGATTCGCTTTGATCTTCTTTTCCCATCCGCCAGCCCACAAGCTCGCGTTTACCAGAAATCTACGACCATCCTCGCTGAGCAAATCCTCAGATGCGCCATACGAAGCATAAACGACGCGCGCCTTTTTCTTGTCTCCGGATGGAGCGACATACGAATCCCGAGTCCAACCCGCATTCACGATAGGTTTTTCCCTATTGATGTCGTCGCTCGCGTGAAAAGTATTCAGTACTTGCACTTCCAAAAGCGGCACCGAACCTGCCGGCGGCTGGGACTTATAAGCGCCGGAGTAAGCATGAATCTGCTTCACGCCTTTAAGGATTGGATGCCCCGCTGCACTCGCAACTGGAGTGATCCGACTTCCCATCACATGGTTAGAACCGTAGTGCGATTGCCCGCGTTCCTTGTGCCAGGTATTGCCAAAGATCTGCTCGCCCAAACCACCAACATAGTCTTCTCCCATATAGTTGAAATTAAGCTTCTCCCACTTGCCCTTCTGACCATTGAAGCCGTGGGTCGACGTACGTAGTCCCACGACTGGACCGCCACGCTCGAAGTAATCAACCAAATGATCCACTTGTTCGTCCTTCAAATTCATGAAGCGAGTGAAAAAGAAAAGCAGATCAGCATCCTTCAAAACTTCCATTCCAGGAGTATCACGTCCTCCTCCTTTAATCGCTCCGTCTTCGTCCAAGCCAAACAAAACCGTGCAGCGGAATCCATGACGTTTTGCCAATATCTTAGCGATCGCAGGACAAGATTCTTCCGAGCGGTATTCATGATCATTTGCAATGAAAACAATATGTTTACCCTTACCGATGCCCCTATTACCTTCGTAAACCAAAGAACCTGCCACAACGGGCGTCATCGTCGCGATCAATCCAATCATCGCCATCCAAAATTGTTTCATCTTCACTATTCGTAATTGTTATTCGTATACTAGAATTGGACGCATCGCGCGTTTCCCCAGTCGCAACCAACGCTGAAAGCCCCCGATCAAGAAGTAAAGCGAGAATTGGGGCGTATTTACGGGATAAAGGAAAGAGACTGGCTGCCAACACTCCGAGGCATTTAATGGTAGCGACCGATCTCCGAGCGGCCATTTCCAATTAGATTACTGAACGATTACATCGTTCAGTGTGGCCGCTCGGAGATCGACCGCTACCTCACAATAGTACTAGCATGAGACACCGTGCCTCAGCCATTTCATACCCCAGAACCCCTCTCAAATCACTTTCGATTAAACTCTATTTTCTGACGCACTTTCAACGCGATCGGAACGCCATTTTTTTCAGCTGGCTTGAATTTCCATTTTTTCAACGCGTCAACCGCCGGAAGTTCAAATCCAGAATGACTCGATTCAACGACATCGATGTCGGTCGGTTTCCCGTCAACTCCGACAATCCACACAATATCTACAAAACCTTCCACCCCGGCCTGTCGCAAACGATCCGGGTAATTCGGATCCACTTTTCGAATCAACTCTGGAAGCGTATCCGGCTTCACCGACTCTGACTCATTTGAAAGTTCCGCAAACTCATCATCCGTTCGCATAGCGATCGTATTGCGCCTCCAGATTTCCTCGATTTCATCAATCCGAGCCAAGTCTTCCTTAACCCGTAGGCCAAGATGCGGATCATCTGCGAGATAACTCAACAGCTCGCGGGCACGCTCAAAATCATCTTCATCTAATGCTTGCTCCGCTGCAGCGACCGCCTGATCCAATGCGTATTCAGAATTCAATGCTTCGACTAGCTTCAACTGAGCTTCCGATTGCTCCGCAAGATCCGGGTCGCCATCCAAAGTATCCAGGATCGATCTCGCCGCCGCGAACTCTCCAAGATCTGCCGCGTCTTGAGCACGCCCGAAAGCATCCTTCGCTTTCAATCGATAAATAGTTCCCAACCTCACCTCCGCTTTCTCTCCAACCGACGGACTTTTCGAAAACGGTTCGATCAAATTAGCCGCCCCCCGAAAGTCGCGTTGAACCAATGCCAAATCAGATGCCTTTCCCGCCTGAGCATATGCGCGTTCGGCAACGAACCGTTCAACCGGCTTGGCAAAACGCTCCATTTCAACACGCGTAATTTCCGCTTCGATTTTAGATCCATCAAGCGATTCGCTTCCGATCGCCGCGATGGCTTCTTCCAGCTTTCCCTCGGCCTCCAAGGCATCCGCCTTTTCGATTTCTCCAACAATCGGAAGCTCCTCAAGATAAGACCTGAGCCACACAACAAATTCCTCAAAATGCTCCCGACGAAATTCGGACACCACCTTTTCATCAGCATCACCACTCTCCTTCGCCACACGCTCAGCGCCCTCCAAATCGCGCAACTGAGTTTCCGTCAACTCAACCCGTTTCTCAATCGCCGCCAAGCTAATTTTAAGCGGTGCCCGTTTAGCCTTCAATTCAGCGAGCAATTCCGCGTTTTTCGCAA
>JBNMOQ010000108.1:0-14974 GCA_051275055.1 Candidatus Pelagisphaera sp.
ACCGGAACCGTCGCTTCGACCCTCAAAGTCTTATTCCGATCCAACCAACGAGCTCGGACCGGGGTAGCGCTCTTCTTCGGAGCGTACACCGCCATGTGGCGTTGATCGACCCGAAAGAAATTCGAAATCTCCACCCGTTCCTTCGTGTTCACGACATTGGTTTCGACCACTCGCGACGTTCGCCAACGCATATCATGCTCGATCGAAACATTCGCTCCATCGACCTTCAAAACGAGGTCCATAGCAGTCCAGCCATCGAGCGCCGAACTGCGCTCGACATCCAGACGCCATCGTCCGTTGAAATCAGGATTTGCCACAGCCACGGTTACAGGAACCACAAGACTCAGCATCAGAAATTTGAAAAGGAGCGCTTTCATAGAATAACGAACCCTAATCCTTAACCCATCCCTCAACGAGATCTATTCAAATAACGCTTTACCATAAGAATAATTCAGCCACCCCAGTTATCGAAACCTCAAATATTCTTCCGAGACTATTTTTTGCCTACAGATTTCCACAGATAAACTCAGATGAATCGGCTCGAAGGGTCGGCGCTTGCACCGTACCGCGTTAGATCAGTCGCTTCGCCATCCTGCCTAAACAAACACCGCTAGGCCTAAAATATTCCGAGAACGAAAATAACGGACCTCTAAGTGACCTTGAAAGCAATTGCCCGTATAATTGCAGAAGGAACGAGGTGCGATTATTTCTACTACCTCTGAATCCGAAACGATAACCTGTTAGGCTTGCCCGTCCCGAGCAACCGCAGCAGTAGATGCACCTTCCACGTCCACTCGGGAAGAGCGGGCCTACCAAGTTACACTTTTATTCGCATCACAATAAACGCAAAACTTAACATAACTCTTGTCCGAACTCGTAATAGCGCGTAGAAAAGTAAACTCGTAGATCGCAATCAGGCTTAACCACCACGGATACGAATCCCTGCAAAATAGGCCTAACCGAATCCGAGACCCTACCCCTTTAAAATGCATCGAAATAAACCGATACTCTTAAACCTCGCGTTACTCGTGCTTTTTTCAAGCTGGGTTTACGCCGACCATCAAATAGATCGACTCGCCCAAAATCAATTTGGCTTATTGAAAGACGGATCACCGGTAACTCAATTCACTTTGCGCAATGCTAATGGCATGACGGTCAAAGTGATCACTTACGGAGCAATCATCCGCACGATCCAAGTTCCCGATCGAAACGGAAAAACCATCAACGTTATCCAAGGAGCGAATACGCTAGAAACCTATCTAGGACGCTTTCCCGCCGCTGCCGTAATTGGCCGCCACGCCAATCGAGTCGCCAATGCCCGCTTCTCAATAGATGGAGTGAGCTACGAACTAACCCAAAACATGGGAGAACATCATATTCATGGAGGACGCAAAGGTTTCGCCAAAGTAAATTGGCACGGCGAGGCTCTCCCCATCGGCGTGGACTCTTCAAGCGTCAAACTCAGCTACCTCAGCCCTGATGGAGATGAAGGCTATCCCGGCGAACTCACCGTATCCATCACTTACACGCTCAACGATAAGAACGAGCTAAGGCTGAACTACGAAGCGATTACCGACAAGCCAACCATCGTAAACCTCACCAACCACGCATACTTCAACTTGGCCAATGAAGGTGGATACAAAGACCACGAACTATGGTTGAATGCCGACCGGTACACGGTAGCCAAATCGCAGTTAATTCCCACTGGAGAAATCGCTAGCGTACAGGGAACCCCTCTCGACTTCACTCAGCCAACCACGATTGGCGCCCGAGAATCCGAACTAGGAGAACCACGCAGTGGCAAGTACGACGATAACTACATCATTAACCGAGACGGCCAATCACTTGCCTTAGCCGCTCGCGTCTATGAACCCCAAAGCGGACGGACAATGGAAGTGTTGACCGATCAACCCGGCGTCCAGCTCTACACCGGAAACAAACGAGGTTTTTGCTTGGAAACCCAGCACTACCCCGACTCCATAAATCATCCCCACTTTCCTTCCCCTATCGTCCGTCCTGGCTCTCCATTCAAAACTGAAACCGTATTCGCTTTTTCATACAAATAGAGCTAACCGTAGACCCTAATACGTCGACGCGCATAACAAATACCAACAGAGGTAAAGTTGGTGATCGAGATCGAAACAGTATCTAAATCGTGATAAAATCAAATAGCCATAAACAAATATCACTAACCGAAAAACCGCTCCACTCGCCTCAGCAATACCCCACAACCAACCTAAACAGCCTCAATTTTCATGAATCCTGAATCGAATCAAAGCGACGCATACCCACCAGCAAAAATCGCTCGGAAAGTCGAGCTACTCGGCGTGGCAAAGCAGTTGATTGGATGGAAAAGGTCAGCGACGAACAATACACCGATGCCTAAATATGACGCCCGCTTTAAGTGGCTGTTAAATAAGTCGGGGATCGCTCTGCCTCTAGTCTGTAGGAGCGGGTTTATCCCGCGATACTTCATTTCTGTTTTATGTAAATCTACACTATCGCGGGGTAAACCCGCTCCTACACTGACTTATTATCGTAGTCTCATGAAATTCGGACACTTAATCTGTAAGTGATTCGAATTAAAGATGTTGTAGTTGTAGAATGCGGAATTCGAAACCGAATTAGAAGTGACGAATCCAGACATACGCATTCTCTAACAGCAGAGGACGCGGAGATCGCTGAGTAAGCCCTAGAGAATCCTCCGTGATCTCAGCGTCCTCTGCGGTTCATCAAACGTTTGGGTTATTAAATAGTCTCTAAGCACTGCATTATCAATATCCCGTGACTGAAAGCGATAGGACGATATACAATGCTTCTGACGAGTTTTGGAATATTGCTCGTTAAATACTATTTCCTTCGGCTAAACACTCCTGAGTTTACCCCTAGGATGCTTTATTCAATTCGATAAAAACCTGAAGTCGTAATCACTCCGCCAATACATACGGCGCTTTATCAAATGTCGATCCATCGCCCTGAACGCGTGGGTCTTCATTTTCTCGAAGCGTTGTTATGAGGCGTTCGCTTAGCTCTTTGCGGACCGATGCATATTTCTTATCCGAAGCGAGGTTCACGACTTGATCCGGGTCTGATTTCAAATCGTAAAGTTCTTCCCCGGGACGCTTACCGAAGGCAAAATCGTAAAAACGCTTTCCTTCTTCAGTATCGCCGTTCATGACGAGCCAAGCCTTGGTTGGACCAGCATCCATGTCGGCGAATGTAGTGAAGGTGTTGTTCGTGAGAGCGTCTTTACTAAACGGTTTTCCACTCTCCTGGTCATGTGGATTGCCTTCTGGCCAGCGGTTAGGTTTGAAGTTTCGAATGTAGAGAAAGTCATCCGTTCGCAGCGCGCGGTGCGGATACGGCAGAAGCCCTTCACGGGCCTTAAGAACATGACGCTCACGCCCGGTCACGACAAAATCACGCGATTCGTCTACGCGTCCTTGTCCTTTCGATTTCATGATTCCCACAAGGCTTCGACCCGTCATCACTTCCGGCGGTTTCACACCTCCCACTTCGAGGAAGGTCGGCGCAAGATCCATCAAGTTCACGAAATCCGTAACCACCCGCCCAGGTTTTCCTTTGCCTGGCCAGCGAATCGCCAGAGAGACGTGCGTTCCAAAATCATAGAGATTCGTCTTTGCATGCGTGAAGCCCGGGATGCCGTGATCACCACTAACGACAACGACCGTATTCTCCAGTTCACCAAGCGCCGCTAGTCGGTCTAGCAATATTCCCAAAGCCGTATCGAAGGCCATAACTTCGCCAAGGTAATCAACCATATCTTCGCGAACATCGTGTACGTCGGGCAGAAAATCGGGCAGTTTCCCTTTCAAATCATCGGGGTCTAAACCCCAGAGCGTTTTGCCCGAACCGCGTGTCCACTTTCTGTGTACATTCGTTGGGCCAAACCAATAACAAAATGGAGCATCCTTCGGCTGGGCTTCGATAAAGCTATCGAAGTTACCCGTTACCTCATCGTAGAGCTCGCGCTTAGCGTCCATCAACGAACTGCCTGATTTCATCAATTTCGTCGCGTTTTGCGAGAATTGATTAAAACGAGTTCCGGCCGATTCGTATTCATATTTCCGAGCGCCGAACGGTGCATCTTTAACTGACCCCGGCGACCACACCTTGTAGGTCTGACCGATATGGTACCCCGCATCTCGAAGCATTAACGGAAACGATGGAATCGAATCATCCCAAACCGCTCCTTGCAAAATGGCTCCCAAACCTGTTCGAAAAAAGTACTGACCGGAAAGTAAGGAACTGCGACACGGCGTACATGAAGGCGCATTGACAAATGCATTGGTAAACAAAACCCCCTCGTCGGCAATGCGATCGAAGTTGCGCGTCTTAACGACGGAATTCGGACTAGAACGCTTATCCAATGCCTCATAAGCGCTGGCATAACGCCCCCAATCGTCCGCAAAAGCGAAAAGGATATTGGGCCGTTTGTCCGCAAAAAGAGACGAAACCAAAACGAGGGACAGGAAGAGAACTAGAGGGGTTTTCATGATTCGGTTTTTTTGGCGAGGGGATGGAATTGATTTAAGTGACGAGTTACACGCCGAAGTCTTGGCGTAGCTACGATCCAATTGCAAAATCCGGAACATTGTAGCTACTCCGACACGTCGGGGTGGTTCTGAGTAACTTGATATTTCATTTTCTAAAATCACTTCGGAGCCAAGCGGTCATACTGGCCTTCATTCAACCATGCGAGATCTTCCCAATAACCGGTATCATTGGGCTGTGGAGCGCCATCAGTCGTACGACCGCCACACACAATCTCGGAGATTCTTTTTTCAAGTCGAGTGGCGATTTTTACATTCTTTCCGTAGACGTTGGTTTCTTCGCCTGGATCCTTTTCCAAATTGTAGAGCTCGTGCTTCAAATTCTTATGCGGCATAATGAGTTTCCATTTGCCTTCGGTGATCGAGAAACGGCCGGTCATAGCATGATTGATCAAAGGCAAACGTTCCAATTCCGTCTTAGGATCGATCAATACGGAATAGAAACTCTGGCTATCCTCAGCCCCTGTATCCGGAACCTCAGCCCCGATCATCTCCGCAACTGTCGACAACACATCAACCTGACCAACGAGATTGTCCCAAGAACGGCCGGGCGATTGAATTCCAGCGGGCCAACGAACGAAAAACGGCACGCGATGTCCGCCTTCGTAGATTGAACGTTTGCCGTCCCTGTAAATGCTACTGCTGTCGTGATCGAATTCTTCAATACGCTCAGCCCAAGTGCGCTCTGGTCCGTTGTCGCTGCTATAAATGATCATCGTGTTTTCATCCAAGCCCGACTTTTCGAGAAATTCGATTACCTGGCCGACGTGGTGATCGGTCTCGATCATGAATTCACCATATCCGCCTGCAGCGCCCTGCCCCCAAAACTCCGGCCTCGGAGCCACTGGGTAATGCGGTGACGTGAATGGGAGATAAAGAAAGAAAGGTGTTCCCGCTTTAGAGGACTCCACTTGCCCACTCAACCACTCGATCGATTTCTCGACAAATCGCTGCAAACATTCCGTATCCACAAAATCGGGAGCCACTTCAATCGCCGCTGCCCCATGAAGCTCTTTAGCTTCTTTTGCCGTTTTAAAATAAGGCGGCATAATACGATAATCGGAATGTCGATCATTCGGCTTTTTAGCGGTATATAGCGAAGGCGGAACTTTCGTGTAGCGGCCTTCGATCCAGGCGAGGTAACCATAATTTAGCGACGCCGGAATCCCGTAAAAATAGTCGAAACCTCGATCTAGAGGCATATCCATAATCGGCTTGCTGAAATCTCGATCGCCAAGCGTGCCGGGAATATCCATCCCCAAATGCCATTTGCCGACCATGGCCGTATTGTACCCATTCTCCTGGAGCAACGAACCAAGCGTCAATCGCCCTTCAGCAATCAGAGCAGGCGTATCCGAGCTTTGTACACCTTTTTTGGTCTTCGTCCGCCAGCTATACCGTCCCGTCAACAATCCGTAACGCGATGGCGTGCAAACCGAATCCGAACTGTGACCATTGGTAAAGCTAACGCCCTCCTTCGCCAAGCGATCCAAATTTGGCGTAATGAATTTCGCCTCCGGATTCAAAGCGCTCGAATCGCCAAAACCTTGGTCATCCGAATAGATAACGATAATGTTAGGCCGCTGAGCCCCCGCTGCAGACAGCAACGAAGACAAAAGAACAGAAGCCAAAAAAGAGCAGAAAAAGTTTTGATATTTCATAATATTTATTCGCAACAGAAGACTTACGAATGTATTCCAAATTCCAGCCCTCAACTCGACAAAAAAACGAACCTTTATCTTCATGACTACGCGAGACGAGACGTCTAGCCCCATCATATTCAAACCCAATCAGGTGGAACGGGCCTCCGGACGCTATTTCTAAACCGAAGTTCTAGCGAAAGCCGCACTCAAACCAATCAATCGTTCGGATCCACCAAATTGCGCCAATCTGGATAAATCGGGCGATGCTCCGTATTTCGATCACCCGATTCGGTCGGCGCAGGTGGAGTTTGATCCAGGAATGCCTGAAGTCGCTCACGAACGAGCTCGCCGCGTTCTCCGGCCGACCCTTCCATCAAATCATTGGCTTCCTTCAAATCCGTCGGAACCTCGAAAAACCGCCCATCGCGATACAATTTAAAGCGCTCCGTTCGAGCAAACTGAACCGGAACCTTATTCCAATACGGCCGATAATGCGTGAACACCCAATCCCGCGGATTGCCTGCCTTGCTTCTCAATCGAGGTAAAAAGCTGCGACCGTCAATCGGATCGCTTGAGCCCAAAGTTACGCCCGCCGCATCGGCGAGGGTCGCATAGAAATCCGTAAAGTCCACCAAGTCATCCAGCGCTGCTCCATTAGGAGTCTGCCCTTTCCAATAAGCCACAAAAGGAACGTGGGTTCCCATATCCGTGGGACCGCCCTTGCCGCCTTTGATATTTTGCCCATTCCAACCCGAATTGATGCTCACTCCCGTACCATTATCGGCTGTGAACATGATGATCGTATTTTCAGACAAACCCAGCGCCTCGACCTTATCGGCTATTTTGCCGACAATCTTATCCATGTAATTGACCATCGAAACAAAGTGCTCTTTGCTGCGTGTTTTATCCCATTTGTTTGCCGTCGCTTTCGAAGCATCGCCAATCGAATCCGGCGTAGGAACGAAGGGATCGTGCACGAGCACCATCGGATAATAGAGAAAAAACGGATCTTCCGAATTTCGCTCCATGAAATCACAAAGGAAATCGCTCATTTGATCGGGGCCGAACTCACCCGCGTTTTCCTCTTTGGTTATGAATTTCCCGTTGGTTTCAATCGGCGCATTCCAAAAGCGCTCTCCTCCGATATCACCCGTTTTACCCGTCGTTACTTGCCAGAGGAAATACTCGTCGAAACCTGCTTTGGCCGGACGTGTTCCGTCATCGTGTCCGGGCAAATTGTTGTAAAGTCCATTGAGCTGCCACTTCCCTGCGATCGCCGTCTTGTAACCCGCATCCTGCATCATGTGACCAAAAGTCTTCTCATTGGGATTCAAATAACCGAAGTGAGTGTAATTCCGAAAATTGTACTTTCCCGTCATAATCTTCACCCGAGATGGCGTGCAAATCGGTGTAGAAAAACAGTTCTTGAAACGAATACCCTTCGAGGCGAGCTCATCAATTCGCGGAGTGAGATAATCTTCGGCGCCGTAACACCCAAAGGCCTCCCAGCTCACGTCATCTGCCATGATTAGAATGACGTTCGGCTTATTTCCAATCGAACGATCAGCGCCTGACAAGACGGTCAGACCAAAAATGAGCGAAAACAGGGGTAGCATAATAAGTCTCATGAAAAAATCCGTACCGGAATCCTCCCCCAAGGTCAGCTCTTTTTTAACTCAAAATACCGTCTGCAAAAATCAGCCGATAAAGACACCCTGGCTAGGATGACTCTCTCCATCGTGATTTCTTTGACGATAGGCAGCTCGATACTCCCTTGGAGTCATTCCAACCTGCTCGCGAAAACGCCGGTTGAAATTCGACAAATTTGAAAACCCACATGCATAGCAGACTTCCAGGATTCGCGTATCCGAGAACTGCAAACCTTGGCAAGCGTGACCGATACGAATCTCCGTCAGAAACTCCGTAAACGTCTTCCCGGATGCCCGGCGAAAAAACCGACTAAACGCCGAACCGCTCATTCCAACGGCCCGGGCTACATCATTCTGAGAAATGCTATCGCAAAATCGTTCGTTGATAAACGCGTAAGCTTTGTTAATCCGCTGATCCCCTGCTATCGAATTCGGCTTCGAGTAATGAATGCTAGAAAGGGAATTCCACTCCTCGCTAGCCGCCAAGCCATCCAGCAGTTTCAATAACAACTCGAGACGGCTCGCCCCTTCAGCCTTCTTCAATCGCTCCATCACCGCGACCGTGGCCACCACAACCGGACCCGTAAAATGCAAACCACGAACGGACCGATCCCAAAGGGCTTTTACCTCACTCATTTCCGACATCTCCCAAAACCGCTCACCCCACAATTCCGGTTCGAACTGTATCACCAATGATCGAGCCCCCTCAGGATCACAAGGAGACTCTGTTTCATCGTTGAAGTACATATGAGGCAACCCACCGCCGATCATCACCAAATCGCCCGGGCCAAATCGTCCGATGTTATCCCCTACAAAACGCCTCCCTACACTTGAAGCGATGTACGTTATCTCCACTTCCGGATGAAAGTGATACGGGCAGTTGAACACCTTCCCGGTGAATTCCGAGCACGTAAATGACTGTCCCCGTGAATGCGTTATCTTTTCAAAATAGAGCTTCATTTGTCATATAAATTCATGTGCTCGTACATAAAGAGCATTAAAGTATTAGTATTTGCAATATCCGAGCAGGATTACCGCCTAATTATGCGCTAAACTTCTCCCCAATGAATACCGCAACCCTCGACCTCGAATCTGAATACGTCCTTTCCGGCGACCAAATCGAACGCTTTCATCGCGACGGCTACATCAAACTGAAAAACGTCCTCTCCCCCGAGGTCCTCGCTCACTACGAAGCCGAGATCACGAAAACCGTAGACGCTCTCAACCAAGAGACCCGCGACATGGAAAAGCGCGACACCTACAGCAAAGCCTTTCTCCAAATCATGAATCTCTGGAGAAGCAACGCTGCGGTCGAAGCATTCATCAAAAGCAAGCGCCTCGGTCGCATCGCTACACAACTAATGGGAACGACTGGCGTTCGCCTCTATCACGATCAAGCTCTCTACAAAGAACCAAGCGGTGGATACACTCCTTGGCACGTCGACCAATACTATTGGCCACTCTCTAACAACAACACGGTGACCGCTTGGATCCCCCTCCAAGCCGTACCCATGGAAAAAGGACCGCTCGAATTCTCAATCGGCAGCCAGAGCATCACCTTTGGTCGCGATCTCGAAATCAGCGACGCCAGCGAAAAGAAGATCGATGAACACCTAAAACTCTCCGACCTCCCTATCGACAGTTCGCCCTTCGATATAGGCGAAGTCAGTTTCCACTACGGATACACCTTCCACCGGGCCGGCCCCAATACGACCGATCAGACCCGCAAGATCATGACGATTATCTACATGGATAAAGACATGCGACTAGCTGAACCAAAAAACAAAAATCAGCAAAACGACTGGGACACATGGATGCCAGGATCCAAAATCGGCGAGATCATCGACACTGAACTAAACCCAGTGATCTACCAAGTGAAATAGTCACTCAGAGATGCCTCGAAACTCGACGCCCAGCCTAATTACTCAAACCCGCCACGATGGATTCGGTGTACCTCAGTTCCCCGGTAAACGCGTCGTAGTACTTGAACATTACTTGCGGATGCGGAAAGGCTACCCAACGTTCGTCGCCCCGCTGTATTGGACTATTGAAGACGTTGTTGATCTGGACGACGCAATAATGCGGATGGATTCGTTCCAAGCGCGGAGCATCGCCTAAGACATAGGAAGACCAGCGAATCTCGCATTCGCGCGGACCGTACTTGAACAGGCCATTTGCAGGACGATTTCCTTCGTCGACGGCTGGAACGTGATTGACCGAGTTGCCAGGACCCGATGCGAATTCCCAAACATTCGGCGTCACCTTGATCGCAAAGCTATTGTGCAAATCGCCGGTCATCATGAAAAATTGCTTCGGTTCGCGTTTTTCGAAAAACCCGATCAGATCCTCGCGCTCTTCGAGAAATACTGTCCACGCATCGTCTTTGGCAACGGCCAAATTAAGGTCGCTGCCGCCGCCATTGCCGACATGCGGGATCATGAAATCGACCGACGAGGCCATGAAAAAGAAATCGGCATCTGATTGATCGATCGTATCCTTCACCCACTTCAGCTGCTGCTTCCCTAGAATAGTCGCCCCAGGCTGTGCCGGATTATTCACGTCGTGCATTGAGCGATGCGAGCGCGTATCGAGCAAAAGGAACTCGCAATTGGCTACGCGGAACGATCCGTACGAGCGACGGCCCACCGAGTAAGACGCTTGGCCATCTGCCCGACCTGCGGGTTCGATTTTCAGGCGATGCTTGTCTATGACTTCTACGATCCCGTACACACCCGAATTAGGATCCCCTGGTAGTGCATCGAGATCGCTAGACATGATGCCGTCAGTAGGCTTGCCCCAGTGGACGTGCAAATTCGCATAGTCTTTCACCGATAGCGACGTGAAGTCCGCATTAGGATCGTAAAGCACGTCGCTCCCTTTTTTGAACGTTCCTTTTCCGAATCGAGCCTTCTTGTCATGAGCCACTGGATTCGCCCAACCCAAATAATCAAACCATCCCTTAACCGCCGTATCGCGAAAAACAGCTCGGCGATTCACGTATCCAATTTCTCCAGTGCCGTAAATATCATTGATAAGTTCGTGATCGTCGAAAGTAAAGAAGCTCGGAACTCGACTATGCCATTCCATCATGTTGCGACCGCGATTCATATACGTTTTGTAATTCTCCCAAACTCCGGTTACCGCTGGCGCCAGGTTTACAATATCCGGTTTTTCATTTGGTCCCGCTCGAACTTGCTTCAACCATGCATCCGCCGGAAAGTCGCGATCCTCTTCGTATAGCCAGTCCCCATTTAGAATCGCGAAGCTCACTTTATCCGCGACTTGATCGTTCAAAGTATCGTAGATCGGCATACTCGGTCCCACACTCGATTGCGGCTTCTGGTTCACACAAGAAACGAATTCGAATTGAAAATTGAACAATCCCTCGGGATTGTACTCTTCGTTTGCGAAATCGCTCCCCCTTGGCAATGTTCGAAACGAACCTGCTAACCCTCTATCCACCGTGTAATAGTAGAGCGTGTCTGGATACAAATTCGTTAGCGTTACCACCCCCGTATTATCGTTTTCCAGTTTCGTATCCACGTATTCCGATACCATCAGCTGTTTAAACTTCTCGGTACCATACCGAACGGAGACTTCGCCTGGGATATTAGTCCGCACCCAAATGCTCATAGTCGTCGGACCCGGCCTTCCTAACATCGGCCCGTGAGTGACCTTAAAGTCCACCAACGAAGTATCCGCCTGGAGGAATGAAATCGAAAACGAGAGAATCAGGAGCAGAGAAACGATTTTCATGGCTCGAAACTAAACAAGTATACGCCGGCAAGGCCAAGCGAATAAGCGCCAATCTACTCTCATCCCCCTAGAGACGAGTCTCTCCTATAAGTTCCACATCTATCGAAAACGTGTTTGCTAGAATCAATTTTAAGGGAAATAATGAATCTTCAATCCAATGTCATACCCGTATGAGCAACTAAGCCTCAGAACAAAGCGTCTGGCCACGGCCTTCGTGACGCTCTCATTTGCGAGCTGTGGAATCGCCGCCTCTCTCGAAAACCTCCGCTTCGAGAACTTCGCCAGTGGCGAAGATCTGCCTTCCCTGTGGGCCAGGAGTGTATTCCAAGACGAAAAAGGTTATGTCTGGATCCCGACGAACAACAACCTGGTCCGCTACGACAGCCAGCGCTTCCGCGCTTTCATTCCCAATCCTGACGTAAAAGGAGCCATTTCTACAAACAAGCCCGTCAAAGTAATAAGCGATTCGGAAGGCAATCTATGGGTAGCCAGTCCGCAAGGGCTCGACCGCTTCGACTACGACACGGAGCAGTTCGAAAACTTCCCTCTTCTGGACCCAATGGGACAATCACTCTCAAGATCGCCTAACTTATTCGAGCTCATGCATGACGGGCGCCTTTTGCTCGGAACTCTAACCGGCCTCTATTTATTCGACCCCAAAAGCCTAGCTTGGTCTGAACGATTAACGGGAATTGGCGGACCGCAAACACGCTTCAAAGACGCGTTCGAGACTTCGCCAGGCCGGTGCCTAGTTGCTACGACAAATGGCGTTTGGAGCTTCGACGTTGAAAATCTGCAACTTAAAAACCTCTCGTTTATCAGCGATGATGGCGAAGACATCGGAAAATCTGATGCTGCAAGCATTCTGGTTGATAACCAGCAGCGGACCTGGATCGCCTTAATGAATGATCGCCTCTATTGCTTTGATCGCGATGGCAAACAAGTCCGCTTCAAAGTTGACGGGAAGCCCTATGACGAAACCGACCTAACGCACTTCCGGATGCTCTTTCTGGATAAAGATGGCATCCTTTGGGCCACGCCCCTACACAGTGGACTCATTGCGCTTCCCACAGACTCGCTTGACTTCATCCATATCAAGCAAGGCGATTCTAGGAAGGGATCTCTACCCGCCAATTCCATACACAGCATATATGAGCTTCAGGACGGAACCCTTTGCTTCGGAACCGAATCCGACGGGGTTTTCAAACTCGATTCGCACCGTCTGCCTTTAGTACATCACCGAAGTAGCAGACAACCCAACGGACTTCCTTTCAGAGCGCCCGCATTTCTAGCTCCGGCGCCCGACGGACAACTTTGGGTAATTAACTCCAGAGGGCAAAAACTCTTCTTCGATCCAGTCTCCAACGTTTTCATTCCAGCAGGGGAAATAAGATCGCCTGTTCCTCGAAGGCCTATTTTCGATGCCGTATCTGACAAAGAGGGCAATCTATACTTCCTTACCAGTAACGAAATTTTCCGATACGAAAAGCAATCGAACAACCTCGAACGACTCAACTTTTCGAGACCTGATCAATCGATCAGCCGATTCGATTTCCCGACTAAACTTTTTATGGATTCCCAAGGGATCCTTTGGCTGCTTGGCGGCAGAATTCATCTATACGACCCACGTTCCGGATCGGTTACCCGCATTCGCAGTCCCAAGATATTTGGCGACGGCCGCACTCTCGCAAATTGCGCCTACGAAATGAGTAACGGCGACGTTTGGATTGGCACGCGCAACCGAGGTATCCACTATTATAGTCGCTCCCAAAATTCATTTACCCGCTCTTTGACCCCAGCCGAGAATCCGCTTCGCCTCAAACAGAGACCTGTCTACGATATCGAAGTCGATAACCAATCAAGGGTTTGGGTCGCAACCAGTGGTGGCCTCACAAGGTGGGATCCAAGCACCGAAACCTTCGAAAACTTCTACAATCTAGAAGACCTAGGAACGGCGGACATAAGCGGATTGGCTTTCGATTCCGAACAGTGTCTATGGGCTATTTCGTCCAAAGGACTATTCTGCTACAATCTCAATTCCGAAAACCTTCAACGCTTTACGAACGAACAAGGATTGCTTTCCCAATCATTTTCCAGAAACGCATTCGAAATGCTACCGAATGGCTATCTGGCGATTGGAGGCTCTAATGGTCTCAAAGTTATCGATACAAGTAAACTAACGCCACCAACAGCGCCTCCGAAACCGATGGTTACGCGCATAATGCTCACCGATGATTCAGCTCAATTCGTAAAACTAGATCAAACCGTCTATGCTCAAAACCGAAATGAGAATTCCATCACCCTAAATCACGATCAAAACACGCTCATCCTTGAGCTCGCGAGCTTCAATTATTCCCGCAACCCCAATCACTCACTCCTCTACAAGATTGATGGTCTCATCGGCGAATGGACTTCAATAGGACAGCAAAACGAATTGATATTCCCCAGTCTATCGCCCGGAAAATTCACGTTCCGCCTAAAAGCCGAGACGAACAATGGATTCCTGACCAGCGAAGAAACTACCATCGATTTTTCGATTCGTCCTCCATACTGGAAGACGATTCCTTTCCAGTCTGCCGGAGCAATCATAGCAATACTAGCGATCCTCGGATTCTTTCGAAATCGAACACGAATTTTCAAAGCAACCAATAATCGTCTTGAAAAGTTGGTGACAGAACGCACCATCGAACTCCAAGATAGTCGGGAAGAAGCCATCGCCTCGCGCGACGAAGCGGAAAACGCGAATAAAGCGAAATCCAGGTTTCTTGCTAGCGTAACCCATGAAATCCGTACGCCAATGAACGGCATCATCGGCATGAACCATATGCTAATGCAAGCAAACCTCGCGCCCGAGGTACGCCAATACGCAAGCGTCGTTAGCCGCAGCGCCGAATCGATGCTCGAACTCATCAACGACATTCTCGACCTTTCAAGAATAGAAACAGGTAAATTCGATCTCGAAAGCAATCCGTTCAACTTGCTTTCCGTATTCGAGGAAATCGCTGAAATATTCGCAATCGAAGCGCTCGAAAAACAAATCGACTTCAAGTGCCTACCAGATCCAAAGCTTCCGTATTCGGTTATTGGCGACTCGCTACGAGTAAAACAGGCAATAATGAACCTCGTAGGAAATGCGATTAAGTTCACATCCGAAGGGTCAGTCACCGTCGACCTCCAACTAATAAACGAAACCGCTCAAAGCGCCCTATTCGAATGCCACATCAGGGATACTGGAATCGGAATCGCCCCCGGCGCCCGCGACTACCTATTCGAAGCGTTTACTCAAGCGGACTCTTCCACGGCTAGAAAATTTGGAGGGACAGGACTAGGACTATCCATCACCAAGAACCTC
>JBNMOQ010000109.1:0-14938 GCA_051275055.1 Candidatus Pelagisphaera sp.
TGTTCGATGACACCTTAGTCGTCTGGGGCGGCGAATTCGGCCGTACGATCTATTGCCAAGGCACACTCACCGAAACGAACTACGGACGAGATCATCACCCACGTTGCTACACAATGTGGATGGCCGGCGCAGGCGTCAAAGGAGGAACCGTCTACGGCGAAACTGATGACTTCAGTTACAACATAACGAAAGACCCCGTTCACATCCGCGATCTCAATGCGACGATCCTCAATCGTTTCGGTGTCGATCACAAGCAACTCAACTTCAAGCATCAAGGCCTCGACCTCACCTTAACAGGCGTCGAAGAAGCCCACGTGGTCAAAAGCATTCTTTCCTAGCCTCGAGATCTCATTCCTCCATGCGCAAACGCTCCTTTCCCATACTGCTTACTCTCTTTGGAAGCCTCGCTTTAATTCTTGCCGGTCTCATGATCGTCAACCCTCTCGATGGGCAACCGCATAGCGAATTACTCCAATTCTTCGGTCGTTTCCACCCGACTGTATTGCATCTACCGATCGCATTCATCCTTCTGTTAGCCATTCTCGAAACGAGAGCTTTCTTCAAACCCTCTACCTCGCTAAAGCCGGCTATTCCGCTTGTTCTAGCCCTCTCAATCGGATCGGTTCTATTAGCTGTACTCACGGGATTTCTACTCGCCTACGCTAGCGGATCGAACGAAGAACTCGTCATCGAACACATGCGGATGAGCATCTTCCTAGCGATCGGAGCATTGGCCATGGGATCTCTGAAATTGTTCTGGGATCAACGTTTTGTAAAAACCGCTTACCGCATACTGCTACTCGCCAACCTAGGTCTCCTTGCAAGTTCAAGCCACGATGGAGGTTCGCTCACCCATGGTCGCGACTACTTGACCAAATATATGCCCGACGCAATTCGTCCGATTTTCGGCCTGAGCGTTGAGGCGAAGTTGTCAGCAAGTTCGTCTGCCGATCTAGTTGTATTTAAAGACCTAATACAGCCAATCATCGAACAAAACTGTCTCACCTGCCACAACCCCGATAAACAGAAAGGCGAACTCAATCTTGAAAATTACGCCGGTCATCTAGAAGGAGGAGACATGGGTCCATCCATCGTACCGAACGACGTCGATAACTCCGAACTCGTATTCAGAATAACGCTGCCGGAAGACGACGAAGAGTTCATGCCTACCGATGGAAAACCTCCGCTTACGACCGAGGAAGTTGCCTTCATTAGTTGGTGGATCGAGAATGGCGCCTCCGACACCGCAACTGTCGCATCTTACGAAACGATTCCTGCCGACATCGAACAGTACATCGTCGGGGTATTTGACACAATGCTCACACCACAGGAAATCGAGGCCCTAGAAGCCGAGAGAATCGAGCTCTATGCAAAGTTGAACGACCTCAACAAAGAGCTCGGTATCCTCATCACTCCGATCGAAACCGACGCTTCGAAATTCCGCATAGATACATTCTCCGCCCAAAAGAGTTTCGACCAAAAAATGCTAAAACGCCTCGAACCATTTGCAGACACAATCATCGAAGCGGACTTCAGCAGCACGCAACTCTCGGACGCCTCGGTTTCGACAATCTCGCAATTCAAGAACCTGCGATCACTCAATCTCAGCAAAACCCAAATCGAAGGCTCCACTCTTGCGAAGCTCTCCAAGGTCGAATCCCTAGAATCACTCAACCTCTACGGCAGCCAAATCAAGAGCGGACAAATCGAGCAGCTAATCCAGCTTACCCAGCTAAAGCACCTCTATCTCTTTCAGACCGAACTTTACTCCAAAGCAGCCATCGAACAACTGCAAGCAGCCCTACCCGATTGCGAGATCGATCTGAACGACAACGCAATCTAGCTTAGACTAATAGATTTTCTAATAAACCTCGATAAACGGCCAATTTAATTG
The DNA here is from genome assembly GCA_051275055.1 of Candidatus Pelagisphaera sp. GTDB lineage: Bacteria > Verrucomicrobiota > Verrucomicrobiia > Opitutales > Opitutaceae > Pelagisphaera. The sequence continues at coordinate 1,895 of JBNMOQ010000109.1, forward strand.
CCAGTCTTTTAAAAAGCGAAGAAAACGGCGCCCATGAATTCGTCAGCCGCGCCGCTTGAAGACATCGCTGGAAAGCAAGAGATTCGCCTGCTGGTCGATACCTTCTACGAAGGAATTCGCAGCGACGATAAACTGGGGCCAGTCTTTGAATCTATGATCGCCGATTGGTCAACACACCTCCCAACAATGTATTCATTTTGGGATTCCATCCTTTTTGGAACCGCCGACTATCGAGGAAATCCTTTCGCCAAGCACATGAATTTGCCCGTCGATCACGCTCACTTCGAACGCTGGATCGAAATTTTCATAGCAACCGTCGACCGCCTATTTGCAGGCGCCAAAGCCGAGCAGGCAAAAGCAGCCGCGAAAAGTATTGCTCACAGCTTTCAATTAAGAATGGGCATGAATCCTTTCGGCGCCCAGGAGACGGTCTACTAAACGTTCAGACTACTCCAAACACCCCAACCAATGACATTAATTCCCCTGCTACTTCGCGTCCTAGCATTAGGCATCCCTCTCGCTTGCATCGCATCAACCCAGGCAGCAGGCGATTCAGAAAAACGATTCGGTCGCATACTCCTTTTCACCCCGGAAGGCACTGAACTACCGGCGAATTACCAAGAGCGCCTAAGTGCGATCGCAATCAGGACTGAAGCATTTTTTAAAGCTGGAATCGAAGAACGTGGCTGGAAAGTCGAACGAAGTGAAATATTCGCACGCACGCCTTCAGGAGAGATAGAAGTCATCGTAGCACGAGATAAGCTTCCTCCCGAAGCAACTGGACGCAATGCCCTACCAGCGATTACCGAACGAGCCTTGGCGGCAGGGCAAAAGGCAGTAGGTAGAGAACTTGCCGAAGGAAGCGTTTGGTGGACTTTCTACCATTGCCCTAAACAAGAAGTTCGAGGTTTCCGCGGGATGGGCTCGCGAGATAGTGGTAGAGCAATTAACCGTTACCCAGATGGTCCCGGCTCAGTCGGACCGAATGTTCCGATCGCAGCAAAGGCAATGTGGGAACTCAACCTAAAAGGTTGTATCCATGAATTCGGTCACGCTCTAGGCCTTCCTCACATAGGCCCAAAACCTATTGAAAATCGCGGCAATACTCTGATGGGCCCCATCAATAAAGCCTTCGCAAACAAATCCCCAAACAAGCAAAAAGAGCCCGAAATCTATCTGAGCGTAGCGAGTGCCGCCATGCTAGCAAAGCATCCGATTTTCTCTAGAAACGCATCGCTTAATAAAGCGAAACCAATCCCTATTTCCGTATCCAATCTTTCGATCACTGAAAACAAAGATCACTCCGTAGGCATCAGCGGCAGTGTCTCCGGAAAAGCCAAAGCCCATTCCATCGTCGTTCTCGATTCGTCTAAAGGCTTCGGCGATTATTGGTCGCGGCCCTATGCTGCGAAAATCGATAAAAACGGGGAATTCGCCCTAACCCTCGACAATCCCTGGGACGCAACCAAAGGAGAATTGACTCTCTACCTCTGCCTAGAAGACGGCCGCAACACCGCAACTGGAAAACGTGAATCGCTCCAGAAAGATGTAATATCAATTCCTTACACTGGAAAACTCGGAAATCGTGCGTTCGATCTAAATGCGAAGAAATAGTAAGGAAGCACTCGATCAGGCCACTGCTTCTTTCTCTGTCAAATAATCGATTACCTGTCTCGCGGAATACATCGGTTCCGATCCGGTAACTACGTGATTTAGAAAATCGAAATTTACGCCAGCCGTAACGATTGGCAATTCGGCGCTTTCGCCTCTTGATTGTCCAAGCCCAATTGTCGAAAGCAGTCCATTGCATAGACAAACTTTACCAACCGTATCGCTCTCGCGTCCCCCCTTGCGCAGGAAACTTTCCTTAGGCTCTCCCGGACAACGAAATCCAATATTCCCATCTTCGGTCGCGTATGACTGTCGCAAATACCCCAGATCGCAAACGCGTCTTCGGTCCTGGTATTTTTCCGGATCGGAAATGGTATTCTCAATTTCAGCCAGTTTAAATGGATACCCAGTGGGAGAAGCTTGAAAATCCGTCTTAACAATCAAGGCCCGCTTTAAACCTTTATCAACCACTTCACGCTTTATCTTCGACTCAATTCCAGATTCCTCGCAAAACGCGAAAGCGCTGCCAACCTGAATCCCTGTCGCCCCAGATGCCAATGCGCTACTCAGACGCACGGGAGACGCTTGAGACCCGGCAATCCAAAAAGGTTTACCCAATCCCTGAATACGCTCGATATTCGGAATGTCCTTTGGACCAAACCCCATAGGCTCGTTCGCTTCGGAGGCAGGGCGTTTTCGCGGCGGAGCATTGTGACCTCCCGCATCCGGAGTCTCCACAACGAATCCATCAACTTCGCCATTCGCTCTACGTATCAACGATTTCGCGACAATCTCCGAAGAGACTATCGCAAGAAACTTCGGTCGTTTCAGATTCGGTCTTTCTCCTTCAACAAAAACACTAGGATCGAAATTAAACACGAAAGGCTCTCCATTCGAATTGCATTCCACATCGAGCTTCAAAGAGACCGCTTGCCACTGCGCGAGCCCATCGAGAATCCCTGGTATCGACAATGGAATCCCAGCTCCCACCAAAACAAAATCAACACCCGCAAGCAGCGCTCCAAAAAGCGACGGCAATAAGGGAAGCTGTATCTTCTCCATAAAGTTGATTCCAATCGAAGCATCATGTCCCTCTTTAGCCAAATAGACTTCCGCGAAATTCGAAACGATCAATAAATCTAGCTGCGACTGCCTCATCTCCAGAGTCGGTAACGGCTCCATTCGAAACGGCTTCTCATCTAGCTTGCCTCCCTCGATGAAATACTTCTTTAAAACACGATTCGCCATTTCTTGAAACGGAAAGCGCGACAGAGCTCTACGGATCGAGCCATCCTCATCGCCTCGTTGAAGCCGCCTGGCGACAACCGAATCTAAGGCCGTGCCGGACACCACTCCGAGATGTCCGCACTGGGCAACGCTTTTCGCCAAACGCCAATTTGAGACGCCAATCCCCATTCCACCCTGAATTATCTGAGGATACTCATCAGTCACTTTCATCATCGTCATATCGAGAAAGCACCATTCATGGAAACCAACCCTAATCAATAATGATTTAAATACGTTTTCCTATTTATTGATATCCGACAAGTTTAGCCAGAAATATGCCCCGTATTAGCGAGGAGCACTCGGGTATTAGTCATTCTGCGAAAGAATCAAAAGCGCTTCAAGTGACTTAAATTGTCGTGCAAGTTCGTCCGCTCCGGAGGCGCTGTTTTTGACGATGCTATCGAAAAGGTCCTGCTTATCTCGTTTCAATTCCTGAATCCGTTCCTCGATAGTTCCCTCCGCTATCATGCGATAAACGAATACCGTATTCTTTTGGCCTATACGGTGAACCCGATCAATCGCCTGGTTTTCAACTGCTGGGTTCCACCAAGGATCCATTAGGAAAACGTAGTCTGCCGCATTCAATGTAATCCCCGAACCCCCTGCTCGCAAACTAACAAGCATGGCGGCTGTATCGTCAGTCGATTGAAATCCCTTCACCGGAGCCTCCCGGTTTTTAGTCGAGCCCGTCAATTCGAACAACGGCAGATCAGGGAACGATGTTTTAATCAACTCCCTGATTCGATCGAGAAATTTAACGAACTGACTGAAGATCACGACTTTGTGTCCTGTACCCAAAACTTCGATAAGCTTCTCCAACAATACCATCAACTTGCCGCTATCTTCCAGTTCCGCTTCCACCCAAGGAAGCAAATGCGGGTCGCAGCTTGCCTGACGCAAACGCGTAAGCAGGCTCAATGCGGCAAATCGATTCCCCTTCATTGCAGACCCAAAATCATTGCCCAATCGCTCGATTCCCGTAGCGCAAATTCGGGCATACTCCTCCGCCTGTTTCGGCGTCACCGGACAATGCTGATCGATAATAATTTTCTCAGGCAGATCATCCGCGACCTGGGATTTAGTCCGGCGCAGCATAAACGGGGCAATCTGCGCCTTTAGCCGCGCTTTGAAAGCTACTGGGTTTTCCAGTAATCGTTTCTCGAAGAAACTGCGTTTTCCTAAAAGACCGGGCATCAAAAACTGAAAAGTCGGCCAAATATCGAGAGGTTTGTTTTCGATCGGCGTACCCGTTAAAGCGATACGCTTGCGGGCTTTTATTTTCATGCAAGCACGCGTCACTTTCGCATCCGGATTCTTAACGAATTGCGCTTCGTCCACGATCGCATATTCGAATTCGTGGGCTTCAATTCGGCTTATACGATTTCGCATCAACGCAAAACTCGTTACCAAAGCATGCCAATCGTTCCCCTCTTTCTCAATTTTTCCTCCAGAGTATTTCTTAGCTTTCAATTCGGGAACGAATTTTTCGAATTCCGAAATCCATACTGGCACCACGCTCGCCGGACAAACGATCAATGCTTTCTTCCCCTTCGCCAAAGCATCCATTATCAGAGAAATAACCTGAACCGTCTTACCCAAGCCCATCTCATCAGCCAATAGGCAGTGACAATCATGCTTCAGCAATTTGCCCATCCACTGGACTCCCTCTCGCTGATACGGCCGCAAGCATTCCAATAGTGAAGACTCGTTTTCTTCCTCGGCGAGTAATCCATCCCGCCATTTCTTAAGCTCTCCCTCGACTTCGACATTCGCTTTCCCATCAGGAAACAAGGAAAACAATTGATAGGGCTGAAACCCAACCGCATCGGGCTCCTCAAGTTCCTCCCAATTCTTCATCAAGTCCCGCGACGCCTGAGAAAGCTTAACGATACCCAACTCTGGAATCAGAGCCGGCATGTCGCGACGCCCCAAGAGAACCCGAGCCATTTCGTCGGACAGATCCATCTGGCCTGCCTTCAAGACCCATTTAACATCCAAGGTTCCCTTGCTATTAAGAGAGGCTTTCGCATTCAGGGTCAATTCCGTGAACCCTTCACGAATATTGGCTACATTATCGCGTTCTTCAGTTGAAAACGAACGCTTCCAAGTCGGCCAAACCTTGCTCACGAAAAATGGAATTTGCTGCAGATGCTTCAACAAGTACCCATTAAATTGTTCCGAATAGGTAAAATGCGACTTTCGAGCTCGAGCAGCTAGCGTAATCAGCCGTTCGCGCTCTTCCACAGATTCCGCTCTGGGAGCTCCCTCAGCGCCACCGAGAGCCGGCGTTTTGCTTCCGTCCTCTCGCAACCAATAGGCCTCGCATATCAATCCGTCAAAATGGGTGTCGAGAACGAGGTGCAGCATTCGACGTCCGGCCTTAACCATTCCTTTGCCAAGCTTTACCTTTGCAAACTCCGATTTACCGCCGCCATCATCGCTCTGAACAGGACTGTCATCCAACATGTTCAAATCCTCATCAGCTATCAATTCCTCGATCTCTAGGAACCCAGCTACAGCGATCGCGTCGGCAAACTCGGTATCCGAGGACGAGGAACGAATAGCAAACGCGCCCTGCTCCCAATCGACTACCGAATAGCTTTCGGCTTTGCCAATCTTGCAAGTCATGATGGCGTCTTCGTCTCCAATTGAGATTTCGCAGATACTACCCTTTTTGTAGAGCCTTCTCCCACGTTTCAAAGCGGCCTCCTGAAAACGCTCCTCCCAGCCATTGTCGAGCCTGCGGACCCAGCGCTCCAACGAATGCTTCGAGTAAATCCTATTAGCTCCTTTCCACTGCATAAACGGAGCATTAAAAAGCTCGAAGCCCAAGCCAATCAACCCAAATACGTCTTCAATTGAAAGAATCCCTTCAATGTCCGTAAACCCCTTAATACTTCTCTTCCACCAACACAAACAAAGCGCTCGACAATCGCGTTTCATCATCGCCTAAACGAAAATCCATTCGATACTATCCTCCCTATGCTTTCATCGATTAGACGAGCGTTTCTATCCGGCGTGATCCTCCTAGCCCCCTTAGGCATCACGTTTTTCGTGTTCAATTGGCTCGTTCTCAGAATCGGCGGTAGCTTCAAAGCCAAGGTGTTTTTCTTCGTACCCCATGATCTTCTCTTCGATCCGAGCCTCACCTTATTTTGGGATTTCACCGCTACGATAATAGTTATCTTTCTTGTTACTGTTCTAGGATTCCTATCTCGCTATTTCGTCGCAAAATACCTCTGGACCCTAGGCGAACGATTGCTCCACAATCTTCCAGTCATCAATACCGTCTACACATCGGTCAAACAAATCGTCGAAACGTTCAGCTCGCAAAATCGAGCCGTATTCGAAAAAGTCGTACTGATTCAGTTTCCGAGAAAAGGCTCCTACGCAATCGGCTTCCTCACGGGAAATTCGAAAGGCGAAATTAGAAGAAAAACCGATATGCCACTTCGAAACATCTTCGTCCCCACCACGCCGAACCCAACAAGTGGTTTTCTAGTCATGCTGCACGAAGACGATGTTCAGGAATTGGATATGACAGTCGGAGAAGGCATGAAGTTCATCATATCTGGTGGAGCCGTCGTTCCTGATTGGAAACAGATCAAAGCCAGCCAAGAAGAGAGCGAATAGATCGTCCGAAATGCCCACTCCGGAAATCGTCACCCACGCAATTGCGCTTGGCCACGAAGCGCGAGGCGAGAGCTACACTGCATACCGCTTGCTATCCCTCGAAAGAGGTACAGTCACCGGTCTGCTTCGGCGTTCTAAAAAGGCCAACAGCCAATTGAACATCGACCTATTCGATGAAGGCGAATTTCGAATCGAGCTCAAACCGGGCAGCTTCTCAGGGTTTATCAAAGACCTTCAGGTCGAACGAAAACGCACGCTGCTCGCGCGAAACTACGAGTCCTTCAAAGCGGCCTCTCGCTTGGCAAACATCATCGTCTCCAACCCGGCTCACGACGAAAATCTTATCGGAATTTTCGATTTGCTCACCAAAGGACTCGATGCATGGGAATCTACTTCAAATCCGCACGCTACGTATTTAAAATGTCTATACATCTATTGCCGTGACGAAGGCTACCCAGTAAAAGAGGAATGGGCCCAGCAACTCCCATCAACCGAAAAAACATTCATCGCCCAAGTCCTAAATCGTCCTTTAAACGAACAGGGGAATGAAACCGACTCCTTAAAGCAAGCGATCGACAGCCTAGAGATCTACATTCGACATCACACCCACATCCATCTTGGATTTTGAACTGAGCTAACGCGGGACGCACTATGCCTATGATGGCATTAGGACCTGCTTAAGAGCTTTGACTGCATCATGAATAAGCATCAACCAATGCGCAGGACGAAAATGAGGACCCCTCTTCTCCGCCGCAGCCTCAAGGCCCCGCGACAAATCTTCCAAATCTCGTGCTCCCACAAGTCCCGCGATGCTTTTTAAAATATGGGCACATCCTTCGACTTCGTTAAAATCGTTTTCTTCAACCGCTCTATCAAGCTTCGCCAAACATTCGTTCAGCGAATGAGAAAAGGCATCCAAAGGATTACCTTGGCGCGTCATCATTGAATTCATTCGCTCGACGAAAGCGCTAGCGACTGCCTCATCGATGATTCGAGAACTCGCTTCTTTTGAACCGGATTTGGCTACCGCGTATGCGAACTCATCCCTCTCTTCCCATTCATCTTCCGAAAACAGTATTTCATCCAACAGAGCCCTCAGCCTATCGAAATCGATTGGTTTTATCATGACCTTCGACATCCCGACATCTCTGCACCGATTTATGTTCTCAGCCATCGTATTGCCCGTCAAACCGATGATAACAGGGACACGATCAGGCGCCGCATTTTCAACGATTCTCGAAGTGGCCTGATAGCCATCCATCTTCGGCATCATCACATCCATCAATATCGCATCGAACGCTTGCTTCTCATCTCCGGCGACCGCCTCTGCCCCATTGCTAACGCGCTCGTAACCAAATCCCCACATTTCGAGAAATCCGCAATGTATTCTTGCGCTATACTCATGATCTTCCACCACCAGAACACGCTTGGTTGCCCTACGTTTCTTGATAGAATCTTCGCTAACGTCCATCGCTTTTCGTAACTGACAACACGTCTAAGCTCGCATCACAACGAAACCAACCCAGTACGAACGGAAAACAAGGTGAGGCTTGCGATATCGTAAATCTTGAGCTTCTTGGAAATATTGCTGCGATGAGACTCCACCGTCTTGACGCTCAAACCGAGTTTCGCCGCCATTTCCTTATTCGTCATCCCACTACCGACAAAAGAGACGATCTCCCGCTCTCTGGGGCTCAAGCTTTCCAACTGCTCACGTTGATCCAAAGAGTCCGGCTTATCTTCTCCTCCGTGAGTCGATGTTTTTACGAAAATGTTTCCGCTCGTAACCGATTCTATCGCTTGTTCGAAAACCGAGAAGTCTTCCTTCTTATTCAAGAAACCCGTGACCCCGAGCGACAGCAGCATACCGATTCGACGCGTATCCTCCACTCCCGAAATGACGAGAATTTTCGTCTGCGGCATTTCATCGATTAGACGCTTTGCCAAATCCTGCCCACTCATCCCTGGCAAACGCAAATCGACAAGAACAAGATCTGGCTTATGCTTTAGGCAGATCTCATAAGCTTCCTCGCCCGTCGGCGCTTCACCGACAATATCAAAACCAAACCTCTGCTTGATTGTTCTTACTAAGAAATCACGAAACAAGGTCTCGTCTTCAGCCACTACGACTTTCAATTTTTTCGTTACCATTAGCATTTGATGGGAAAAATAGGGTATTTTACTGAATCAATCGTTTTCCAGAAAATAACCCAGGTCGAGAATATACCATTTATGATATCTTTTGTGTCGGAATCGCAATCTTCTGGGGGATTATATTAAGTGAAGTCCCCAATATTAGCAGGGATTTTGATTTTGTATATTCGGGAAAATACGTATTTTCCCACTTATCAAATATACTGCACCTTTAAATCGATCGATTTACAAATCATTTGCCCCCAAACCTTGATTTCCATTCTATCCAAGAGATGAAATGCTTCGAATTCCATCTTGATCCACAAAAACTCTCACTCTAATACTCTTCAATGGAAAAAGATCCCAATACCCCTACTCCCGATAGCACTCCAGCGAACACAGAACCAAGTTCGCCAACCGAGATTAGCAAAGATGCTCGCTCGATGGCCCTACTTTCCCACCTCCTCGGTGTGCTGACTAGTGTGCTAGTCCCACTTATCATCTGGATCCTCAAGAAAGAAGAAGACCCATACATCGAAGACCAATCCAAAGAGGCACTCAATTTCCAGATAACCGTAATAATCGCTTATTTCGCAGTTGGAATCATTTCAGTGATAACCTTCGGTATTGGCGCCTTTCTACTTCCGCTAGTAATGATCGGAAACCTAGCCTTCGGGATAATCGCAGCGATGAAATCCAACGAAGGAATCGCCTACCGCTACCCCTTATCCATTAGAATCATTAAGTAGCGCTACAGTCGGCCAATATGCCGACTAAGTTTGATACCTACGAAACCGCTTCCTAGCCCCGACGCAGTTCCGAGCCCTGGAAGCGTATTTGGATTCTCCAAACCTTCTTCAAACGACACTGGATTTCGCCGGTCCGAATATTGAAGGTTTCCGGGATCTCGATTTTGTGAAGATCGACCGTGGCATGATAGCCGCGCTCCGAGAAAACATCGATCAACATAGCCATTCCCAAAGGGTTTGCGAGAATCCGATTTTCAGAATTCACGTGCGCGCTTCCCGAAATCGCATGGTGCACCACGATTGGCATGATGTCCGTTTCGATGAAATGAATCACTTCGTGAAACAAATCCGAGTGCTCGAATTCGTAACCGTCCAAGCGCTTCACCAACTCCTGCCGAGCATGTTCCACGATTTCGCTCGCCAATGGCAATAGATGTACCGAATCGAAAGTGCGCGGATCCAACTCCAATGAGCTCTGATACTTGAGCTCCTTGACGATATTCCGACGTACCTCCGGCAACTCTCCTTGAGCGTTGATAAAGTGATAATGGAATACCTCCCGCAACGATTGCAGCGCGTCATAAGTACGCTCCTTGAAAACCTTGTAGCGGCCTTGCGCGGCTTTGGGGTCCGAATCCGTTGTCCGGTACTCCAAGAGCGAATCGATCCCCGTACGTTCCACTTCCTCGTTGTGAAGTAAAACCTCGCGTCCGCGCTTCAATTGACGCTCTACACTCTCCTTCTCGTCGATGAAGAGCATCATAATGTGAACGATCGGTTGACGAAAATTCTGCTGATGCTTCGTATTGTAAAACTCGCTACGCAACTGAAGCATCTTATGATAGAGCAGCTTCATGCACTCTACCTGAACGAACGTCCGAGGGAACCCATCCAAGATACAGCCATCGGCGTACTCCGACTCCAACATCTTCTCGAACAGAATGCGCACCACTTCCGTGTCGCCGACTAACTGGCCAGCTTCTTTAAGCTGACGCATCTTCGGCGTATCCAACAACCCACTCACGACAATCGGATCACAGGTCAGGCCTCGCGCCTCCATAATAAACGGAGTATTCGTTCCCTTACCCGCTCCTGGAGCGCCTCCTAAAAGAATCAGCTCGCGAGGAAAATGTAGCCGTTCGCGCCCATACTTCGACTCCAGCTCGTTCCAAACTGCGTTGAAGATAATCTGAGCATCCTTCACTTCAAGATCCTGATGCTTATTTTTAGGAGCCTTAGAAGCTCCGCTTTTCTTAGTCGTTGTATCAGCGGCTTTCATTAGTAAGAACGAGTAACAGCACGGCTCTTTCGAAATTAAAATCGATTACCTAGAAATATCTCGCTGACTCAAGACTTTATGATTCCGCGCCCCCAATATATCCATCGCGATGTCAAGATCTTCGATGCTCATAGCCAAGGCCGATCGCCCCATAGGCCGACTGATAAACGAATACATGTAGTGAATATTCACTTCCGCTTCCAGCAATGCCATCAAGACTCCCTCCACGTCGTGCTCCCCGGCAATCTCAACAGCAAGAATCGGACTCTCCGAAAAGGCATAGTCTTGAGAGACTAACAAATCCCTCGCGGCATCTGGATCATCCACGACAATCCGCAAGATGCCGATGTCCGTAGTATCCAAAGTCGTCAACGCCAAGATATGAATGCTCTCCCTGGAAAACGCTCGGGCCAAATCCGAAAACTTTCCTACCTTATTCTCGGTAAAGATCGAAAATTGGCTAACCGGATCAGGTGTAGTAGATTCGACTGCGTGTTGTTCCATAGATAAAAACGATAAGACTTTGACTAGTAGCTACTTTATAAATCGACCGAAAACGCCAAAACATCGCCCAAAATCGCAAAAAAGCAATTTCCCAAGCCAAAATTTCATTCCACAACAACTGAATCTACGCGTGCTGCGACGTAGCTATGCGAGGGACTCGCGTGATACCTCCATGACATTTGCCTTCATCGGGTCAAATTCACCTAATACTCAAGCGAGATCCATCTTCGTTCGTAAACACATTACGTCGAACCCTTCGGTCTCTCATTCAGCCTCAACTGGTGCCCTCGCCGGGAGTCGAACCCGGATTGCCGGCTTCGGAGGCCGGTGCTCTATCCATTGAACTACGAGGACTGCCGTAATAGGAAAGGCCGCGATTGTCATTCAAGCCTATCTAATGTCCAGCTTGATTTTCGAATCAATTCGCTGGAAGTCGCTGGGTTTCATCTCGATAATTCTCACTTCTAATCCCCTCTGAGGAAATTCATCCTAACCACCCCCTATCCCAGTTATGTTCAATCGACTTTCACGCACTCTATTTATCAGCCTATTCTGCCTGCTTCCGTTTAACAGTTCCTTCGGTGCCGACTCCGCAAAACCGCAACTATCGCAACAGGATATTCTAGCGATGGTCGAAGAGCTTTCCAATTGGGGACGCTGGGGCGCCGATGATCAATTAGGAGCTATCAACCTCATCACGCCAAAAAAACGGCGCCAGGCTGCTAAACTTGTCAAAAAAGGTATCTCAGTCTCTCTCGCCCGAGATGTAGAAACTGAACCGGCCGCCGACAATCCCAATCCATTCGTCCATACGATGCTCTCCGACGGGCAAAACATGCACGCCCAATGGTGCTCGGATAATTACTCGGTTTCCTATCATGGCTTCGCTCACTCGCACATCGACTCGCTCAGCCACTACGTTCACCAACAAACGCTCTACAACGGAATTTCCAGCAAAGTGGTCACTTCCAAAGGCGCGACGAAACTCGATATTCACAATCTAAAAGACGGCATTTTCTCGCGTGGCATCCTCATCGACCTTCCCAAACTCAGGGGCGTCAATTATCTAGAACCCGGAACTGCCGTTTATCCCGAAGACCTTGATGATTGGGAAAAGCTGACCGGAATCACAATTTCAAGCGGCGATGTAGTTCTTCTCTACACAGGACGCTGGGCTCGACGGGACGCAGTCGGTCCCTGGAGTGGCACCCAAGCTGGACTCCACGCCACATCCGCTCGATGGCTCAAAGCACGTGATATTGCAGTCCTCGGCAGCGATGGCGGCAGTGAAGTCTCGCCGTCCGGAATCCCAGGCGTCACGAGTCCCATCCATTTACTTATGATTCACGCAATGGGAGTCCACATGTTAGACAATCTCGATCTTGAAGCTCTCAGCAAAACATCACGCGAACTGAATCGATGGGATTTCCTCCTGACGGTAGCGCCTCTACCCGTTAATGGCGGGACCGGGTCGCCACTCAATCCTATTGCCACTTTCTGAATCAGTTTAGAAATTTTCTATCAACCAAACGTCATCCATGAACCCGTCTCAATCCTTCCTTGTTTTACTCTCAATCGCCCTCTCTGCCACAATTCAGGCAGAGGATATTACCCGCGGGCCCTATCTCCAGCAAGGCAGCCACGATAGTATAATTATTCGTTGGCGGACCGAAGCACCTACGATCGGCACAGTCTGGTACGACAAAAAAGCAACTAGCCTCAACAACCACGCTGCCGAAACCGTCGCAACGCACTACCACGAGATCAAATTAGAGAACCTAGCCCCCAAGACCCGATACCATTACGCGATCGGTTCCGAAAACCAGTCCAAGCCAACCGCTGACAAAG
>JBNMOQ010000110.1:0-14905 GCA_051275055.1 Candidatus Pelagisphaera sp.
TATCCCAAGACTCGAAGCCGAGCGAGAGTATGGATAGCAAACTGGCGAAGCCGGATGTGAACATCCCCAGTAGACTGACTCGAAAGGCGGGGCCTACGAATATGTAGAGAACGATTGCCGACCAAACAAGGAATTGTACGAGTTCGAATCGGTTGGCCAGTGGACAACCGCCGTATTGCAAACCACGCGCGTACAAGCCGATGGTTTGGAGTATCCAGCCGAAGCTGACGAGACCAAGCGTATAGGGACGCCCGGTCTTGCGATGGAGCTTTAGGGTGGAGTAGCTTCCGAGGATAGTCGTTACAGTGAAAACGACTGTCGCCAGGAAGATCCACTCTCGGTCTTCGAGTCCGAATAGGTTCATCGATTATCGAGCTCCGGACGAGGGAGTTCTATTTTTTGCTTTTCGAAGCTTTTTCGTCACGTTCTCTCTTGCGAGATAGGTATGCTTTACGACGGATGCGTTTTACTTTTTTTCTGTGTTGTTGTCCCATGGAATTGATTGGTTGATTGGTTTTTTGAAAATTCGGCCGCATTGGCGAACCGATAGAAAAGGAGTTATTACTGAAGAAATTGGGGGGTCAAGTCGGGAAGCGGTCGATTGGCGGCGCTTTAGCTTGATAAATCGGGGATTCGCATGGCGAATCTTGGGATCAGGGTGTGAACGCGGTTTTGGTCTTCATCGAATCCGTGAAAGCTGCCCGTTGCCGAAGTGTCGGCTGCGGATACGTGGCAACTATTATAGGAGAAGGATTCTCCGGGAGAGAGATCAGGTTCCTCGCCAACTATCTTGTCGCCTTCGATGACCAGTTTCTCGCCGTTTTTCGACGAGATGATCCACTTGCGTCCCAGCAGCTTTACGCGGCGATCCGAGTGGTTTGCGATGGTGATGTAATAAACGAAGACGTGCGGCGTTTCTTGTGGAGCATTCGGCGGTCCGTAGTGGTACTTTAGCTTGTCCAAAGTGACGCTCAGGCCTTCGAGTAGGTGTGATGCTGGATTCATATGGAAAAGGTGGTCAGCCCGAAATTCGACGCTCGCAGAACGGTTTTCATGGACCTGCGGTAGCTAAACTTCCCCGTGCTTAGGAGTCGCTTCGAGTCGAAAGCGCGGTCTCCAATAGTGAGTGTTTTTACCTGGTTTCGCGTCATGGCTGTCGTAGGGGATATGATATCGCGCCGAGAATAGAGGACTTCAATTAGAAAACTCGCTGATTTTTGGAGCGAGTGGGGTAAGTTTTTGTAGGAGCGGGTTTACCCCGCGATTTGGTAGGCTCTGGTTGAGGCAGAATATGGCGGGGTAAACCTGCTCCTGCATGTGTCCAGTATCTCGTAAATCTGGGCGAGCGATTGGTTTTTTTCGGTAGTGATTGGATGCGCACCTTTCGGTTGCTTGGTAGGGTTGCCTGTCCCTAGGCAACCGAATTGGCTTATGTAACTTCCACGGCTGCTTGGGACAAGCAGGCCCTACCAGCCGATACTATTAAAGAAACTCACAGTGCGCTGACCTACTACTTTTTGCTTGATCGTTGGTTCGCGGGGAACGGTACTTCGGATATGGCAAAAACAGCGCTGCTGGTGACGCGGGATTCTTCCGGATTGAAAGACTTTTCGAAATGCTTGGTCGAGGAATTCGGCTTGCAACTTCGAGTGGTGGAATCGGTCGTGGAAGAGGAGATTCCTGGGGCTGAAGGCATTGAGATGTCGGCTGCTATTGAGCTGATCGAGGAGGGCGAGGTGGAATTGCTCGTGGCGAATTTTTATGAGGTTTCGGCGGTGGGTCGCGAATTCATGTCGTGGAAAAGCGCTTTGAACGCATTTGATCATGGGATTGTCGATTTAGTCCGCATGGCGGCCCGTCGACCTCAGAAGACGGCTGTAGTGGGGAGTCCGAAGTTGTATGGGGAGATTTTGAGTTTGCTCAGAGAGGGAAATGGACGTTTGTCCGGGCGCTTTTGTATGGATCAGGCCTGCAATGCTTTGCACGCAGCTTCTGAATTCGATGCTTCCGTGGCTCAGTACCTGGAAATGCAGGGAGGGGATGCGCCGGATATCGATGCTTTGAGCGGGTATCCGAAGTCGATTCGGTTTTCTTGGAAGCGGTCTCAATCTTTGGCGGAAGGAGCTACGGCGCGCCAGAAGGCGGCGCTTTATGGGAGTTTTGGAGAACACTTCGAAAAAACATCCGGGCCAGAGCTCGATTACGGGAGTATTCTGGATTTGTCATTGGCTGTGTATGCGATCGGCGAGTTCGAGAAAACGACTGCGGCGATTATCCAAAATGGGGCTTTGATTTCCGCAGCGAGCGGAGACTCGGTGGAGCAGGCAATTGCCTCGGCTCGGACTGCGGTCGATTCGGTTCTTTCGAGAGCGACGTTAGTGGTTAATGGAGCGGTTGATTCCGAGTTGCTGGAATCGCTCGGTGGGAAAGCTGTTTTCGGTACTGTGTTGGCGCCTGCGTATGTCTCGGAGGCGACGATTGATGGAGTGCGACTTTTAGTTAGTCGTGAAGGCTTGGGTTATGAAGCGTTGCAAGAAGTCCGTTCGGTAGCGGGGGGAGCTTTGGTTCAGGACATTAATCGTGTGGCGGTGAATCCATTCTCGTGGCGAATGCCAACTGCGAATCAGCCGTTAGTTACGCAATGGGAAGATATGTTGTTTGGTGTAAAACTCTCGCGGCATCTCCGCTCGACAGGTTGCGTTGCGGTAGCGGGAGAACGCGTGGTCGCCCAAGTTTCCGGTCTGATTGACCAAAGCTCGGTTTGGGATCGTTTGCGAGATGGTGGAAAATCGATCGAAGGAACGAGCGTCGTTTTCGATGTTGATATCGAAGACCCGGAAGAAATTGCTCGAGCAAAAGCAGCAGGAGCCAGCGTATTGGTTCACCCAGGAATCGATGTGCAGCGAGAAACCGTGTTGGTCGAACGGGCTAACGCCGTAGGTTTGGCCTTGGTCGCGACAGGCGTATCGTTTCGGAAAATTTAATAGGTGCACAGGTTTCCAGCCTGTTTATTCACGATTAACAGGCAGGATGCCTGTGCACCTTTTGCGCAGTGCCGACGAATTGATCGATCAGGGGATGCTCTAGCAAGAGCTTGCCTTCGAGGTGCGACCAGGGGGAGAATGAGTCGAAACGAGTCTGGGTTAATCCTTTGCAGGAATCGGCGAATGCGTTCCAGGGCACCCATTCGGTGGCTGCGACTTCGGTCGGGTTTGGCGTGGGTTCGCTTGCGCAGTGACCGATGAATACAGGACAGATTTCGTTTTCGACGATTCCGTCGAGCTCGGCTCGGTATTGAAAATTCGGTAGGGCGTTGATCAATTCGATGCCGCTTAGCCCGAGTTCTTGTTCAAGGCGTCGATTGGCGCCATCCAAATGACTCTCGCCAGATGCGGGGTGCCCGCAACAGGCGTTGGACCAAATTCCTGGCCAAGTCTTTTTGGAAAGGGCTCGCTGTTGAGTGAGCATATTCCCTTTTCCGTCGAAGAGAAAAATTGAGAATGCGCTGTGTAGGGGCGTATTCGCTGTGTGGACACTGTTTTTATCCATTGTCCCGATGGCATTTCCATCGATATCGAGTAGAACGACGTGTTCGGTTGAATTTGAGGTAGAAATTGGCACGCGTTTAAATAATTGAGATAGTTTTATGTGGCTGAAGCGTTTTCGTCGGGAATGAATCGTTTTGAAGGATATTCAATGTAAACTATCGAGCGTCAACTTCGATTGCCATTTGAAAAGAAGTCTTCATCAGTTTGCGATTCTAATCCTAGCTCTTTTTAATCTCAGGGCATTGCTGATAACCGATACGGAGCTAAACGACATGGCAATTCCAGCTATCATTGGGCTGAGGATGATTCCAAAAAACGGATACAGTAGTCCTGCTGCTATTGGAACTCCGATAGCATTGTAAAAGAAAGCGAAGAACAGGTTTTGGCGAATGTTTCGCATGACCGCTTTGCCGAGGGCAATAGAACTGACAATTCCTTGAAGATCGCCTTTGACGAGCGTGATCCCTGCGCTTCCCATGGCCACGTCGGTTCCGGTACCCATGGCGATTCCTAGATCCGCAGCGGCGAGAGCGGGCGCATCGTTGATACCATCACCTGCCATTGCGACACGATGTCCTTGGCTTTTGAGCTCTTCGACAAGGTCTTGTTTGTCTTTGGGCGATGCTTCTGCTCGGTAGTCTTTGATGCCAAGCGCACTCGATACGGCTTGCGCTGTATCGAAATTATCGCCTGTGCACATTATGACTTCTATTCCGAGTCGATGTAGCGCTGAGATTGCGTCGGGCGTGGTGGATTTAATAGGATCGGCGATGGCGATGGCTCCGAGTAGTTCTTCGCCTTTCCCGACCCAGATGACCGTTTTGGCCTGTTTCTGCAAACGCTGCGCCTTGCTCAGGAATTCTTGAGGCAAAGCGATTCCGTTATTTTGCAGGAAAGTTTTTTTTCCTACTCTAATCGTCTCGCCGCGAACCTTGGCTTGAACGCCTGCTCCAGTGAAGCTTTCGAAGTCAGTGATCTTTGGGATTTCTATTTCACGTTTTTCGGTTTCTTTGACGATGGCTCTTGCGAGTGGGTGTTCGGAATGCATCTCAATGGCGGCGGCTGATTGGAGTAGTGTTGAATCATCGACACCATTGGCTTTTAATGTGTCAACGACTTGGGGATGCCCTTCGGTCAGCGTACCGGTTTTATCAGTAATGAGATGGGTTATTTTTTCCACTGTTTCGATAGCCTCGGCATCTCGAATTAGAATTCCATGCTGAGCACCTTTGCCGACGCCCACCATAATGGACATTGGCGTCGCGAGTCCTAGTGCGCAGGGGCAGGCGATAATAAGGACGGCGACGGCATTTACGATCGCGTAGGTGAAGGCGGGGGAGGGACCCCAGATTAGCCAGCTGAGAAACGTTAGGATCGATATAGTAACGACACTGGGAACGAAAACCTTGGAAACTTGATCGGCAAGTTTTTGGATTGGAGCGCGGCTTCGTTGGGCATTCGCGACCATTTGAACAATTTGAGAGAGCAGCGTTTCGGAACCAATCGCGCCGACTTTCATTACGAAACTACCTGTTTGATTGATTGTCGCCCCAACGACTTTGTCGCCGATGCTCTTTTCGGTAGGGATCGGTTCGCCGGTGATCATTGACTCGTCTATTGAGCTGTTACCTTCTGTGATCGTTCCGTCTATTGGTATTTTCTCGCCAGGGCGGACGCGGACCAAATCATCAATTGCGAGTTCGTCGACCGAGATGTCTTGTTCTTTTCCATCAACAAGGAGATGGGCGCTTTTGGTCGCCAGTCCCAAGAGACTTTTTATTGCCTGGTTCGTTCCTTTTCGGGCACGCGCTTCTAGCAGTTGTCCTAAAAGTACGAATACGGTTATCACGGCTGCTGCCTCAAAGTATAGACCGATTTTTCCATTGGTTTTGAACGAATCGGGAAAGATGTCAGGAGCAATTACCGCTACTGCGCTGAATCCCCATGCGGCTCCTACGCCAAGCATGATAAGGGTGAACATATTTGGGCTTCGGTTAACGATAGAACGCCAGCCACGCGCGAAGAACATTCCACCAGCCCAGAATACGACTGGAGTTGCGAGGATCAGCTCAAACCATTTACTGATGGAATGTGGAATCAATCTTTCCAGAGAAAATCCGGGCAGCATACCGCTAAACGCTAAGGCGAAAACTGGAATCGTCATGGCTAGGGCTGCCCAGAATTTGATGGCGAGAGATCGTATCTCTTGACCATCCTCGTCACTGTCGGCGGTAGCGGAAACTTGCTCTAGGTCCATGCCGCATTTGGGACAATGACCGGGATGATCCTCTTTCACCTCAGGATGCATTGGGCAAGTCCACTGTTTGGCCCTAGAAACTCGATAAGACGGATTTCGCTCCAGACTCATCCCGCACTTCGGACAATCGCCTGGCGTGTTCGATTCCACGCCTGGGCACATCGGACAATAGTACTTTGCCGTTAGCAATGAGGTCTTTTCGCGTTTTGCTGTATCTTTGCGATGATGGTCGCAACAATTTTTGGCTGTTGGGTGGGATTGCTCTTTCATTTTTAGGAAGGTTTGTTGATTCGATAGGATCTTATCAGATTTCTTCCGGGAATGGCTTACATAGTTGTGGCGATTTTTTGCGCAATTCCGTAGATCTACGTTTAGATCGAATCAATACTCTGCCTGATTGGCGTCCGCTGAAACCTGAATTTAGAAGGGGTTATGCCAGTTTCACGTTTGAATTGCGCTGAAAGATGGGCAGGGCTGCTGTATTCAAGCTGGTTGGCGATCTCGGTAATACTGTGTTCATCATAGATGAGTAGTTCCTTTGCTTTCTCAATACGTTGCAGTGTCGCGAAACGTTCGATCGTAATTCCTTCGATGGATGAAAATAGTTTACTGAGGTGACTGTAATCGTAGTTGATGTTTTGGGATAAATATAAAGACAGCGTTAGTTCAGGACTGCCTTCGCCATAGTGCACGCGATTCATTATCAGCGTCTTGATTTGGTTTATCTGTCTGGCCTTAGCACTTTGAACAATTTCAAATCCATTTTCTTCGAGGCCTTTGCTTAGATTTTCTTTTTGTTTGGAAGATGGGCGTGTTCCTAGATGAATTTCGCCTAGTTTTACTTCAATGAGGGGCAAACCTGACGATCCGACGATTCGTTTTACCGTATCGATACATCGAGGACAGACCATGTTTTTGATCGTAATGGTAAAGGGTTCGGTTTTGTCGATGGGCGCTTTCATCCTTCAGTATTGAATGGATAGTTACTTTGCGTCGTAACGATTGCTCTTAATTGAAATGGCCTCTCACATGCTTTGGCAAGGACCGGTGGCGAGGTTAGATGTTTCCTGTAGTTCCTTGATTTCGAATTAGACTCAATGCTTTCTTGAAACAGGAAATTTCCATTCACAATCTAGGGGCGAGATATCCCGCGATTCGATTGACGAATCGCGGTTTTTGATCCGCTGTATTTAGCAAACGATGACATGATAAGCTCCTGTCTATCCTGGATCGTGAAAATGGCATACGCGTTTACGTTATTTAGTGGCGTCTGCTAGTTGCTCTACAACAGAGCCGCATTTGTACATCATGGATCCGAAGTAGGGATTGGCGAGGTCGTCGTTGTTTTGCAGCCATTCGCCGCCTTTGCCGCCAAAGGCCATGGGACACATCATTTTAATTACATCGCTTTTTCCGGTGGTGCCGACGTGGTCGACGATGCTGCCCAGTTCTTTGGAAACCATATGAAACGCGTTTCTTGCGGCTTTTATATCCGTTGAGTCGACTATGTTTTGGGTTCCCGAGACGAGATCTTTGATCGACGAAGCCTTTTTGGCGGATGCGCCTTTGTCGATTGCAGTTTGGAGCGCTGTGGCGTTTGCTTTGGCGGCAGCTAGATCGTCTCCTGCGAGGGAGGCTTGAAGTTCGAAGTAAGGACTAAGGAGCGTATCGACGAATTCCGGCTTAATCGATTCGGAATGCGCGAATGCGGAAGCTGTAGCCAGTAGTGCGATTGCGATGGTTTTAATTATATTATTTTTCATTTTTTATGTATGTTTAATTTATGAATATTAGATTAGGATTTTTTGTAATTCCTGAGTTTCACTGAAAGTTCTTCGATTGAGCAATAGAGCACGGGTACGACGAATATTGTGATTATGGCCAAGAGCATGCCACCAAAGGAGGGGATAGCCATCGGCAGCATAACGTCGGCGCCGCGACCGGTTGAGGAAAGAACGGGCAGAAGGGCTAGAATCGTCGTGGCGCTGGTCATCATAGCTGGCCGTGCCCGGCGGGTTCCTGCCTCGATTGTTGCCGTTCTAATTTCGGCGATCGTTCTGGGTTTACGCTTGTGGAAAACTTGCTGTAGGTAGGTGCAAACAATAACGCCGTTGTCGGTGGCTATGCCGAATAGCGCGAGGAATCCGACCCAGACTGCAACGCTCAGATTGATTGTCCCTATTTGGAAGAGTTCTCGTAGGTTTTGCCCCATAAATTCGAAGTTCAGAAACCATGGCTGACCGTAGAGCCAAATAAGAATAAAGCCGCCGGACCAGGCGAATAGTATGCCAGAGAACACAAGTAACGTAGTAGATATTCGTTTGAACTGAAAATAGAGGATGAGCCAAATGGCGAAGAGCGCGATTGGGAGCACGACTCTGAGCTTCTTTTCTGCTCTGACTTGGCTTTCAAAGTTTCCGATCGCCTTTGGCATTGATACTCCAGCAGGAAGGATCCAATCGCCGTTATCGACTTTCGTTTGGAGAAAGGCATTGGCTTGTTCGACTACTTCGACTTCGCTATTTCCCGCTTTCATATCGAAGATAACGTAGCTAACGAGAAACGTATTCTCGCTTTTTATCACTTGTGGTCCGCGTAAGTAATTTATGGATGCAAGCTCTTTGATTGGAATTTGAGTCCCGCCGGGAGCTGCTACTAAGATGTTCTCGATTTCTTCGATGCTGTCTCTCAGCTCTCGAAGGTAGCGTACGCGCACGGGGTAGCGTTCGCGCCCCTCGACAGTTTGGGTGACGGGCTTCCCTCCGATCGCTACTTCTATGACATCTTGGACCATTTTGATTTTAATGCCATAGCGGGCGATGGCGGCCCTATCGATGTCGATTTCGAGATAGGGTTTTCCGATGACTCGATCGGCGAAGACAGTCTCCGGATTGATAGAAGGAACCTGTCGCAGGAGTTGTTCGAGTTCGAGCGAGGCTTTCTCGATCGAATTGAGATCGGGTCCTTGGATCTTGTAGGCCATGGGGGCGCGTACGCCACTTTGCTGCATGATTATGCGGGCTGCGATCGGTTGGAGTTTTGGAGCAGAGGTCGCTCCCGGAATAGTGGCAGCTTTGACGATCTCGTTCCAAATGTCGTCGGAAGACTTGATTGAGTCTCGCCATTGGCGAAATGGCCTACCGCTTTTATCGGGAATAAGGTCTTCATTGGCATCGCGCTTGAAGGTGTCGGAGGACTTTTCGTAAGCGAATGAGAGAATCTCACCGTCGGCGTCTTTGATGTATTCCGATTTATAGTTTATGATGGTTTCGATCATGGAGATCGGAGCTGGATCTAGTGGACTTTCGACTCGGCCGATCTTTCCTACCGCGCTTTCGATTTCAGGAATGGCGTTAATGGCCATATCCTGTTTGCGCAAAATATCTAGAGCTTCGCCAATCGAGGCGTGAGGCATGGTGGTGGGCATGAGCAAAAAGGAACCTTCATCGAGGTTAGGCATGAATTCCTTTCCGAGCCCGGGCATGGCATGCGTTACGTTGCTCCAGGTCTTGGTTGCTTTGGCCCAATCAGGAGTCCATGCGAAAATGTTTCCGAAACCGAGCCAAACCGCGAATCCGAAAAGAATGATAACGCTGCAAAAGGAGAGAAAAGCTCCTTTGAACCGAAGGACTGTAGTTAACAAAAGTGGATATGATTTTATGAATATATAGAATCCTCCCAAGAGTCCTCCGACCGTCAGAAGCACGAATAGGGCGTTTCCCCAATGGGCTTCGACTCCTAGAGGCTGCCAATCCTTTGCGAGTATCAAGGCCACGAAGAAGGCTACGACGAGGTTGAAATTAAAGAAGATGATTCGACGCGTATTTGTTGGAATTCGATCGCTCGCGAGATTGAATGAGGCTGCTCCGATTAAAATGAGACCGAGCCACCAGGGAAACCAGTCGGCGGAGAAAGGACCGATGAGACCGATTGCTGCAATACCGCTCCACAATCCGATTCGCGACCAGGCGAAAGTGAATCGTTTGGCAATCAGAGAGTGAGCTAACGGAGGAATGATGGTTAGCGCGACGACGATAGAGCCGATCAGAGCGAAGGTTTTCGTGTAGGCGAGGGGCTGAAACAGCTTTCCTTCCGCAGCTTCCATTGTGAATATTGGAAGAAAGCTGATGACGGTTGTGAGCACGGCGGTTACAACGGCGCTTCCGACTTCGGAGCACGCTCGATAAACGACCTCCAGTCGGTTTTCGTCCGGCGGCGCCTCGTCGAGGTGCTTCAGTATGTTTTCAACCATTACGACGCCCATGTCCACGATCGTACCGATCGCTATGGCGATGCCCGAAAGCGCGACGACATTCGCATCGATTTTAAAGAGCTTCATTCCTATGAACGAGAACAGAACTGCCAATGGAAGAACGCCGGATATTATAGCCGCGCTGCGCAGATGGAGAACCATGACAATAACGACGATAATCGTAACCAGTATTTGTTGACGTACCGCATTTTCAAGCGTGCCGAGTGTCTCGTATATTAGTCCCGTACGATCGTAGAAAGGAACGATTTTGAGTTGGCTTTCCGTTCCGTCGTCCAAGGTTTTTCGAGGAAGACCTGGAGAAATCTCCTTTATTTTCTCCTTGATTCGTTTGATTGCCGCCAATGGGTTTTCACCGTACCGCGTGACTACGACCCCACCAACCGCTTCGGCCCCGGCCTTATCGAGGGCGCCTCTTCTTAATGCTGGTCCGTATTCGATTTCGGCAACTTGATCGAGCGTTATGGGCACGTTGTTTCGCTGGGTAATGACGGTTTGTCTCAGATCGTCTAGCGACTCTATAAATCCGACTCCTCGGATAACGTATTCAACCGCATTTATTTCGATCGTGCGGGCACCGACGTCGGTGTTGCTTGCTCTGACCGCATCGAATACTTCATGGAGAGCGATGTCGAAGGCCCTAAGAGCATCGGGATCTACGTCGACTTGGTACTCTTTTACAAAACCGCCAATAGAGGCGACTTCCGCCACTCCATCAACGCCTTGCAGGGCGTATCGAACGTACCAATCTTGAGCGGATCGTAGTTCATGGAGGTCCCATCCACCTGAAGGGTCGCCTTCGGGGGTGTATCCTTCGAGCGTATACCAGAACACTTGACCGAGGGCGGTGGCGTCGGGGCCTAATTGTGGCGAGATCCCTTGCGGCAGCGTTCCGCTTGGGAGACTGTTGAGCTTTTCGAGAATACGGCTGCGCGTCCAATAGAATTCCGCATCTTCCTTAAAAATTATATAGATGGAGGAGAACCCGAACATAGAATAGCTACGGATCGTTTTTACCTCCGGCAGACCGAGTAGGGCGGTTGTGAGAGGATAGGTTACTTGGTCCTCGATGTCCTGAGGCGACCGTCCCATCCATTTCGTGAATACGATCTGCTGATTTTCTCCAATGTCAGGTATCGCATCGACTGGTATGGGATCGCGTGGCAACGCATCGATTTCCCAGTCGAATGGAGCGACCATTATTCCCCAAAGAATCAAGCCCGCAGTAAAGAGAATAACGACGAGTTTGTTTTCGAGACAAAACCGAATTAGCGCGTCGATGGGATTGGTGGGTTTATTAGTGGGCATGGTTGGAATGCTCGGCAGAGGATTGGCTTTGCGTTAAGTCGGCTTGCATGGTTCCGCAATTAAGCATGAGGGCTCCGAAATAAGGATTGAGTAGAGGTTCTTCGCGCTGCAGCCAACTCGCTCCTTTTCCCTCAAAGGCCATCGGGCAATGCATTTGCAGAACGGCGCCTTCGAAGAAGGAAGGATTCGATTTTACGGCTAGAGCGATTGCGTTGGATAGCGTTTCGAAACCTGGTCGAACCGTCTCGAGAGATGGGGCTTCGAGCATTTCGTGAAGCTTGTTGGGCAATGTCCCGCTGTGACCGGTTGCTTCAAACATTTGCATGAGGGCGGTTCTCGCGGATTCGAGGTCATCTCCTGCTAAGGCTGCTTGTAATTCAAAGTAGGGATCCATTATCAGCGTGGCGATATTCGTATCGATTTCGATGATTGTTTGGTTGTTGGCGGATTCGTTAGCTTCGTTTGCTTTGCTGTGATTGTGTCCGGGAACTGGGCCGCCGCCTTCAGGATTCATCATACTTGGCTTGGCTTGAATCTGAAGGGAACTGTCGATCTTGAAGGCGCCGTTCGTGACGACGCGTTCTCCTTCTTGTAGGCCGGATACGACGACGAAGATGTCTCCTGCTCTCGGCCCGATTTCGATTTCGCGCCCTTCAAAAGTCGGATTCTCTGTATTGGGAACTTCGATATAGACTACGGCTCGATTGCCAGTGCGAAGCACGGCCGAAGCTGGAACGACTAAGGGTGGGGTTTCATCGAGGTCCTGCACGTATCCTAATTGTTCTGCAGGCACGAGATCCATTCCGCAGATGCTGCATAGGCCAGGGGCGTCCATAACGATTTCAGGATGCATAGGGCTTATCCATTTGCCCGCGAATTCGGGAGCGTAGACTTTTCCTGCTTGGGCCACTTTTGAGTGCGCGATCGCGCGAGCGAACATTCCAGGTTTCAATTTTCCTTCTGTGTTAGGCACATTGACACGAACGGAAACGGTACGGGTTCTTTGGTCGATTTCCGGCTCTATAAAAGCGATTCTTCCTTGGAAATCGGTACCGGGGTAAGATTGAACGCTAAAGGCGATGCTTTGGCCGAATCGTAGCCAGGAGAGATCGGATTCATAGGCATCGAGTTTGAGCCAGAGTTCGCTAAGATCGACGATTTTAAATAGAGCCTGCCCGGTTTTGAGGTAGTCGCCTTCGTTTACATTTTTGGATACGACTACTCCGCTCATAGGAGCTTTTAGTTCGAAGTGGTCTTTAGCTTGGTTGCTTTCGATAATTTCCTCGATTTGTTCGGGGCGTAGGTCCCAAAGCCGAAGTTTTTCCTTGGCGGCGCGAGTAGAGGAACTCGTTGGACTAAACCGGTAGGCTGAGAGGAGCTCGCTTTGAGCAGTGAGCAATTCAGGACTGTATACGCGGGCTAGATGTTGTCCTTCTTTTACGGATACTCCGTTGAAGTTGACGAAGAGCTCGTCGATGCGAGCCGGGAAGCGAGCCGTGAGCGATTTTACTTTGGTTTCGTCGTATTCAAGTTTTCCTACAAGGCGGATTTCGGCTTCAGGAAATCGTTTTTCGATGAGGGTGGTCTGAATGTCGGCGAGTGCTTTGGAGCTTTCGCTCATGGAGAGCGTTCTCGGACCTTGCTGCGATCCGGAATCGTTTTTAAGAGGAATTAGGTTCATTCCGCAAATCGGACATTGCCCTGGCTCAGGTTGTTGGATCTGCGGGTGCATGGCGCAGGTCCAAGTCGTAGGGTCTGTTGATCCTGTCGAATGATTCGCGTGGTTTTGAGGCCCGTTAGGTTCGCTTGGAGGGGAAGCGGTCCAACGACCAATGAAAAATGCTAGAATGACCAGGAGGGCGCTTCCTGCGAGTGTGTAGCGAGTAAGGTTGATTTTCATTTCGGTTTTTGGTTAAGCGTTTGTATTAATCGAGCCAGGTTCCACCGGAAATTGTGGCTAGGTTCCATCGAGCCACCCAGGCATCGGCTGCGGCTTGCCAATACTTGGTTTCGAGTTCGATGAGGGTTCGCTCGCTATCGATGACGTCGAGTAATGATGCTTGATTTGCTCGATAGCTCGACTCGGTTATTTCCTTGGCCTGGCGGGCTAGGGGGAGAAGTCTTTCGTTGTAGCGATCGAGACGTTTTTGAGAATCGTCCAATTTGGCTATCCATGCGCGAACCTCTCCAATAAGGTGTAATTCCTGCTCTTCTATCTGTGCTGTTATGGCTTCTTTTTGCAGGGATGCTTGAAGCGATATCGAATGGTTTGACTTTCCCCAAATGGGAAGCGAAAGACCGACCATTATGGCCCATGGATCTTTCCCGCTGCCGGAGGTGTTTGGGTTGATAGCGTCACCTGTACGGAGGTAGTTGAGTCCTACTGTAAAATCGGGCTTGTTGGACAAATTCGCTAATCGCTCTCGAGCTTCTTGGCTTTGTTCAAGGGACCTGAGGATTTTGAGTTTTGGATTATTGTTGCGTGTAGCGGCTAGCCATTGATCTGGGTTGCCCTTCAATGATTGAGGAGACTGCCAATCGATCTCGGGAATAGATTCTGAGGTTCGTCGGCCCAGAAGGGCTTCGAGCTTTGCTGCGAGGCCAATGCGTTCAGCTTGTTGACGAGAGATTAAATCGTCGAAACGTTCGGTTTCAACCTGTAGACGAAGTAAATCAGTAAGATTGCCACCCGACTTAAACCGTTCTTCCGCTAGGATTTCGAGTTGCCTCAGAAGTACCGTATTCTCACGAGTAAGCACTATCGATTTATCCAAAAAAGCGATCTCTAGAACGCGGTTCGCGATCGTTTCAATGATTGTGAATTGATGAGCTGAATAGGCGTGCCAGAGAGATTCCGAATGAGCTCGGGCAATTTGCCCTGAACCTCTTAATTTGCCGAGCCATGGAATGGGCTGCTGGAGAACGAGAACATCCCTTTGCGGTCCGGTTCGCGTTTGGATCGCCTCGATAAAGTGAGTGAGCTGAACTTTCGGATTGGGTAAGGCTTTTGAGCTCAGGATGGATTCACGAGCTGCTTGGTAGCGTTTTTCGTAGGCTTGTAGCCCGGGGTTGTTGCGCAGGGCTTCGGTTATGAAGGGGCCTACGATATCATCTCCCGAAAGCCTTATAGGAATGAGGTTGGGCTCTGGCGCACCTTCTCCATCGGCGAGTGTATTTTCGGCGATCGAAGAAACGGCGAGGATGGCGACGCTAGCGTGAAAAATGCGATGTATGGAAAAGTTCATGATTCGTGTGAACGAAGTGAGACCGAGTAGATCATGCGTTTCGATTTGAAAAACGATCCATTGGGTGGACCGGGACTGCGGGCTGCAGCGGTTTCAATCTGAGTCAGAGCGTGATTGCTTCTAGGCAGGTATAGGAATTCGTTGGGAATCCTAAAAGTGCTGCGATCGAAGGCACGGCGATATTAGTACGATTTATCGGGCTACATGCCGGAAACAGGCTACATTGAGGACGTATCGATACCGATTATTTCGGTGTAATAGGGTCCTTAAAGCGGCT
>JBNMOQ010000111.1:0-14860 GCA_051275055.1 Candidatus Pelagisphaera sp.
TCACCAACTGCTACGCAGGATCGACCGTTTGCGCCCCTTCTCGGTCTGTATTGATGACCGGATTACATACCGGACACACGACAGTTCGTGGAAACTTCGGGAAATTCGGCGTTGTCGGCCTGGCCGGTGGCGAAGGACGTGTTCCTTTGAACGAAAGCGATATCACCGTAGCTGAAGTGCTTAAGGACGCTGGATACGTAACCGGCATGACCGGCAAGTGGGGCCTTGGCGAACCGAATACAAGCGGACATCCCAACGACCAGGGGTTCGACGAGTGGTTCGGCTATCTGAACCAACGACGTGCCCACAGCTATTACCCGGATTTCATCTGGAAGGACAAAGCGAAATACGATCTTCCAAAAAATCGAAACGAGCAGAAGGAAACCTACACGCACGATCTCTTTACCGAATTCGCATTGGATTTCGTCAAAAGACACGAACAGGACCCCTTCTTCCTCTACCTTCCTTACACCATTCCGCACGACCGTTATGAAATACCGGATACGGCTCCCTATTCGAATGAACCCTGGAGTGACGATGAGAAAGTCCACGCGGCAATGATCACGCGTCTCGATCGCGACATCGGAGCGCTCTTCAATTTACTTAAGGATTTGAAGATCGACGAGAACACCATCGTATTTTTCTGTTCCGACAACGGAGCGGCCGAACGCTGGGAAGGACGTTTCGATAGTTCCGGAGCCCTTCAAGGCCGCAAACGCGATATGTATGAAGGAGGTCTCCGTACGCCGATGATCGTTCGTTGGCCTGGTAAAGTCGCGGCTGGGAAAACCAACAATACTGCATGGTACTTCGCGGACGCCCTTCCTACCTTCGCAGAGCTCGCCGGATTGAAAGCTCCATCAGACGTCGACGGCGTGAGCGTGCTACCCACCATCCTCGGTAATAATCAAGATTTGAGCAACCGAGTCCTCTATTGGGAATTCTTCGAAAGCGGCTTTCAGCAAGCCATCCGCCAAGGCGACTGGAAGGCGATTCGCATGGCTCCGGGGAAACCGCTCGAACTCTACGACTTGTCGAAAGACGAAAGCGAAGCACACAACATTGCAGCAAACCATCCCGAGATCATTGCCCAAATGGAGGCAATTTTGAAAACAGCTCGCACTCCTTCCGAGAACTGGCCAGTCGAAGAATTGGATTAACATCCTGTCCAGAGAAAGCGAATACGCGTTAACTTACCATTATTGAGATTGATACCTTCACTCAGGAAGCGAAACCAATCTCATTGGCTTCGAAGGCCCAAAGAACTTTATTTGGCGAGACACGAGCCATCCTTATTTACCTCGGCCCGCCGAGGTATTCTAGCGAAGCGATGACATTTTTTAACGCAGTCAAGGTTGAGCCTAGGTCATCGACCTCGCTAAGCACATATACGTCAACTTAACTGAAAATCGTCTGAATACCACGCCGCGCTGCGACGTAGCTACGCGAGGGACTCGCGTGGAATCTGCAATGGAGGCATCTGTTTAGGCCTAAGTTGACGTGTATGTGCTGAGCGGGGATCAGCTACGATTCGCCGAATCAAGAACTACTCTGCAAGCGTTCCAGTAAACGCAACGTCGCCGGAATTTCCCGAAATATCGAATTCGAGATTTCCTGAGATACCTTTACCCGATACGGTCCCAACATAATTCAACTTCAAATCCGGTTGATCCACGGCAAAGCTCAATTTCTCTCCATTCAGCTCAACCATCGACATGGGAAGTTTCCGCTCGATCGATGCGGCATTATACGTTCCGACCAGCGATTCATCGCTCAGTTCGAATATCGCATCAGGCGTATAAGTCACGCCATCCGGTCCATCGATATGAAGATTCCACGTTCCAACCAAATCCTCGACTGCTACTTCGCGCTTGGCATTCCATTCGTTTTCTTCGACTCCGTTATTACCTTCGAAGCTATAACTGCCGCTTAAGTCGTTACCATCTATTTTCGCTTCGCAAATGACCACCCATTCGCTACCGTCATTCCGCTTAAAAGGTAATTCGAATGCAATTCCTCCGCTGTTTGATTTCCCATTTCGAATAGTCGCCTCGATATCTCCCCGTTTATACTCTCCGACAAACGTTTCGCCTTCCATTCGAACTTTTAGGGAGTTGGTTTTGGTTTCTCCTTGAATCTCGCTTTCCCAAACCCAGGTCCCGGAGGGATCTTGAGAACTGTCCGAGGCTGATAAGCGAAACGACGACAAACTGAAAAGCGTCATCAACAATAAACTGATTCGTATTTCTTTAGCTCCAGGTATTTTCATAATATGGGGTTACATCTAGGGTTACCAAATTAAGACAGTAAACCATTTTGAATTCAATATCGTTTTCATTGTAGGGGCGTCGCTTGCGGCGCCCCTACAGTAATGCAGTCAAAGTTCTCCAGTTACGTTTGCATCAACTTTTTCAATATAATCCACCAGCATCGCTTCCAACTCCTTCGCCTTTTTCGGCATGGAACGGGCAAGGTCCTTTGCTTCACCCAAATCAGTCGATAGATCATACAGTTCGATACCGGCGGCATGGTTGCTGTGGTTTTTCCAGAACTTGAGAAGCTTGTAATCTCCAACTCGAACAGACGAATGCAGGTAGGACGCATATCGGTGATGAAAGAGGGCATCGACCGGACGGCTAACCGCCCCTTTGCCATCGTCCAGTAATCCCGCAAAACTACCTCCATCCACATAATCAGGCATTGGATTCGAGAAACCCGCAAGTTCTGCGATCGTCGGCAGCAGGTCGTATCCAATCACCGGAACATCGCTTTGGCTGTTAGCGGGAATCCCAGGCCCACTGACGATAAACGGAACGCGAACCCCTCCCTCGTATAGAACCCACTTTCCGCCACGAAGGGGATCGTTTCGAGATGCGCGCCCATTCGTTCCCGGAGGGGCCAATTTGTTACTAAAAGGAGGAATGAACTCCACTCCACCGTTATCGGCCATGATCGCGATGTATGTATTGTCAGCGATTCCCAACTGCTCTACTTGGTCCAATATCTCACCAATTCCTGTATCCAGATCTGCCAGCATTCCGGCGTATCCTGGGTGATCGTGGGTACGCCCTCTCGGCTTTCTCGAAAACCGATCGTAGGTTTCAGGTTTCGTCTGAATATCCACATGCGTTGCGTAGTGAGAAATCTGTAAGTAAAACGGATTTCCAGTCTCAACATTGCGCCGCATGAAACTCATCCCGCGCCCGGTCAAGCGATCGATATTCTTGGGAGCGTCCACCAGGAAGGTTTTCTTCCACTTGTCTTCCTTGTATTCCCAAATGCTTCCATCCCCATTCGAAGTGCGTCCATCACTCTGATCGAAACCGAAGTCTTCCGGCGAATACTCTCCCGTTTTCTGGTGCCATTTCCCGTAATGAGCCGTTCGGTACCGTTCGTCTGCTTGTTTCAACATCAGCGGAATGGTGAGAAAGGCTTTCTCATATGGATGATAACGCTCCTCGAATCCCTCATCCGGTCCCTGGCGAAGATGTGTCTGGCCGAAAAGAATGCTCCGGCGCGAAGGCGTGCAGATCGCTGCCGGCGCATAGCCCTGCGAAAAACGCATTCCCGAGCGAGCGATTCGATCGATATGAGGCGTTTCCTGGTAGTCGCTTCTGGAATACTCATTCCCTTCATCCATACGGGTCGAGGTGCTCGTCCAGCCGTGATCGTCGGTTAGGATTAGAATGAAATTTGGGGAATGATCGGCGCTTTGCGCCGAGAATCCGATCAATAAAGCGATAAGGGCTGCCAGCAATGGGCAATGCATTCTGCTCTTCATGGTATGGGTATAATTCTAAAAAGTAGAACAGGCATCCTGCCTGTTATTTTAAGTTAGGTAACAGGCTGGAAGCCTGTTCTACTTTAAAAAAAGGGCGGCCTAAAGCAGGCCGCCCTTTTGAAATTCGATTAAACGATCTATCGTCCTTAGAAAGATCCCCGAATACCCGCGACGAAGCGACGACCAACGGTCGCATACGACGTTGTGAAAAGCCCCGACGTATTGCCAATATACTTCTCATCATCCGCTGAATCGGTCAGGTTATCTCCTTCAATAAA
Organism: Candidatus Pelagisphaera sp.; assembly: GCA_051275055.1. GTDB lineage: Bacteria > Verrucomicrobiota > Verrucomicrobiia > Opitutales > Opitutaceae > Pelagisphaera. The sequence goes on from JBNMOQ010000111.1 coordinate 4,060, forward strand.
GAGACGAAGATCCTTGTCCTTAGAGAGTCGATACTGAACAGACACATCTACATTTTCACGTTCCGTATCAAAAGTGATATCTGAAATCGCGGCCGTTGAAGCCGTCACCTGCAACTCGGAAATGTAATTGTAGGACGCCCGAATGCTGAGACGCTGCCATTCGTAGATCACTTGCATATTGTAGATTTCCTTCGCCTGGTTTCTCAGGCTTGGAATATTTTCAAAACTATCGACCACGAAGTTGCCCAATTCCAGTTCGTCTTGATTAAAGATCGGATCGGTTTGATCGCCTACGATATACGAGTAATTTGGAACCAGCTTGAATCCGCTGAGGAACGTCACATCCGGAAGCAGATCGGCGAAGCTGAAATAACCGCTAACTTCGAATCCTTCAATATGACGCTCTGACGCATTCGTCCAGAAATTGGTGTCCGCTCGGACCATCTCCGTACCTAAGCTAGGATCTTCGGGATCGATCAGCACTTCGATATCTCTCGTAAAGGTATCCTCTTGAAGAAAATCTTCGAGATCCTTCGAAAAGAGCGAAACGGAAATGGTATTCGCATCACGCGGCCCGAAGTAGTATTCCCATGCGAGGTCCAAGTTTTCAGACGTTTGTTCCAGCAAGTTGGGATTTCCCAAATCGAATTCCTCGTCGCGATTGGTCAAATTAAGGACACCAGCGGCTTGTAACTGTCGATTCGCCTCCCCGAGATTGAAAGGAATGAGTTCGCGGTAATCCGGACGAGTAAGCGTATTTCCATAAGCAAAACGGAAAAGGTGTCCAGTCTCACCGACACGGTAGGTTCCTACAGCGCTTGGCAACAGATTGTTGTAGCTACTTTTCGCGTTAATATCGTCAACGATATCTCCAAACGAAAAGGTGCCGCTTTGCCCAGTGAATCCGATGTCGTCGAGACCATTTTGAATGAGCTGTCCTATATTCGATTTATCCGCAGCCGTTAGTCCCGGAAAAGCTTCCGCATCGACATTGAAGTTAGATGGCTTCCAAGTGGTGTCCAAGCTGGTTTCTTCGTAACGAACACCGGCAACCAATGTGAAGTCTCCCCAGCGTTTGGTTCCTTGGATATAAGCTGCAAAAATATCTTCATTGAGTTCGCCGGTATCGGCTGCATCACGAAGATCAGAGCGATCGAATTCCCAGTTGTCCGGGTTAGCCGCGAGATCTTGCAAAAAGAAGTCGTACGCCGGATCAGCTGTCACGAAAGGACCGGCGATATCGGCATACTTCCCATCAAAGAGCGTGAAATTTCCGGCGTCGCTCGCTGCTGCAAATTGTCCAACAGGAAAAACGCGACGAGAGCCTGCCGAGGCAGCTGTGAAAATTTCGTTGGTTACATTGTCTCTATGAGCCTTTCGCAGTCTCAGACCAGACTTGATGGAGAAACCTTCATCGACTTCGTGATCGTATTCTACATTGAACAACTGAACATCTTCGTGGACATCCTCCAAAAGGAAGCGGGCACCGCCATTCGAGTTCTGACGGTTCAAGTCAGAGAACACGTTAACCTTGTTGTTCAGGGGAACGTGGCCTCTGCGTTCCGTCACTTCGAAAACCGAAAATTCAGGTAGCGGTGTTCCTCCATTGGTTACGCTAGTTCTCAACCAGCTTTTTCCAGAACCATCACGATCTCCATCATCGGTACGCTCTTCGAAGCGCCATTGACGGCGGAACCGGATTGAATCGTCTGTAGAGTATAGAGCACGGTACTCAAGCGTACCATTTGCCAGTTGGGTCTCTCCGCCAAAGTCGAAGGTATAGGTATCTCCGCTACGAACGTCACCAGTGATGATACGAGAAAAACGTCCGTCACGGGAAGCTTCAAAATTTGGCGTCACGATCAAATTGCCATTAGCATCCACATCGTTGATAAAATTATCGCCTGCGCTTCCGAGAACGGGATCGTCATCGTCCTCTTCAAACGTTCCCAGAGCGTTCCCAGCGTCATCCATAAACCAGAAGTTGCCGCTAAAGGCGCGTTCAAGCCTGTCGAACCGAAACGCGAACGAGTCGCGACTGTCATCGAACGTCTGATACAAAGGACGGAAGTAGAGAGAAGTATTATCCGATACCTTGAGATCGAAGCTTAAATCCAATGTAAGGTTGTCGCCGGTTCTGCGAACTTCATTCGGGTCGAACCGATCCCAAATCGGAGTCGTCGCATCTTGGCTCTCGTTTAACGAGATCTGATTCGGATCTGCATCGGATAGGCGACCCGCATTAGTCAAAAAGCGATTCTGAGTCGACCATCCAACCTGATCTTCGTCCACGTAGTTGAAATTAACCAATACACCCAAGTTATCGTCTCCGCCAAATGCGCTGAAGATATTCGAGTTGATGACGTTCACCCCGTAGCCCGACTTTTCGCCCTGGTCGCGGTAACGAGTCGAAAGTTTGTAGGTGGTTAGGTTGTCGCCACGATCGAAGGCGTTGGCCGTGATTACGTTCACGTAGCCGCCAATCGAATCGCCTGGATGCTCTGCGGTGAGACTCTTGATGACCTCTACACCCGCTACCATTTCGGAAGGGATCTGAGTCACATCAAAATTACGTGAGCCTAGTTGAGCATTAGCCTGAGCCGCGCCGTTGATACGGATGGAATTGTACTGGCCTTCGGCTCCACGTACTGTCACGGAGCCTCCATCGACCACATTGATACCCGCCAAACGGGAAAGCGCTTCCCCTAGATTCGTATCTGGCAGATTTCCTAGGGCATCGCCGCTAAGATAAGTTCCGATGATATCGGAATCACGCTGCTTCTTCACCGATGATTCCTGCGTGGAACTGAATACGTCAAGCTTGTCTAGCTCGTAAGTAGGTCCATCGTCATCTTGGGCAGTCGCGGTTTGCACGCCTCCCAAAAGAGCAATCGAAAGCAATCCCTTGAATACCTTCCGGACCAATTTTGGTTTTTCCTGAGTGTTTGTGTTCATAGTAGGTAGGTTGTTTGTGTCTGTTTGCTGGTTAGGTTTGGCTTTTATTGCTTCAACTACCTCCTTCCCAACTTCCGTGCTCAGGGCGGCAACCGATTCTTTGATAAAATAGGCGCCGCTTTGCTCGTCTCGAATGCTCGTTAAATCCGTATTCTCCAGGATCAATCCAAGCGCATCGTCGATCGCGTAGCGCCCTTTGATTCTAGGGGAACGAGCCCCTTTCAATAAATCCGTGGGGAAAACAATCTGTAATTGAGATTGCGCCGCGAACGCTCGCAACGACTCCGCAGCTAGCCCCGCTGGTAGATCGACTTTCACTTTCCCCTTCGAATTCGACGCAGCAAAGACCCCGCCCGACATCAGAAATGCGAGCGCCAGGGCCAGACAGGCCAAACGTTTCATAAAGGGTCGAATGCCAAACGGCATTTTTTGATAGTAGATCTAAGTTTAAAGGGGTCATGGCAAGGGGTCGCTTGCCAACTAGATGCGCGGGACGCAAATTCCCGCTAAAAGAAAAAGTAGAAAGTTAAGATTTTCTAGTCAACGGCCTTGCTCAGAAGAATTTCCGAACTCCCTCGAAGCGCCGCTTTCACATCGTAACCCTTCTCCAAAAGGCTTACGAAACCTTCGACATTGTTCGATTGAAGACTGCCGCTGAAATGCTCTGAAGCCAATACCTCGTCAACAATCGTCAACTGCATGTCATTGAGCCGATTCAATTCTTCGATAATCTCAGCAAGGGGTTTCGACTCAAAAGTCATCGTTCCATGCTGCCAAGCCAGTACACGCTGAATTTCGCCCTTCGAGAGCACCGCCACTTGAGGTACGACCAAATCTTGCGAGGTTAGTGAAATAATCGCCCGCTCATGCGCCTCGAGCCGAGGTTCGGTCCGTAACTCTGGAGATGCGCTGCTATCGCTCGAAGAACCGAGTTTGACCACTCCTTCCGCAACCAAAACCTCCACTGCTTCGGCATCGAAACGCACATTGAACGCCGTTCCGATCGCGCTCACATCAACGCCCTGAACTTCGACCACAAATGGGCGATTCGCATCTTTAGCTACAATGAAAAACGCCTCGCCCTTTTCCAGTCGAACGCGGCGCTCAGTATCCGTGAATTCCACGATCACCTCAGCGCCTTCTTTCAACTTAATCGTCGAACCGTCATCAAGTTCATTGCGAATTTCCGGTTTCGATTCAGCGAGAAGCTCCGACCCAGAATCCGCCATCCGACTTGGCCCTTGCTCAAACAAAACAAACGTAACTGCGACAGCGGCTGCTGCAGCTATCGCTCCCCAGAAAACGCGACTCAACGCAGTCTTCGGTTTGGGAGCCAGCAAATCCGGATTTGGCCGACTGCTGTGCTCAGGTCGCCAAGCGGAAAGCTTATCCAAGCGCTTCCAGTCCCGACGCTGACGGTTCAGAATTTCCGCATGACGTGGATCTACCGCAATCCAATCGAACAAGGCATCCTGCTCTTCAGCGGACAATCCACGATCTAACCGCCAAGCCCAAGCGGCAGCTTCATTCTCGCCTTCGTGACGATTCTTTTCGGTTTCAAATGGATTGTTCATCTAGAAAATTCGGAACGTCGTTCCATGCGTTTAAAAAACTCCGCCAATTTGCGCATACCAATAGTTCCCTGGGATTCCACCGTATGGACAGAAATTCCAAGCTCCTGGGCGATATCCTTTTGCGACATACCGTAAATCTTCCGCAAAGTGATGATTTGTCGGCAACGCGCAGGCAGAGACTGTATGGCTTCGGTCAAAAATTCAAGTTCCTCCGATCGAGAAACGGCACTACTGACGTCCTCGGTCTCATCCAAGACGCCTAAGACATCGATATCCGCCAAAGAAAGTTCGCCACGCACTGCTTGCTTACGAACGCCACCTAGAGCCACATTGCGAGCCGTCGCGAAAAAGAATGCTTTTGGAGAAGCTATTTTTGTTTTCTTGTGAGCCTCTAGCACACGCACATAAGCCTCCTGCACGATATCGTCCAAGTCCCTCTCGTCGGAAAAGCGACTCCGTAACCAAGCTCGAAGCATTGGCTCGTGCGGTTGGAGATTTGCGGAAAACCATTGCGCTTCTTCTGTTTCTTCTGGGGGCATATTACATCGAGCAGAGAGCTCGTTACCGAATAGAACAGTTGGTAGCTCCTCATTGGTTACAAGTCCATCAACTTTTTTCGACAAGCCCATGTCCTGTGATTGCAAAAGCAAACTAAAGCCGCGACCTTATCGAAACTCAATGCCACCCCTCAAGCTTTCACTATTCGCGCTACTCTTTCCGCTCGCCTCGCTAGCCATTCATGCCGCGACGGATTCCCCGCCCACCCTCGATCGCGAATTCAGAGCTGCCTGGGTGGCTACTGTATACAATATCGATTGGCCTTCCAAGGCCGGCGTAGATCCCGATGCCCAACGCGCGGAACTCAGGCACCTCTTCGACACCGCCCAGAAAACCGGTCTCAACGCAATCATCTTCCAAATACGTCCCGCCGCAGACGCTCTGTACGAATCCGCCTACGAACCGTGGTCGCCGCACCTTACCGGCAAGATGGATTTGGATCCGGGCTACGACCCCCTCGCTTTTGCCATCGAAGAAGCCCATTTCCGCGGCATGGAACTACATGCCTGGTTCAATCCTTTCAGAGCGCAGACCAATATCAAAAAAGAGCGCTCTGCCAACCACATTGCCAATACGCGGGCCGACTGGGTCAAGCAATACGGCAACTACCTGTGGCTCGATCCAGGCAACCCGGAAGTTCGCGACTATACGATCAAAATCATGCTCGACGTCGTCAAACGCTACGACATCGACGGCGTACACATTGACGATTATTTCTACCCCTACCCGTATCCAAGCAACGAAGACAGTCTGCCCTTTCCTGATGACGACACCTTCCAACGTTTCGGACGGGGAAAGAAAGACGCCTGGCGTCGATCCAATGTCGATCGCTTCGTCGAAACGCTCTATAAAAGTATCAAAAAAGAAAAGGCATGGGTCAAATTCGGCATAAGCCCTTTTGGCATTTGGCGCCCAGGCACTCCAAAAGGAACCGAGGCAGGGCTTGACGCCTACAACCTCCTCTACGCAGATGCCCGTAAATGGCTCCACAAAGGCTGGATAGACTACATGATGCCCCAACTCTACTGGAGTATCGATTCAAAGGGACAGAGCTTCCCTCGCCTCCTCGATTGGTGGGTAGGCGAAAACAAAAAAAATCGCCACGTTTGGCCAGGCATCGCGACCGATCGAGTCGGCGACAAACGCCCCGCTTCCGAGATGACCAAGCAAATCGATTTAATTCGCAAAATCAAAAAAGGCTACCCGGGTCACGCCCATTGGAGCGCCGACAGCGTCATCAACAATCAAAAAGGGGTCCAAACACTCCTCAAAAAGAAAACCTACGCCAAGCCCGCCATCGTCCCTCCAAGCAAATGGCTCGGATCACAAACTCCCACGAAGCCCACTCTTCTGCTCACCCCCAGAGGAGATCGCCTAATGCTCCAACTAGCTCCCCAAGAAAACATCCGCTTCTGGCTCCTCCAAACCAAAACGAAAAAAGGCTGGAAATCGAAACTGCTCGACGGCACCCAAGATAACTTCGAAATCGACGCCATAGACGCAATAGCCGTATCCGCTCTTGGATACACCGGACAACTCAGCAAAAAAGCCGAATACCAATTCGAGTAGAAACATTGAACGAAAAATTCAAATCATGTATCAGCGAAAATGCATTTCAAAAGATGCTCGCCCACGAAGTTCACTAAGATCACGAAGGAAATCAAGGAGCACGATCTAATAGACTGTTAAATAAGTCGGAAACCTGTAGGGCTTGCGCTGCGCCGCGATGGAAGATTGCTCTCTTACTACGCGGCGTGGCGCAAGCGCCAGCCCTACGTCGAAAATGTGGACTTATTTATCAGTTTCTAAGGCTTCTTAGTGAACTTCGTGGGAAAAATAACTACATTTCATAAATTAAGTACCAAAATCTCATCTGTGAAAACCTGAGCAATCTGTGGGCAAAAAGCTCCTCCCCGCCTAACTTATCGAAGGTCTTTTTAAATAAATCAGTGTACTCTGTGTCATCAGTGGTTAAGACCTAACAACTCCCTCGAAAACACCTTTCGAGCTTACCTTGACAATACCTCATGAAAAATCGCTATTTAGGAAACTCCGGGCTCGCCGTATCGCGCGTTTGCTTGGGTACAATGACATTCGGCAATCAAGCTTGGGGCTGCGACCAAAAGGCCTCTACGGCTATGGTGGACGCTTACATCGATGCCGGCGGCAACTTCATCGACACAGCCGATCTCTACGCCAACACCGTATCCGAGACCTTTCTCGGAAAAGCGCTTGAAGGCAAAAACCGCGACAATCTCGTTATCGCTTCTAAAAGCTGGTTTCCGATGAACGAGACTCCCAATGCACGAGGAAATTCGCGCAAGCACATCATCGAAGCCTGCGAAGCCTCTCTCAAGCGCATGAACCTCGACTACCTGGATTTGTTTCAAATCCATGGTCCTGATCCCTACACGCCTATCGAAGAAACCATGGGTGCCCTGAACGATCTCGTTCAGTCCGGAAAGGTTCGATACACGGGCTGTTCCAATCTCTATGGCTGGCAAATAATGAAAGCAAACTCCGCCGCCAAGCAAATCGGCATGGATCCATTCATATCCGGTCAGTACCTCTACAATCTCATCCGTAGAGACATCGAAACGGAAATCCTACCCGCATGCGTCGACCAAGGCATGGGCATTCTTTGCTGGAGTCCGCTAGCTAGTGGACTGCTAACCGGAAAATATCGCGGAGTCGACATTCCCGACGCCGGAACGCGTTTTAAAGAAATGGGCGCGATCCTCAACGATCGTTTCATCTGGAAAGAAGCTCTAGAGCTCGTCGACCTCGTTTGCGCCATCGGCGAAGAAACCGGCCAAAGTCCAGTGACCGTCGCGCTTTCATGGATACTTAAAGACCATGCGATCTCCTCCGTACTCGTCGGCGCTCGTTCAGTCGAACAGCTAGAACCGTCTCTCGTCGCAGGCGAATGGGACCTATCCGACGAGCATCGTAATGCCCTAACCGAAAAGCTGCCTCACAATCACGGCTACCCCTGCGATTGGATGAAGGTCGCTCTGGTCCCGAATTTCAGCAAAACCGAATTCGAGCCGGGCCGGGCTCAGCGTTTTCCTCCACTGGCTTAGCTACAACCCTTTCCCCAAAGGCTCAACGAACCCCAATGTCCACGCAACTCGAAGAACCAGCTAGAAGCGTTCCGCAACGATGGCCAATCATCGTCGCATTCGCTCTTATCTGGGGTGGTCTTATGTCGACCGAGCAGCTGTCTATTCACCTGCTTCCCACAACCATCGAAGAATTCACGAAAAGCCCCTGGCTCATCGGAGTCATTCTTGCCCTCAATCCCGCATTTGGCGTAATTGCTCAACCGATCGCCGGTATACTTGGCGACAAAATATGGACGCCCGTTGGCCGTCGCGCTTTTTTTCTTATAACGGGAGCTCCAATTGTCGGCCTTTGCCTGTGGCTCATTCCCGAAGCGCGGTTACTTTGGCATATTATTGTACTGGTTCTCCTGTACCAGTTTTTCCAAGACGTTATGTGGGGATCGGATCATCCGCTCATGGCAGACCTTTTTCCGCCAAAACAACGACTATTCGTTTCTGGCATGCTCATTACTGCCGGAAACCTTACCGGCTGGATATTCATGAAGTTCGGAATGGGAAACTTAAACTCAGGCAATCTGAGCTCAGATGAACTTTACCGACTTGTCGCCGTTCTGCAGGTAGTGCTCGTTTCAGGTTTATCTTTTTTCCTAAACGAAAAACCGGTCGTAAAAAAGGACCGCCCTAAGTTGACTCTCAAACGCTACGCAGCCGATCTATTCGGACATCCCATACGCCGTAGGTTCGCAGCTCTTTATTTCTTCATATCGCTATTGATGAACATAGCTGTACTTGGCGGATTCCTAGCCTTGTTCGCAAAACACAATCTCGGCGCAACTAACGCTCAGTACGGTGAGACGTTTTCCGTATCCGCTCTGCCCCCACTCTTTCTTTCAATACCAGTGGCGCTGCTTATTGAAAGGTACGTATCCAAACGAGCCGCCCTAATAGGTGGTATCGTAGCTCTCATATCAGCCCTTTCCATTGGATGGACTGCGCAATCAATCGACCAGCTCTTCTGGTTGGCCATCCTATGGGGCTTAGGCTACATGTTGATTATCGGTACTTTCAAACCGTTCTTTTCGGAATACGTAGCCAGCGACATAATAGGCCAAATCAGTGGCGCTCTAAACATTTGCTGGGGAGTTGCTCGCCTTCTTGCCGTACTCGTCACGGGGTTTGCCATAGATTTCATTTTCGATGACAACTACCGTTTCATCTTCCCGATCGCAATCGCCATGGGCTGCATTGCACTCTACCTAGCCTTTTCAATTCCCGACCTGAGATTCGAGGCTCGCAAGGCCGAGCAAAAAGGCGCTGCCAATTAAAGTTTGAATACAAGCGTTTTTCCCAAACCCCTATGGCTAAAGTCTATAGCATAACAATGAAAGATGTGGCCGATCGCGTCGGCGTGTCGCGCATGACCGTTTCACTAGCGCTACGCGGACACCAGAAAATATCCGCCGCAACCACCGAAAAGGTCCGAATCGCTGCCAAAGAACTCGGCTACAATCCCAATCCGTATCTCTCTGCATTGGGGTCCCACATTCGCTCGTCCAAGCAAAAAGGATTGCAAGCGCAGTTAGCCTATCTCTGTCACAAAGAAATAAGAAGCCCCGATCGCCTTCAAGAAGAGACGCCCAATTTCGAAGAAGAATTCTACCTCGGAGCAATCCGACGAGCAGAATCGCTTGGATACGGAATCGAACGGGTCCAGCTAGACGAAGAGGAAATGAAGTCCGGAAAGCTCAACCAAACGCTTTCCAATCGCGGAATCATGGGCCTTATCGTTTGGAGGCACTACATTAAAGGTTTCGAATGGAATATCGAATGGGACCGTTTCGCGCTCTGCACAATGGGCGTATCACGTGATTCCTGGGACTTTCATTCAGTCGAATGCGATCGCCATCGAGGCATGTCCGATTTGATTGATCATGTAAGAGCTCTTGGATACAAACGCCCTGGTCTTGTCATGCTGGAAGAACAGGACCATTCGCATCACCACATTCAAAGAAGCGTCGTCAGCAATTGGCAATTGCAACTGCCAACCGAACTCCAAATCCCTCATCTAATCGATGACGATTTAAGCAAGAAAGGCTTTTTCGATTGGCTCGATCGACACAATCCCGACGTCGTGATTTGCGGATTGGACGACGTTTGGGAATGGGTGATCGAGAGTGGTCGATCAATTCCTCAAGACATTGGCTTCGTTCGACCTCAAATAACGGAACGCAAAAACTTGAGTGGAATTCGCTACGATCATGGCTCAATGGGCGAGGCCGCTGTCGATGTAATCGCAGGACAAATCAACTACAACGAACGCGGCATTCCAAGAGTCCCGAAAAGCGTTCTCATTTCTGGAAAATGGCAGGCCGGCGAAAGCCTCCGAAAGCAGTCCGGAACCTAGATTTATCCAGAGTAATTACGATGTCCACGCCCTCTAGGATTACAGGTAAACCAATAAGCCTGGTTTATGTGATTGTTAAGCCTAGGAAATCACCTATTCGTTGTTTTCTTCTTTGCCGAACTACCCTTCGACAATATTTCCCCTTGTGGCCGATTCTTTGTTTTCGGCCAATCAAACAACAATACAACTATACTAGCATAAGTATCTATGAACAAGCTACTAATGAAAAACGCAAACCCACCGTC
>JBNMOQ010000112.1:0-14836 GCA_051275055.1 Candidatus Pelagisphaera sp.
CGAGCGGCCATAATCCTAAACGCGATGGCCGCTCGGAGATCGGCCGCTACCTGATTAAACCGTGGAGACATCTACTCTGCAGGTAAAACTGCTCGTATCGCTTTGACCACTTCATCGGCCAAGGCCTCATAACCCGTCTCCGTAAAGTGAACGTTATCCGGCCGCTGCAGAGCGACCATTTGCGATGCGACGAAGTCATAAAGATCGTTCACGGAAATACCCTTGCGCTTCATTATTGCTAGGGCCGCCTTATTGTACTTTTCAGGCATTCCTGGAGTCCGGAGTGGCTTGCTCACCGTATCCGGATAAGGAGTTGTCGTTGCAAATACGAGTTTAGCCTTGGTTGCCTTTAGCGTACTCACAATCCCGGCAAGGTTCTTTTCATACTGCACGACATCCGCTTGCTGCGGGTCATTGGGATCGTTACTATTCTTTCCCGTATCCGCTTTTACATGCTTAATATCATGCAAGCCAAAGTTGAAGTGAATAATATCCCAGCGTTCTTTGCCGATCCACTTGTCGATATACAGCTTCCCATTGGTGGTCCCCTGACAATTCTCAGGCTCGCCATTCGCATCAAAAGGCCGCGTCACCAGCGCTTCGCCTTTCATCATCTCCTGAACGAAAGGCAAATAGCCGATCGAAATGGAATCCCCGATTATCAGGACCTTAGGCATCTCATTCGAAGCTTCCATAATCACGACTCCCACTAGTAACGCGAAACACGCGACCAGTATTTTTAATCTTAATATACGTTTCATTCACTTAGAACAAATATTTCATAAACCACTGAGGATAAGGAGATAAGGATAAAATTTGTTCAAAAAAAACATCCGCACCTCCTTATCCTCCGTGGTTAAAATTTATACAATATTCAAAATCACTTTCAATTCAAACATTGCCCTTGCGCATTTCCTCTACGGCGTGGTTCGCCGCTCGTGCAGTCAAAGCCATGTAAGTGAGCGATGGATTCTGCGTAGAGGTTGACGTCATGCAGGCTCCATCTGTCACGAAAACATTCTTACAAGCGTGCAATTGATTCCACTTGTTTAGCAATGACGTCTTAGGATCCTTGCCCATACGAATACCGCCCATTTCATGGATATCCAAACCAGGAGCTTGTTTCCCATGCTTCTTCTTTATATTCTTAAATCCCGCTGCGTCGAACATCTCCTCCAACTGCTCCAGCGAATCGGTCTCCATTTTCCGATCGTTCTCATCGTAAGCGATATCGATCTTAAGCAACGGCATTCCCCAAGCATCCGTTCGCTCGGGGTCTAAGCTCACTGAATTGCTTTCCTTAGGAATCGTCTCGCCCATCATGTGAGCACTAACGCTCCATCCTCCCAATTTGGGATTCAATAGGCTCTCCTTCAGCTCCTCGCCGGTTCCCGATTTATCGCTCCACGTTCCTCGGTTAGCGGAAAAGCCAGTGGCATAACCTCTCAAAAAATCCGTTTCCTGTTTGAATACATTTCGAAAACGCGGGATGTAGGTCGACCCGGGCCGCTTACCAAAGACTGCGAACTCCTCCAAACCATCAAACTGAGCACGAATCCCCGTATTGTAATTATGGAAAGCGGCATACTTCCCCATCAGTCCATTGTCATTGCCGAGACCATTCGGGAAGCGACTCGATTTCGAGTTCAACAGAATTAAATTCGAATTGTAGGCCGAGGCATTAACGAAAACGATTTTAGCATAGTACTCGATCGATTCTTTTGTATTCGAATCTATGACACGTACTCCCGTCGCTTTCCCCTGCTTCTCGTCATAGATGAGAGAATGGACCACGGAATCGGGTCGCATGGTGAGGTTCCCGGTTTTTTCCGCCCAAGGCAAGGTAGAGCTATTACTGCTGAAGTAACCCCCGAATGGACAGCCTCGACGACAGAGTTTTCGGTTCATGCACTGCGAGCGGCCCTGCTTAATTTGCTCCGGGCCCGCTTTCGACAAATTTGCGTATCGCGAAGCGATGAGATGACGCCCTTCGAATTTGTCGGACAAAGTTTTTTTGAAATGATCTTCAACCGCATTGAGTGGATACGGCGGCAAGAACTCGCCGTCCGGCAACTCTGCTAAACCATCTCGATTGCCCGAGATTCCTGCGAATTTCTCCACATGGCTATACCAGGGATCGATGTCCTTGTAACGGATCGGCCAATCGACCGCGTATCCATCGCGAGCCGGACCATCGAAATCGTATTCACTCCAGCGTTGCGTTTGTCGCGCCCAAATTAAGGACTTCCCGCCAACCTGGTACCCACGTATCCAGTCGAACGGTTTCTCCTGCACGTATGGGTGCTCGGCATCCTTCACGAAAAAATGATCTGAATCTTCCTGCCAAGCGCCTGCCCGACTCAAGATCGGATTAGCCTGGCGCGCCTCACGAGGAATCTCGTTTCGATGCTCGAACTCGTAGGGCATCTTATTCGTCGTAGGATAATCGACGATATGCTTTACGTCGCGCCCACGCTCCAAAACCAACGTTTTCAGGCCCTTTTCAGTAAGCTCCTTCGCCGCCCAACCTCCGCTGATACCAGACCCGATTACGATCGCATCGTAAGTGCGTTTTTTGACGCTGTCTATATTTGTATTAGCCATCTCGATTAGCTTTTGAAATTACTCGCTGGATAGTACCCATCGTAGGGGTCCGGAATTATCTTATGCGGTAGCAAGTCGGTCATCACGTATTGAGAAACCAAGTATCCTTGGATAGTTCTCTTTTTCACGAGCGTATTAAAAGCCGCCAATTCCGCCGAAACCTCCTTCTTGCGATTGAGGCTCTCAAGCAGTTTTTTCCGCTGAGCGGGCTTACAGGCGACGAACCTATTTCCAAATTGCTCTTTCGCCAAATTGTCTACTGAAGCCAAGCCACTCACGAGCAGTTTCTGGTCCTCTGGATCGTGGCAATCATCGACCATCTTCAACACGAAAAGATAGATCTTCAATCCCTTGGCGCCCGGCGTATCTGTCGCCGGAATCAGCGTCTCCACAAACTCCGCCAAGAAAGCCTCCTGATCGGCATTTATCTTCAGATGAACGAGACGAATAGATGCACCATCCGCTCCTCGCAAAGACGCAGGTAGCAGCATGGCACCTCCCGTAATCAAAAGGACATTTTTAAGAGCAATCCGTCGATTCATTATTTGAACTAGATTGCAATTCGAGCATTCCAAGTCGAGCCACAATACTGAAGTGACACCTGGTCTCGTGACGCCCAAACGGATGTAGAAACATTTTTGCAGTTAACCCTAGTCGGACATGGGGTGAACCTGTTCAGCTCACCTTTGAACCGTTTCTCAACGCCATCATTGGCCTTTTAACCTCCTAATAATTGTTCAAACCAAGAGGAATCAGCTCAAAAATCTGATAAAAGGGTTCAAAATTCCCAATCTTACACCTTGAACAACTTTTGAATAATTATTCCGATGTTTAAATCATCTGTTTCGCTTGCAGAACAAGCAGAACAACCGTCATGCATAGGAAGTGAACTGCTTCATACACTCTGTATGGGCTACTTAGGTTGGGAAAATTGGTATCTCTTAAAAAAATGAAAAAAATAGCGAAAATTATGCTGGCGGTCTTTGGCCTTGTTCAGCTCACCGTCGGACTGAAAGCCGCCGAGCTCAACTTTGGGGGAGCCATAGATGGAGTTCAATCGGGCACTGGCTCAGCCGCCTCTGGATCCGCAACCCTGACACTCGACACTGATAGCAACACATTTGATCTATCTATCAACATCAGCAACCTGCGGAATGACCTCAGTGCCTCGCATATCCATGTTGGAGCCTCTGGAGAAACGGGCGGCGTTCTCGTCGGAATCGGCGACATGAGCACCTACACGGTCATCGGCGACTTCTACGTTCTCGAAATGACTAACGTAGAATTTCCTGCTGAAAATCTGGTAGATCTCCTCGCAGGCAACACCTATCTCAATTTCCACACCCCTCAATTTGGCTCAGGAGAAGTTCGTGGTCAGTTAAATCTAACGAGCAGTGAATCTGATTCTTTGGTTAACATCTCCACTCGCGGATTAATCGATCCCGCACTCGGAGACGAAGCGACCCTGATAGCCGGTTTTTCAGTTGCGGAAACCAAACGCGTCATCCTGCGAGGCATCGGCGAATCTCTTTCGCTTGATGGCGTAAACGCCCCACTCGAAGACATCGCATTCGACGTATACTCACTCGATTTCGTAAACCCAGAAAACACGGTTATGATAGCCGAAAACGACAACTGGAAGGATGATGGCCAACAATATCAAATCGCCGCGACCGGACTACCACCAAGGTCTGACAGCGACGCCGCGATGATCATGACCCTAGAACCAGGAACCTACACGCTGAATGCAAAAGCGACCTCAGGCGAAGGTGTTGCCCTCGTGGAAGTCTTTGGACTAGACACTGCAGGGGTTGGATCGACCATTGCAGCCGCCGCAAAAGAGGGTCCCAGCCAAAGCTTCACTCTGCTCAACGCAGCATTAGGAGCTACTGGACTCGACGTGATTCTCGATAGTAACGGACCGTTCACCCTCTTCGCGCCAACGGATGAAGCGTTCTTAGCCTCATTCACTGCCGAAGAGATCACCGAGCTCGTCGCTGATGATGCCGATAAGGACGCAGACCTCGCAGCCCTGACGGAAATCCTTCTCTACCATGTAGTGGGAGGAAACATACCTTCCTCAGCTCTGGTTGCAGGAGCCAATACTGTCGTTGCCCTAAATAGTGTCAATTTCACGGTTAATGTTACTGAAAACGGAGTCACCGCCCAGAACGGCAACGTCCTCGAAACGGACATTCCGTCAAGCAACGGTGTCACTCACGTAGTCGACGCAATCCTCGCGCCATTCGGAGTGGCTTCCGAGATCGGAAACAATCCGAATCTCTCGATTCTCAATGCTGCAATTTCTGCGGCTAGCTTGAGTTCCGTACTGGATGGAGATGGCTCATTTACACTCTTCGCTCCTAGCAATGAGGCCTTCCTCAAAATGTTTACACAAGAGGAATTGGATGAATTGCTGGCAGACGACGCGGACAAGGAAGAAGACTTGGCTGCTCTTGCCGGAATTCTCTCCTACCATGTCGCAGAGGGCAAAATTCTATCTTCCGATATCGCGGAAGGAACCAATGCCGTTCCCGCTCTCACAGGACTGGGACTCAATGTTACCCTAGAAGACGGAATGGTCGGCGTTCAGGACTCAAAAGTAACCCAAGCTGATTTGATCGTTGGGAATGGCGTTATTCATATCGTGGATAGCGTACTCGCTCCCTACGGAATCGGTTCGACCCTCGCTGCTGGAGGCACCATGCCTTCCTTCACCATTCTGAGCGCGGCGCTCGAAGCTACTGGACTCGATGCAGTTCTCGATGGAGCGGGTGCTTTCACGCTCTTCGCCCCAACCGATGAGGCTTTCTTGGACATTTTCAGTGAAGAAGACCTTGCCGAGCTATTGGCAGACGACGCGGACAAGGAATCGGATCTCGAAGACCTGGCTGCCATTCTCTCTTACCATGTAGTCGGATCCCAAATACTTTCGACCGATCTAGCTGAAGGAGTAAACACCGCTCCTGCTCTGACTGGCGTAAATCTCTACGTATCTCTCATAGAAGGTAGCGTCACCGTGCAAGATGCTGGAGTAACCGAAGCGAACATCCTCGCATCCAATGGAGTTATCCACGCTGTGAATGCGGTTCTAACGCCCTCCGGAATCGGATCGACCATCGGATCGGGAGGCACTCCAGAATCCTACACGATTCTATCCGCCGCACTTCAGGCAACTGGACTCGATGTAGCATTGGACGGCGAAGGCATGTTCACTCTCTTCGCTCCCAACGACGCAGCGTTTCTCGCGGCCTTCACTCAAGAAGCCCTCGAAGAACTCCTAGCGGACGACGCAGATATGGAAGACGATCTTGCCGCTCTGGCAGGGATTTTATCCTACCATGTAGTTATAGGCGAGATACGCTCGACTGACCTAGCCGAAGGAGTAAACACAGCCGCTTCTCTAACAGGAACGAATGTATACGTCACCCTCACAGAAGGAGCGGTTACCGTACAAGAAGGAACTGTCATTGAAGCAGACTTGCTAGCCGGAAATGGTGTCATTCACACGGTCAACAGTATATTGTCTCCATCCGGAGTCGGATCGACAATCGCTATCAATGGACTCGAAGAATCGTTTGCAATCCTAGGGGCGGCCCTCGCCGCCACTGACCTGGTAACTGCTTTAGACGCCGAGGGGTCATTCACCCTGTTTGCTCCTACAGACGCCGCCTTTTTGGCAGCATTCACGCAAGAAGCATTGGATGAACTCCTAGCGGACGACGCGGATAAAGAAGCAGACCTTGCCGCGCTCGCCGCGATCCTAACCTACCATGTCGTTCCTTCCAAGATCCTATCTACGGACTTAGACGCGGGCGTCAACACAGTCGAAGCGCTAAACGAAGAAGACTTGGACGTAACCGTTGGTGAAACCGTAACCGCAGGAAATGCGACGGTGATCGGCTTTGATATACTGGCAGGAAATGGTGTTATTCACGTACTCGATGCAGTTTTAGAACTGCCTTAATGATCCAACGAAATTAACTCGAAACCAGTGCCGCAAGCAAACGGGAGGGACTTGCGGCGCTCGGTTCTCGAGCAAATAAAACCAATACACTCAATCAACGTTTTAGCATTCGAGACCAATCGGTCCGTTTTAAAAAAATCAACTAGCAAACGAACGAAGATTCAGCAATAAAAAGGATGTCTCATTCAACTCGATTTGAAACCGCCATTCATCCAATACCAAATCTAAAACCCGACGCAAAATCCCCCTACTTCGAAATAGGGGCCGTATCCAATATTACCGGACTATCTCCGAATACGCTCCGAACTTGGGAACGCCGCCAATTCATCAAAGCAAGCACACAGTCCGAGACAGGTCGCCGCCGCTACTCCCAAGAACAAGTCGAACAATTGGCGCTTTAAAAAAGGCTAACCAATCTTGGCGACTCCATCAGTTCCATAGCCAGTCTATCGCTTCCGGAGCTCCGCAACCGCTTGCTCGAATACGAAACACGGCAAACCGCGACCACTGCCATTCGCGCATCTTCATCCGAAGTAAAAATCATGCCCATTGGGAACCTATCGAAGACGTGGACATCTATTTTGCCGAAACAATTTCAAAGAGCCTAAAAGGACGACCTTCATCCAGACATCGTGGTGGTTGATTTGGACGCGACCGCAGTAGATTGCCGACGTCGCGGAAGTGTAGCATCGCTTGAATACCCTGATACGCCCATGGCTCTCATCTACGACTACGCTCCTAGCGAAGTCCTGAAGCAATTCGCCACCAAAGGAAAATTTCTAATACGCATTCCTTGCTCTCCCGAACTACTCACCCACTACCTCCAAGCCGCGCTCTCCAACGCGACGCACCAATCGGACCCAACTATCCAACCGGGAACCGCATTTGAAGTGACCCCTCGTCTCTTTTCCGATCGGCAACTCGCAACGATCGCTTCTTCGAATCCAAACATTAAATGCGAATGTCCTCAGCACACTTCAGCATTGGTTGCGAGTTTGTCATCATTCGAGAACTACTGCCGACGATGCGTGATCGAGTCTCCCAATGACGCGGAAGTCCATGAACACCTAGGGAACGAAATCGGCAAGGCCCGTTCGATCGTAGAAAACGCCCTTCTCTACCTTTGCGAGAAAGACGGCCTCGTCATACCCAAAGACGTCGAGTGAAAAGGCTGTAGCGATCATTGGAACTAGTATCGCCGCAGAGCCCCAGTCATTCTGACGAGAGGGGCACTTTCGACCAACCTGCTCCAGTTCGTTCCAAATTTGCTTGGGATTTCGATTCAAACGCCTATTCTTTAAAATATATCTCTTCTCTCCGAAGTTATGATCGCCACATTCCTGCTCAACACAATCGTAGTCGCCTTGTCCGTGGTTATCCACTACGAGGTTTTATACCGCATGTTTCGGATCATGCCTAAGGTGAACATCAAACATCGCATGCGAATCGTTCTCGGCGTCTTTGGTGCCCTCATCGCCCATGCAGCAGAAGTCTGGGTCTTCGCCATCGCTTACTTCTTCATGCACCATCGCGACGGATGGGGAGAGCTTCAGGGCAATTTCACCGGCAGCCTAATGGACTGTGTCTATTTTTCGTTTTCCACCTTCTCGACAGTCGGGTTCGGCGACATCGAACCCGTCGGCAATATACGCTACCTAACTGGCATAGAATCATTGACCGGCTTGGTCTTGATCACTTGGACCGCCTCTTTCCTTTACCTTGAAATGCGTCGATTCTGGGACGATCGCTGAGCCTTACGCGACTTATAGACGAATTCACTATCGTAGGGCCGGAGCTTGCTCCGTGCCGCGAATGAAGATCAAACTCGAACAACGCGGCATGGAGCAAGCTCCAGCCCTACATTCAAAGAACGCACCCTCGCAATCAAACTGATTGTCCCAAAGTCGAAAAAACGAATAACCTGGAACTTCAGCTCTACCCGAGATTGGGTATGCACGCACAATCCAAACTATTGATGATCACAGCAGAAGAAGCTCTCGACCGACTCCAAACAGGCAATCAACGATTTGTCTCCGGAAGCCACGACGTCGCATCATTGGACTCCGAAAAACGCAGGGCCGCAGTCGCTGGAGGCCAAGAACCCTTCGCAATTATTCTTGGTTGCTCCGATTCGCGCGTGCCTGCCGAAATCGTTTTTGATCAAGGTCTAGGCGACCTTTTCGTTATCCGGGTCGCAGGCAACATCGTCGCCCCTTCTCAAATCGGGAGCATAGAATTTGCCGTAGGAAGCTTCGGAACCCCTCTAGTTGTCGTACTAGGACATTCCAATTGCGGGGCGGTCTCCGCGACACTCGACTCCATGAATCAGCCGCGCGACAAACAATCGTCTCATTTATACTCAATCGTCGACCGCGTTCGCCCTTCCCTGGAACCGCTTCTGGCTACCAATCTTCGAGACGATCGAAAAGCTCTGCTAAAACAGGCGGTTCGAGCCAACATCAGCACATCCGCGAACCACATCCGCAATAGTTCGCCAATCCTCGAACAGCTTCATCAAAACGGCAAATTGCTAGTCGTCGGCGCCAAGTATTCACTAGAAACCGGTGTCGTCGACTTTTTCGACGGCATGCCTAGCTAAACTAGGATACCTTATTCATAGGTCTTCTGGACGCCACGGTCTTTCGGATCGGGAGCAGTGAATGCGAGTCCCTTGGGACGAGCCGTAGCATCGGCGATTCGCTTTTCCAACTGCTTATTCAGCTTCGCCAGCTCTTTCCGGTATTCCGGATTCTTAGCCAAGTTCACCATTTCCTTGGGATCGTTTCGCTGATCGTATAGCTCGTAATTATCGGGAGCGCCTTCCTTCCACTTTGTTACTCGAAAATCCCTCGTTCGCAGCGTGTATCCGGTTACTAATTGCGTAAACGAATTCAAACGCGGCGCCTTCGAAACATTTTGAAGAACCGGTCTAAGACTTACCCCCTTTACGTATTCGGGCGGTTTAGGCAAACCGGCTAGATCGCTCAGCGTTCGATAAAAATCGATCATTTCAGCAAACGACTGAGATCGTTTTCCGACTTCCTTCATTCCCGGAGCTGAAAGGATCAACGGAACGCGATCTGCATTCTCGAAAAGCGTGTTCTTCTGAAAATGCCCATGCTCACCCATGTGGTAGCCATGGTCAGAACTGAATAGCACGATCGTATTGTCACGCAATCCAAGTTCATCAAGCGATTCGAGCACGCGCCCGATTTGAGCATCCACAAACGAAATGGTCGAATAGTACGCGTGTATCGCCTTACGAGCGGTCTCTTCAGGCAGATCTATTTGATTCTTAAAAGCGCTCACCGTTTTCCCAGCAGATTTCGGCAGTGTATCCAAATATCCCTCTGGTATCGAAGGAACCACAATCTCGCTCGGATCATAGAGATCGAAATACTTATTTGGGGCCACATAGGGCGTGTGTGGCTTGTAGAAACCCACTGCCAAAAAAAACGGGGTATCGGCATCGGCGTATTGCTTCATCAACCCGATTGATTCCGTCGCTACCTTACCATCGGTTTGCTCTTCGTCAGTGCCATCTGCCGCCAGCCAACTTAAGCTCGCCCCAAAAGAACCCGGCCTAATCGAAAAGATTTTATCTTCCTCGTCTTTGTCCCGTCCACGAGGATTGATTTTCGTATTCCACGATGCCGGATCGTCGTGTCCATCGGTACCGACGCCTTTCGGATTATCGTAATGATAGATTTTTCCAACGCGGGCCGCAGTGTAACCATTGCGCATGAAATGTTGCGACAGGGTAACCGCATCCGGAACGTAATTCCGAAAAAGTCGACGTAAGACCGTCACCCCATTTTGCTCGGGATACAATCCAGTCATGAAACTCGCTCGAGACGGTCCGCAAACCGGATAGTTGCAATACGCGTTTTCGAATAGCACTCCCTGGCTCGCGAGGCGATCGATATTGGGCGTCTTTACGAGCGGGTGCCCATAACTCCCCAGATCGCAATTCAAGTCGTCCGTCATAATGAACAGGACGTTCGGTTTTTCACCGGCAACGGCAAAAGAGACCAGGGCGATTTTCAATAAAAGTCCGATTTTCAATAACTTCATCACTTGGTTTAAAGGGGGCTTTAAGAACAGAGGACGTTTGGGAAAGATAGAGCATCCCCGGGGCAATCGTTCTTCGAACTTCGCCGAGTTAAGATCCCCAAGGTATTCAAAAGGTAGCGGCCGATCTCCGAGCGGCCATTGTTTCTAAAGTAGTTGATCTCGATGAGCGGGATCAATGGCCGCTCGGAGATCGGCCGCTACCAAATAGCAACGAAGCAAGCTTCGAGGTATTTTACAAGAGCTATACTTATCGCTTGCAAGCCCACCTAAACGGTTCGATACGTTTCGGAAAAATCGGGTGATACGCTACCATGTCCGTCCAATCGAATCCGCCAACGAATTTACGAAGCAATATGCGGCTCTCTATCATAGAGGGAGTCGTCGCCATGCCCTTGGTCTTCATGACCATGCCTGGCAATTTCCTCGTAGCGAGCATGGCAACCGACTTACTCAAGCTTTCCGAGGGCAGTTACGGAATTATCGCCTCGCTCCCAGCTTGGTGTAACATCATTCAACTCTTTGCGATGCCAGTAATGACGCGTAAGGCATCGCAAAAAAACATCTGCCTCGCATTTTCATGGGTCCACCTTCTTTGCTGGGCTCTACTCGCGACCATTCTTCCCTACATTCCCCATGACGGTAGCTGGCCTGCAGTTGTATTCATGATTTCATTATTCGGAGCATCCAGCTTTGCCTTCGCAATAATAAACATTAGCTGGACTTCGTGGATCCAGGAGTGGCTGCCCAAACGTTCGCGTGGGAAATACCTGGGAAGGCGAAACCGGATTCTGCAGTGCGGTATGGTTCTATTTCTAATCGCCGCGAGCCAAACGATCAAAGCATTCACCGAGACGAATCTCACGTTGGGATTCCAATGGATTATCGCTACTGGCATTCTTCTACGCAGTATCTCAATCGTCCTTCAACAACGGATCTACTCGAGAGAAGACGCCTCGGTCGACCGGACCGGAAGCTTGGCCTCGAAATTTACAATCATCTTAAAACATAAGTCGCTCTTCCGGTTCATACTCTTTGGAGCGGCCTTCGGGTTAACCGCCAATTTTATGGGCCCATTTTTTCCAGTGTTCATGCTAAAGGCGCTTGGGATGACGACCAGCGAAGTCGGCTATGCGGTCATGACTGCCACTATAACCGGAGCCCTATCGATGACGGTCTGGGGAAAGCTCGTCGACCGCCATGGCTGCCGACTCTGCCTCATCGTCGCCCTATCATCCTGGATGATCAACGGCTATCTCTTCACCTGGACCTCTCCCAGTACTCATTGGCTCGTGTATTTGATATTCGCTACAGGGGGAATGTTCGGAGCTGGTTTTCTCTTCGGATCCTTCACCATGATCCTCAAGCTCGTTCCGCAAGAAGCCAAAACTGCTTCGATCAGTCTCAACCTAGCCGTAACATCGCTAGCCGGAGCCCTTTCCCCCATCGCCGGAGGATTCCTCATCGAATGGGCCCAAACGCAAACCGACGATTTTCTTAGCGTGTTTCACACTCTCTCGGCAATCCACCACACCTTGGTTCTACTCACGGTTCTTATCCTCTTCTCAATCGACGAGCCAAAATCCTCTTCGATCCGCCAAGCAGTCGGCTCCATGCGTGCCCTAAGACAGGCAGGCACTCTCCTCGGTTTGTCCTATTTAATGAACTACAGCTTTATCAAAAAGCGAAAAGACGACGATAACCGTTAATTAAAAAACAGGTAGGGCAACACCGTCCCGGCCTACCCAACCAAAGTCAGTGCCGATGGAAACCCACCACCTAGCAGCTCAGAGCTAAACGAAGCGTAGCACAGGCATCCTGCCTGTGGAGAAACAGGCTGGAAGCCTGTGCTACTTTCCACTCCGGTATTTCGGGACGTCGACTCCCATCAGCTCCGATAGCTTCGGCCGAATCGCTTCCGCCCATACCTCGTAACCTGCTTCATTCGGATGCAATCCATCCGGCATAATTTCTTGCGGTAAGCGACCTTTCTTGTCGCGAAACGTACTACCGATATCCAGAAAATTAATCCATTTTCCATCATCCAGCTTTTCGATCAAGCGATTAGCCATCACTACATTCGCGCCAGCCCAAGGGTCCGAACTGACGCGCGGGAAAATTGCCAAAAGCAAAATCTTGGTTTTCGGCAATCTTGTTCGCAAATCCTCGCAAACCGCTTCCACGCCTTCCGCTATTTCCTGAAACGTATTCGCTCGCCAATTATTCGTACCGATCATGACCACCGCGACTTTTGGGGAAATATCATCCAGCTCCCCATCGTTGAATCGCCACAAAACATGTTCTGTCCTGTCACCGCCAAACCCCATATTCACCGCATTGAACGGCTCATAGACTTGCTTCCAAATCTTAGTTCCCGTTCCCGTCGTATCCCAACCGTGAGTGATCGAATCGCCTACGAAGATGAGATCGACTTCGCCCTTTCTCTTAGTCTCCTTAATCGCCTCATGGCGACCCATCCAGGTCTCCCCTCCCTTGTTATTCCAGACTTGATCAGGACGGGGAATCGGCTTCAAAGCCGAATTATCGGAGTACGCAACGCCCGCTAAAATAAAGGAAAAGAAGATTGAGAGTAAAAGAGGTAAACGCATAACAATCTATCCTGACTCCAAGATCGGAAAAGTGAAGCGCGAAACGGATATCGACAAGCGTTCTGAGAAATCAAGACCTCGAACTCAACAAGGTGGATCGAGGCCTCCGGACTCGATAATCAACCTACATCTTATTCATTTTAACAGGATACGCTGCTGCGCCGCTACATGATGGCTTCGCCAACTTGATGAAATGTCTAGGAAATCCATCAAGTTGCCGACGCAGGAGGCATCATGTAATGAAACGTATCCTGTCAAAAATCCTTGGTCCCCCTCTAATCTCCCAATTCCTTTATTTTGAATCGTTCGAGAAATGCGGGTTCATGTTCCCGTTTCATGATCGCTTCGATTGTCGCCACGACTTCCGGGTACTGCTTCGCTACATCGTTTTGCTCGCGGGGATCGGTTTTCAGGTTATACAACTCCAAGGTCATGTTGCCTTTGAATATGTTCTTCCTAAGAGCTTTCCAGTCACCCATGCGAACCGCTTGCTGACCTTCATATGAAGGAAATTCCCAATACAGGAAATCGTGAGGCTTTTGTTCTTTGCCGAGCAAGGTCGGAAGAAAACTCAATCCATCGATATCCTTAGGGGTCTTCGCGCCCGAAACCGCGCAAAGCGTCGGCAGCACATCCCAGAACGCCGAAACATGCTGCGTCGTCCGTCCGTTCTGGATCCTACCCTTCCAACTCGCAATCATTGGAACGCGAATACCACCTTCTGTGGTAAATCCCTTCGCCCAGCCCTTCTCGCTTTTGAATGGCTCCGCGCTCGCGAAATATGCCGAGTCGCTACCTCCATTGTAAGTCGGTCCATTATCGCTGGAGAACATGATCAACGTATTGTCGTAAAGCCCAAGCGCTTTGAGTTCTTTGACAATATCCCCGACTTGCTCATCTAGATACGAAACCATCGCTGCGTAAGCAGCCCGAGGCGTGCGATGCGGAAAATATCCCTGGTCACCAAGGTAAGGTTCTTCAGGACCGAATTTCTCCTGATAGTGCTTCACCCATTTCTCCGGCGCCTGCAACGGAACGTGCGAAAGCGGCGAAGCGAAATAAAGAAAGAACGGCTCGTCCTTATTGCTCCGAACAAAATCCAACGCCTCGTTCAGCATCAACTCCGGAGCAAATTCATTTAATTCGAATTTCGCATAACTAGCGGGATCATTAGGATCGGCTCCTTCAGGAATCTTCGTTCCCGGAACAACCAACTCGTTATCCAGCCAATGCTTCTCCTCGTTTCGCCACAGATGCTTCGGGAAAAGCGTATGGGCCTGACGCTGACAATTATAGCCATAAAAGAAATCGAATCCTTTCTTAGTGGGAATACTATTGGTCAATGGAGCTCCTAGACCCCATTTTCCGACGAGCGCCGTCTTGTATCCAACCGACTGCAGTACAGACCCAATCGTTGTGGTTCCGTCAGGAAGCGGACGCTGACCTTCCAGATTCGGGTCATCGACTGCTGCTGCGAAATTCCACGTGTCGCCTCGTTCGCCCCATTCGTCGTTACCGCGAATGTAGGCATGTCCGGGATGTTTCCCCGTTAGCAGCATGCAGCGCGAAGGAGCGCAAACAGGCG
>JBNMOQ010000113.1:0-14761 GCA_051275055.1 Candidatus Pelagisphaera sp.
ACCCAAGCGAACTATTGGCTTCATCCAAAGCCCCCAAACACTCGATACGAATATCGTCCTTATAAACACGCGATCCACCTACTATACCCGTTTTCCCCTTATCGCCCGCCTTAGTAGAGATGTTGCCCTTCATTGTCTTATACCCTTTAGGAACTTTCGCCGCTAGTAAACTCAATCTTCGAATCGATCCAACCACTTAGAGAGTGCTAAAGAAGTTGGTTTTATTCGATAAGACTAATTGTAGGACAAGTCCCTGACCCGTCAAACCCAAGCATGTCGCCTCAGCGAGGGGACCTACAAAAGAAACCCTTACAGCTTAGATACAGGACGAAACTATCTCTGTGAATCCGTTAGTACTTCTTTCTCCACTAGATTTTCCCTTATCCAAGCGCATAGCGCGTCCAGCGACTGAAAACGCCTTTCCCCTTCCGGAAAGGTTACATTCCAGACCACATCGCCTTCGTGCTTTTCAAATGAAACGCTCACTAACTCATCGCCGTCGCTACGAATGACATAGCCCATTCGCTCCAAAGCTCGTCGCGTCCACAACCCAACTTCTCCATCGCCGTCCACTCGAGCAAAACGAGCCGTCTCGCGACGCAAACGGAACCCTCCTTGCTCCGAATCCCAATCGACCTTATCGCTCGCAAACACCGAGCCAATTTTTCCGCTCAAAGCCAGATCCTCCGGAGCGCCAACCTCGATCTCTCCAACCGAATTCATAATCCAAAGCTTGTCCGCGCAGCGTAGAGACAACTCCAAATCATGCGAAGACAATAAAACCGCAATACCTACCTGGTGCGCCAAATCGCCCAATATACGCATCAGCTCCACCCTACGCGGTAAATCCACGAAGGCCGTCGGCTCATCCAAAATCAGAATCGACGCTTCCTGTGCCAAAGCCCGTGCAATCATCACTTTTTGCCGTTCCCCATCGCTCAACTCACCCACCTGGCGACTCGCCAATTCATCAGCCCCGACAACCTGCAAAGCCCAGTCGATTCGCTCTCTATCTTCCTTCCTCAGACTACCCGTCCACCGAGTATGAGGATGCCTCCCCAAAGCCACCAAGCTATAAGCCGTAAACATTCCCGCTGGAGCCGATTCCGTTAATACGACGCTCGTCAAGCGAGCCTTCTCCTTGGGCGACATCAAACTGGCATCGGAACCATTCAATTCGATCAATCCAGCCAGCGGTTCCTCTAAGCCTGCTAGCGAACGAATCAAAGTCGACTTCCCCGCTCCATTCGGCCCCAGCAAGCATACCAGCTCTCCGCTTCGCAACGAAAGCGATAGATCCTCCGCTACCACGGACTCGCTCCCTTTTCTCGAAGCGTATCCAATCTTCAACCGCGAGGTTTTCAATACGACATTTCTCTCGCTCATCAACCGAATACCTTTCTCAAATTTCGTTGTTTGAGCAACGCTACCATAATCACAGGCGCCCCGATCAACGCAGTAACTGCGTTCAATGGAAGCGTCGATTCAAGCCCAGGCGCCTTGGCTATCAAATCTGCCACCAGCGCAACTAATCCACCAACCAGCATCGACGCCGGAACCAAAATACGATGTTCCGCCGTCCTAAAAAGAAAACGGCAAAAATGCGGGGCAGCGATTCCCAAAAACCCTATCGGTCCGCAAAATCCCGTAACCACTCCAGCCAACAATGAAGCGCTCCCCAAGATTAGAATACGAGCGCTTTTCACTCTAACGCCCATACTCTTCGCATAACGTTCCCCCAAAAGAAACGCATCCAGAATTTTGAACAACGGAAACAATGCGCCTAACCCCAGCATAACGACCGGAGCAAATACGCGAAACTGCGACCAGGTTATGTTTCCGAAATTTCCGAAGGACCAACTGAAAAACGACTGAAGACGTTCCGCCATGCTATAGAACATCAATATACTCACCAACGACCCAATACCGTAGCTGATCATCAATCCAAGTATCAGTAAAGACATGACATCTACTCGCTGAGCGAAAACCAATAGTACTGCCAACACAGCAGCCGCCCCACCAGTTGCCGCAAACACGACAAGCAAGTGCCCCGAAAATTGAAGATTTTGGGTCAACGCCACTCCAGAGGGGGCCAAAAGCAACAACACCACCGCTACGCCTAGACTCGCCCCGCTATTGACTCCCAATACAAACGGATCTGCCAGCGGATTACGAAAAACTGTCTGCATCATCAATCCAGACGCCGCCAATGCCGCTCCGGCCAACAAAGCGGTCAGTGCCCTTGGGAAGCGAAAATCAAGCACGATGCCAGATATCACCGGATCGACATCACCCGAACCGAAAAAAGAACCGACCACATCCCCTATCGGAATCATCACGGAACCGAGACAGACATTCGCGACCAAGACGATCAGCGTAACAATCGCCAATAGACCAAACGAAAGCGCGTATCGTCCCTTTCTCTTATCTACAATTACCTCAGTCGATCCGCTCATAGTAAACGAATTTGTGTTTCGGCAATAATTTCGGATGCAAAATCGCAATTAAATCTGCCAGTACCTCTTCCGGATGAAGCGTGCCGCGCTCCCAAACATCATTCCCTCCATTCGCGTTAACGCGCAATGTATTATTGAATACTCTTCCTTCCTCAAATGCATTGAATCGATTGAAGCGCTCATCCAATTCGAGCAAGGAAGCTAACGAACGGGAAGGCCCCGGATGCAACCAGAAATTAGCCGAACCAGCTCTAAAATAAACGCTCTCGAAATCCTTCGGCACACCCCCAACCGAACGATCATCCGAAAATACGTAATCCCCGCCCGCATCGGCAATCGCCTGAGCCGTATAACTTCGCCCTCCCGGGACATGCCAAACTCCGCCAAACGGTGCATTCGCAACAACAGTCGGACGGCTTTCAGCGCGCTTCACCAAATTGGTCAAACGATTATATTCACTCGATATCCTATCGAATATCTCTGCAGCCTCATCTTCCTTATCGAAAAAAGCCGCCGTAAATTTGATCCACTCAGAACGACCCAAGGGATGCTCTTCCATATAACCAGCAGTGACAACGACCGGCTGCCTCGCCCGCTGCAATTGCGGGTGAGCATCGAATTGCGGATTGCCCATCGCGCTGGTAAAAATAACATCCGACTTCAACATCAGCAATGATTCGATATTGAGCGAAGTACCTGTCTGAATCTCCTTGGTGTATCCATTTTCCA
Source organism: Candidatus Pelagisphaera sp. (assembly GCA_051275055.1). Classification (GTDB taxonomy): domain Bacteria; phylum Verrucomicrobiota; class Verrucomicrobiia; order Opitutales; family Opitutaceae; genus Pelagisphaera. The sequence continues at coordinate 3,186 of JBNMOQ010000113.1, forward strand.
CCTGCCTTAAAGCCCTTTGGTCACTCGTATAATTCAAATGAGACATACCAACTAACTGATCGTAAAGATCCAAGGCTTGCACGTGACCCACATATACCGTCGCCAGAACCGACATCCGATCAACGGGCGTACGAACGATTTGCACCCCAACAGGCAAATCAGGGATCGGGGAATCTTTCGGAACCAAAGCATATTCGAAAGAAAGGGTCTCCGCTCCACGCCAGGGGTTCCGAACCGTCAAAAGCTTATGCGTATCGTATATTTCAATACTGAAATTATTCGCATAGGTGACCGGTATCTGATCCGCCTTCGCCGCCCCGCACTGCAAACTCAAAACGAAAACAGCGACGAAAGATAGATTCCAGATCTGTCCGACCTGGAACCAACCATGATTTCGCCAATACGACATCATTCTATCCACTTTGCGAAGCATCCGATCCTATCATTCACGCTGACCCTAGAATCGCCACTCCAATCCACCGAAGGCTGCGAATCCTCTAGCTGGCACCCTGCCCGAAAAACTCGAATAGCTGAAGGTATAATCCTCATCGAGCGCATTCTCCACTCTCGCTGTCAGCGAAATGCTATCCGACATACGATAACGCCCGTACACTCGGGCCAATACATAGTCATCGATATCTGTGCTCCCGAAGCTTTCACGGCCCAGTACGTAATTAATCCCCACGCCCGTCGACCATTTCTCGTCGATCCAAAGGTCATTGGTGAAACTGATCTGATGGCGAGGCGCTCCCGGCTGACGGGTCGTCGATCCGAACTCGAGATTAGTCGATTTCGATTCCGTCCACGTGTAGGCAACGCTTGCATTCCAGATATCCGTGACCTGAAAATCCGCATAGGCTTCAACGCCGTAATTTTCGGCGACATCGCGATTCACGTAAGTTCCATCCCATCCAGTGGTGGGAACCCATGTCACCAGGTTCTCAATATCATTGAGAAAATAGGTCAGCCCGAACTGCCCATTACCATCGCTGAAATACTGATCGAATCCAATCTCCCAACCTTCACTCTCTTCTGGTTTCAAATTCGGATTTCCAAGAGCGAACACGGAAGTCGAAAATAAGCGGAAGAAATTAGGCGCTCTAAATGCACTGCCTACTGCCGCTCTCAGCTTCGTCTTCGAGGGTAACATCCACGATCCATTCGCTCGAAGCGTGGACTTCGAACCGGCAAATTGATAATCGTCATACCGAGCCCCTACGACCAAGTTCACACTCTCGCTCGCCGCAACTTCCGCTTGCGCGAATAAGGCCCAATTTTCGCCTTCGCTTTCAGGAAACGAATTATCATTCCCCTCCTGAAGCTCCCAAGTAGAACCTGCCACCAATCGAATCGATTCGGAAACATCTATCACATTCTGCCAATCCAACGACAGGTTGCTAGAATCTCCGATGTACAACGAACCTGTTTGGCGATAGTATTCGTCAAGCAACGACAGCGTAAGTTTCTGCGTCCATTCGTCGCTAACCGTTTCTACATAAGCGCTCATCACTGCAGTGTCGCTTTGAACGCGAATCGATGGCGGCGGAGTCAAGTCTCCACTCGGGTTGCTGTAGTCCGTATACTCACCACGCGAGACAACGCCAACCGTGGTATTTTCGCCAATATCGTAGTCAAAACGAAACGAATAGCTCTTCATCTTGCCTTCATTATCTAAACGCTCGTTGTCGCTTTCTTGACTGGCCAAGTGAAACGAAAAATCCAGTTCACCAGATTCGCCCTGCCCCTGCAAAGCACCCAAATAGCTATTAAACGAACCCGCTTCAGTCGTCACCGCGTAGCTCGGAGCTCCACGGCCTCGTCGGGTTTCCAACAAAACAACGCCCCCAATCGCGCTCGAACCATAAAGCGTGCTCTGAGCTCCTCGAATCACTTCGACGCGATCTAAGTTAAACCCACTCGCGCCAGCCATAAATCGACCAGCCGAAAAGATAGACGAATTCGTCTTCGCTCCATCAACAATACTGAGAACTCTCGAGCCCGAATTTCCGCGAATCATTATCTCACTCGTAGACGCCAAAGCTTCATCGCTTTGAGCATACACGCCATTCAAATTGAACAGCGCATGCCTCAGATTGCGATACATTCCCTTTTCAATTTCGCTGCCAACAAGACTGTCAGCGCTCACTCCCAACGTATCAGCCGCACGTTCCGTGCGTGTAGCGCCAACGATAAATGGATCCAGCTCCACGCTCTCGTCGCCATTTGAAAACGGCATCAACAGCAATGACGCGATAACGATCCCACAACGGGCAAACGTAGCAGTATGATTGTTTGAATTTTGAGTTGTCATGACAATTTTCGCATTAAGCAGTTACTCGTCACGAAAACATCAATACAGACAACCCGTAGGTCCACCGAGCAGACAACTTCGATCGGTTACCGAAAGACAGTCCTACTACGAGGCGATCGATCCCTAGCGCATCGTAAAAACGGAATCCCCAAGATCGAATCACTCTATACCCCTTGCTTACGCGACAAGTGTTAACCGAAACGCCTAAGCATTCCGATTGGCATTTTACTCGCAGCCAGCAATAGGACTCAGAGCTTTCATCGAAAGCTCCATACCTCAGCGCGACTGTCGCCGATTCTCACGGCGTTTCCTGGTTTCTGCGAATGAAATTGATGGAAAGAACAAATTCAGCATCGCCCAACATCGGCGACCTTCCAGCGACAAAAATTCCTCAAACAGCAACTACGCAAGCACAAACTCCAATCATTACCCGATCTGCAAAAGACAAAACCCGATTAATAAATCACCTCTAGGACGATCAAAACGACCAAGGCCACGTCTCAAAAATTCACGTGGGCTACTCGCATCCTCGCGTTACAACGACCGATACCTTTTGCCGTAGGCCGCCGAGCGCCTTCATTCATCACAGCCGTCTCTACCAGTTCACCTTTGGAATACATTGTCCACCAATCACCACTCCCAAAAACCGAGCCATCGCCGCTTCGGGCCAACCAGCATTTAGGCTTGGATGCTTTCGCGCGTCAGGTGCAAGCCCGGGCATCTCGCCAATACGCCGAAAGCCCAATACTAAAAGCTCGCTTATTCTTGCCGGGACAAAATTTAACACATCGTCAACTCGAGCGGAACACTTTCCGAATCGCTCGTACCGTTGATTCCGGTGTCCAACGATCGCATCTAGTGTATTGGCGATCCGGTAAATCAGAATTCCCCAGGGCCCCGCGACGACGTACCAAAACAAAGGAGGTAGACGCACACTCAAAGATGGTAGCGGTCGACCTCCGGGCTGCCACCCTTAGAAGGGTCAACAGTCGCTCAGAGTTCGGCCGCGATCAAAACGATAGAACTACAATTCCTTTACCCAAGTATTTCGAAATTGAATACGATTTGAGTGATCTTGAAGCGAAATCGGGCGAGGCCCATCGGGAGCCGGTTTAACTCGATCCGCTTGAACGTGAGCAGTCTGATGACGGAGCTCTTCGTTCTTTTGGACCACTATTCCGTTTAATCGCACGGTAATCCTTGGACTTTCCTTGAGCTTACCACCTTCGTAAACTGCTGGAGTAAAATTAATATCGTACGTTTGCCATTCCATCGGCGGGCGAGCTGCATTCACTTTCGGAGGCGACATTTTATATAGCCCACCAAGTTCGTTCCACAATCCTTCCAATCCGTAACTATTAAGAATCTGAGCTTCGTAACCATGAAAGAACAATCCGCTATTTCCACGACCTTGACCGCTCTTTCCAGGCTCTACTGGGTATCGAAATTCCATGTGATAGCGAACCGCGCCAAACGCGCGCTTCGTCTCGATAGATCCGCCAATCGGAGGATCCGCATCCTTATGATATTTCTTAGGATTGATCTCGACCACCCCATCGTCCAGCACCGTCCAAGTCGCCTCGCGCCCATCATCATGCTGCCACTCCTTTAAGTTTCCTTTGCCAAATAACACGATTGCACCCTTTGGCACTTTCGCCCCCATCGTAGGCGATCCGAGTTTCACGCGTTTGAGCGAAAACGACTCAACGTTGTCGCCAATCTTTCCTTTACCGGTCAAACCAGACTCCGTTACGCGAATATCCCAGCCATCCTGTTTCGCGACAATCGCCTTTCCTTTTAAAACCGCGTCGCCGGAAAAATAAACCTCCGCCCGCAAGTTGTGGTCTTGGGTGAATTTAAGATGGTAGCGCCCAACATCCACGTTGATGATTTGAGCGCACAAACGCGGATTTATCTTCTGATAGCCGCTTTCAGGATTCGTCCACTCGCCTACATAGTCGCCCATGAGCGTTTTGTCCGCTTCGGATACATCGGTCCATTCCGGACCTGAGGCGGCGCCAATAAGAGCCGTCAACGGCAATAAACACGCAGCAAATAGGGATACAATTCGAGTTATCATAATAATATTAACGAGGTTGATCAGATAGAGTCTGCCAGAGAAATCCTGCTGGAAGATCAAGTCCAACCAATTCTTTCCGCCCAAAGCGCTGAAATAGAATCAATCCTAATATATCCGAAAATTCCGCCTTGAATCACACCTTCGCAGCCTAGCTCACCAGCCATAAAACCCCTCGCCCTGGAAAACGCAAATCTAACCAATCTGAAAATCGAACAGCTTCCTGCTTTACCCTGACCCAAACACCTCTATGTTGGTGATTTAATATCGACCGATGGAAGGCCTAAACCTCCTTCGCTCGAAGAACCCCTTCTGCACCTAATCGGAAACCTAAAATTCGCAATAGATCCATGAACTCGCTAGTATCTCTTCTCACCCGTGCCAGCGCGGCAACTTTGATTTCCGCATTGGCCCTTGCGCCAATCGCCCTCGCCCACGACGGCGACCACCCAGCAGGAGCATCGCTCGATCATTCCGTCACCACCGGCAATGGCACCCATACATTCGACACCCATCCCAAGTGGGCTAAATTTCCGGACGGCAATCCCATCGGCCCAACTCACGGCGGTGTCGCAATCGACAAATCCGGAAAAGTATACGTCACCTCCGATGGCGATCGCGGTATCTGCGTTTTCCGCCCCAATGGCAAATTCATCAAAAGCATCGCGCTTGACTGTGCCGGCACCCATTCGCTTCTGGTCCGCGAAGAAAACGGCAAAGAGTACCTGTACGGAGCTCACAAAAACGGCGAGCGCATCGTCAAGCTAGACCTCAACGGCAAGCTGGTCATGGAGATCAAATCCACCGAAGACCAACCGATCCCCGAAACCTTCAAAGGCCTGACCGCCGTTGCCGTTGGTCCCGATGGCCGCATCTACGCCGTCGTCGGTTACGGATCGAACCTCATGCACATCTTCAGCCCCAAAGGCAAACTCCTCAAAACCTTCGGCAGCAAAGGCACGGAAGACAACCAAACTAAAACCTGTCACGGAATCGCCATCGATACACGCTTCGAAACTCCTCGGCTCCTCGTATCCGACCGCGAAAATCGCCGCCTCAAGCACTACGACCTCGAAGGCAATCAAATCGGCATCTACGCAACTAACCTACGCCGCCCTTGCTCAGTTAGCATCTTCGGCGAATTCTGTGCCGTAGCGGAACTTCAAGGACGCGTCACCATTCTCGACAAAACAGGAACGCCCGTCGCGTTCCTCGGAGACAACCCAATCGAAGAACAGTGGGCCGCATTCAAGACTCCCATCCAAGACATCCCTGCTGGCGTCTTCACAGCTCCACACGGAGTTAGCTACGACAAAAACGGCGACCTCTTCGTCCAAGACTGGAACCAAACTGGTCGCGTCACCAAGCTCACTCGAGTAAAGTAGAATCTAGCAGCAGCTCATGGTAGGGTTACGAAGAGTCCCAAGCAACCGCGGTAGCGACGGTGTTTTCTCGGTTTCAATTCGCTGAATCGAGGAGTGAAACCATCTACCTCGGCTGACTGGGACAGTTAGCCCTACCCATTGAATAGCGGCCGTTTCTCTTACTCGCGTGGCAACGCCCCTACTCTTCGGAGAGACTCCACGTGGTAATCGAACCAGATCTTGGAATAGAGTTTCATTGTCGCCTTTCGATCGTGATCCATGTCCTCTATTTCCAAATACGTATGATCTACATCCAATTCCAATAGCTCCTGATGAAAATCGCGGATAGATACCAAGTGGCCCGGATCCTTCGTCCCACAGAGTATATTGATCCGTAGCTTTCCACGGATCCGATCGATGTTCTTCTTCAGTTGCTCGAAGGCATCGTTATCGACAAAGCTCTGCTTGTTCGGACCCAAGTAGTTGTTTGGGTGCGAATCCGTGGCGTTCTGATCGAACATTTCCGAAGTCCGTGGCACATTGCCCGCTTGGCAGTTTAGCGAACAGAAGAGTTCGGGATACGTCATCGCCAATCGAGTCGACCCGCGACCGCCCATCGAGTAACCTTCGATGCAGCGACCCTGGCGTTTCGCAATCGTTCTAAAAGTAGAATCGATATGCGGTATCAATTCTTTAATGACAACAGTCTCCAACGGAATTTTGCCATCGTAGGAATCCTTATAGAAAGTAGTCCGCCCGCCATTTGGGCGCACGACAATCATCGGAGGCCATCTCCCATCGCGAATCCCTTCGTCCAGCAACTGCATGTCTTCGAACCCTTGAAACGAAGTCTTCCCGTTTCCGTGCAAATTATAAATGACCGGATATCGCTTTGAGCCGGAGGACTGATAATTCGGCGGCAAATAAACATAGAAGCTCACCGCTTGGCCGGCCGCTTTGCTCTCGAAGGTCCTCCATGAAACGCCCGCCGGCAATGCCCCTTCATGCGGTTTCACATCCCAATCGATCACAGCTCCAGAAGCGGCGGAATCGTAAACCGCGGATTGCGCGGATTGTCCGAGAATCAAAAAGAGCGAAAACGCAGCTAACAGGTGCACGCTCGGAGAGCGGCGTTTCAATTGGGGTACCTTCAACATGGCTCGTCTAAAAATTTGAAACAGGAACCTTTTATCTAGCCCATGCCCCTCCACAGTCCACCCAATTCGCAATCGACGATTTCGTGCATCGCGACATTGACAGACGTCCCCTTGATTCTACGGTGATCGATCGCGTCCCTAAACCAGGCCGTTAACCGAAAAAGAACATGTCACAATTCGATTCCGTATCACTAGCTCCCGCAGATCCAATCCTCAGTATCACTGAAGCATTCAAAGCCGACTCCAATCCTGATAAAATAAATCTCAGCGTTGGCGTATTCGTCGACGATTCTGGCGTCACTCCAATCCTTGGAACCGTCCGCGAAGCGGAAAAACGCATAGTCGAGACCAACGCCACAAAGAGCTACCTCCCGATCACAGGTAGCCCGAGCTACGGCGCGCTCACCCAGCAACTTTGCTTCGGCGAGTCCCTAGCCGATTCGCTCAATGGGCGTATTATTACCGCCCACACCCCCGGCGGCACAGGAGCCCTTCGCGTCGCGGCGGACTTCATCGCCACTAATCTTAAAACAAATAGCGTTTGGCTAAGCAATCCGACTTGGGCCAACCACAAAGGCATTTTTTCCGCAGCCGGACTCGAACCTCAGACTTACGCCTACTTCGATCAATCGACTCTAAGCCTCGACTATCCTGCTTTCATCGATTCGATCAAAGCGATTCCCGCAGGCGACATCGTCATCCTGCACGCTTGCTGTCACAACCCGACCGGCGCCGACCTTTCTCCCGCTCAATGGGACGAAGTCGCCGCCATCGCGGCAAATGCTGGCTGGACTCCTCTCCTCGACTTCGCCTACCAAGGCTTCGGAACGGACATCGAAACCGATGCCTACGGCGTTCGAGCTTTCGCCCAAACCGGAAATCCACTGTTCGTCTGCCAATCTTTTTCCAAGAACATCGGCCTCTACCGCGAACGCGTTGGAGCGTTACACGTCGTAGTAGGAAATGCAGACGAAGCCAAGCGTGTCACCAGCCAGGTTAAGATCGCCGTTCGCACAAACTACTCGAACCCACCCGCACACGGCGGAGCCATCGTCGAAACCGTGCTAAGCGACACCGACCTGAGAGCTACCTGGGTAGGCGAAGTCGCCGCCATGCGAGAACGCATCCACGAAGTTCGCGACCAATTTGTCAGTGCACTAGCAGCCGCTGGAGTGAGCCGCGATTTCAGCTTTCTGAAAGAGCAAAAAGGCATGTTCTCCTTTACCGGACTAACCAAAGAACAAGCGATCGCTCTTCGCCAAGATCACAGTATCTACATCGTCGATAGCGGCCGAATCAACGTCGCGGGCATCACTTCTAAAAACCTGCCGCGTCTAGTCGAAGTCCTCAAGGGCATCCTGGGTTAGGCACGGCGTCCATATCACATGATCCTTTCCGACCAAGCCATTCTCGACTCGATCGAACTCCGCGAGATTGTCATCGAACCCTATTCCCGTGAATCGCTCGGAACGAACAGCTACGACGTTCATCTCAGCAAGCATCTCGCGACCTACATCGACGAGGTTCTGGACGCAAAAAAGCACAACTCGATCAAACACTTCGAGATCGGCGAAGAAGGATTCGTCCTAAAACCCGGAATCACTTATCTCGGCTCTACCCTCGAGTACACCGAGACGCACAAGCACGTTCCCTTTCTCGAAGGTAAGTCCAGTATCGGGCGTCTAGGAATTGATATCCATGCCACCGCAGGCAAGGGTGACGTCGGTTTCTGCAATCACTGGACGCTCGAAATTTCGGTTTCTCAACCCGTGCGCGTCTACGCCGCCATGCCGATCGGCCAACTCATCTACTTCCACGTCCAAGGCGACGTAGAAACCATGTACAACAAAAAGCTTTCCGCGAAATACAATCAACGCTCCCCCTTGCCCATGGAGTCGATGATGTGGAAGAATAAATTCTAGTCGAATGGCAGTGCAGCGTTTAGCGCTGACTATCTAAACAGCGCCGATCCAGACAACTAGGTTTCGTGACAACCTTTTCGGTCGATCCAGTGGGCTCTCAATAGGCACCCCACAAATCCAATCACGATTACAAGTGATGAAAAGTGAGAGTCTCCCATTAGACTCCACACCGAATCTGAGACATTTGTCACCTGATCCGCATATCCAATAACCTTCAAGGTAGGATAATCGTCAAAGAAATCTGCGTACAAACTCATCAAGAAGTAGATGCACGTCGAACACAGAGCTCCAAGGACGATCAAGAGAATCGAGATCACAGAATTCCGTATCCATAAAACCGGTAATAATAATACTGCATAGATAAATACGGATAGCAAAATCCCGGAGCGATAGACAAGCCAAGGAGAAAAAATCCAGCCCCAATAAATTTCCAATAAGAAAAATAGAGTAAAAGCTATAAAATACAAACGTGCACTTACAAGAATACGCATTCCAGCGACAAAATACGCTATTCCCAATAATAACAGTATCCAAAAGCCAACATTAGTCATCGAGATACATATCGTGTACAACCCCAACAAACCGACGAAAACCCGTATTACATAAACCGCGAAAGGGATCCCTATGCGATTCGCACATTTCCATGCATACAAAAGGAACCCGAATACGAAAGAAAGAGAACTGAGGTAAACCCAAAATGGCACTGCCAACAGGGTCTTAAACCCACCCAATTTCTCCTTATCGTTATACCATTGCACTCCATCCCAAACAAATCCATGTCGCACTAAATACTTTCCACTTTCCCCTAAACGCACTTTTGCTACCACAAGTCGAAAATTCCCTCCCAAAGAAATGGCCGACTCAAGATCACGCCTCGATTCTTCTTTTGGCTTCCCATCGGACATAGCAAATATCTCCATTGAAGCCCGGTGATCAAAATTGCCATCATGCGTTTTGCTAGCTGCGACCAACCCTGGGTAAAAGCTATCGATCCCAATTGGAGCGATCAAAGGGATAGGGACCAACAAGTTTCGAAAACGCTCAGAAGGCGTCAAGTGACTGAACACAATACTTGGTAGCTCTATTTCGGGGTATTTAATATCATACCAATACTCACCCTCCTGAACATAGTTAAATTGAATGAGAACGGCCTCTCGATCAGAATCGATACCCATTTCCTTATATGTATATACCTTATCAAACTCAACTACCCACCCTCCGTCATCATTTGATTCGAATGCTATGCGGGGTAAATTCCTAACGAGCAGCTCACCGCCCAACCCATAAGTTTGCATCGCAAACCAAGCCCCAGCTTCCAATCCTTGACTGGAGCGACAGTATCCCTTGATTCGAATCTGATCAATTTTCCGATCAATCTCGACCTCCCCTTCCAGAAAAACGGCCTCTCCTTCGTACCGAAATAAAGCCTGGTCTACCAAGTCGCCTACTCGAGTATACTTATCAACGATCTGAAAAGGCGTACTCGGAGCTCGATGCGGATTGGCATTTCTTCCGCACGAGCAAACGAAAACGGCAACCACGACTAACAATGCAAAACGGATATACATCATTGAACACCTCCCAGGGAATTCGGTTCCCATATCGCTAATTTCGATAGTATCTCAGCATCGACCTGAGATTCCTCTTCTATCGCTTTTCCGTTTTCGATTCGAACCCGAATAGAAGCGGGCGTTATCGAGTCTCCAATTGAATCGATCGAGTTCCCGACAAACGTATTTGGTGGCCGAATACCCAAATCATGCAGAACCACTACCGGTAAATCTTGTAAGCTGCTCAGTTGCTCTATTCTTCGAGGATTCTTATCCAACCCCGCCACAACCAACGGAACCAAATCCAAAAAAGGCGGATGCTCTATCTCAAGCAATTGCGTCAACCTACCCGCGATCCCACTATCATGATCGCTAAATACCGCCACAATCGAATTCTCCATCTCTCCAGAAGCTTTTAGCGAATCATAAAAACGTCCAATCTGAGCGTCTACATAACGCAACGATACCAAGAAGTCCTCTTCAATACTTGCCCTACGATCGTCCAAAATATCGCCTATATGATTATAAGGGTGGTGATGGGTTAATAGAACAACGTGAGCAAATACCGGTCCCTCCGTACTGCGAATCGTTTCCAGCGCTCGCTCCAAAACAACCTTATCCGACACGCCCCATCCAATTCGTTGGAAAGGCTGAAAATCCGGTAGAAAGAAATCGCGATCGAATCCAAGCGATTGATGTGCCTGCGCGCGATTCCAAAATCCACCATCGAACCCATGCATCGAAAAAGTGTAGTAACCGTTTTCTTTCAAAACGCGCGGAAGCGAAGGAATCTTAGTTAGATCGAAATTCAGGAAAACGGGATCGCCCTTCACAGGAGGAACCGACGTCAAAACCATAAACTCCGCATCCGAAGTTCGTCCCGCATCCGTCGCATCATAAGTATTTGCAAACGAAATGTTCTCTTCAGCAATTCGCCTCAGATTCGGCATAATCGGTTCGCCTTGAAAATCGCCATACAAGCAAATTCCGTCAACCGATTCCATTTGAATGAAAATAACGTTTTTCTTGCGAGCTGGCTCCAGACGCGAATCCCCCCGTGACTGACGACGCTGTTCCAAAAAGCTTCGATATGGATATGTATCCAAATCTTCAATTCGGCTTCTTTCCAAAGAAGAAAACGCTATCTTTTGAAGATCGTATATAGTATATCCAACGATTCCAAGTTGCCTCACCA
>JBNMOQ010000114.1:0-14736 GCA_051275055.1 Candidatus Pelagisphaera sp.
CTAAGATAGGAGCGCCGTATTACTGTTTTCATGACTTCGACTTGGTTGAAGAAGGATCAAGCTTCGCGGAGTCAGAATCGAATCTGAGGGCTATCGTCGAATTCGCGAAGCAGAAACAGGCAGCCTCGGGCGTTAAACTGCTTTGGGGAACCGCGAACTTGTTCAGCAATCCTCGTTACATGAATGGGGCGTCGACGAATCCGGATTTTAATACGGTGGCTTATGCAGGAGCTCAGCTGAAGAATGCGATCGACGCTACGATCGAGCTCGGCGGCGAAAACTACACATTTTGGGGTGGACGCGAAGGCTACATGTCTTTGCTTAACACGGACACGAAGCGCGAGAAGGAGCACTTTGCGCGTATGCTAACTATGGCTCGCGACTATGCTCGTTCACGGGGATTCAAGGGTCAGTTTTTCATCGAGCCAAAACCTGCGGAACCGTCCAAGCATCAATACGACTTCGACTGCGAAACGGTAATCGGTTTCTTGAGACAGTACGATTTGCTGGAGGACTTCAGTCTCAATGTTGAGGTTAATCACGCTACATTGGCAGGACACACCTTCGATCACGAATTGCAGATGGCGGCCGACGCTGGGTTGCTCGGCAGTATCGACGCGAACCGGGGCGACTATCAGAATGGATGGGATACGGATCAGTTCCCGATGAACTTGAACGAGTTGACGGAAGCGATGCTCGTGATTTTGAAAACCGGCGGTTTAAAAGGTGGAGGCGTTAATTTCGATGCGAAGACGCGTCGGAATTCGACAGACCTAGAAGATCTGTTCATCGCTCACATTGCTGGTATGGATGCATTTGCTCGAGCGTCCTTGATAGCCGAGAAGATTCTCAACGGTTCGAAGCTTCCAGGCCTAAAGAACGAACGTTACAGCAGTTTCGATGCGGGCAATGGCGCGAGCTTCGAGAAGGGTGACCTTTCACTCGAAGCGCTTTACGCGATTGGCAGCTCTAGCGGCGAGCCGAAGCAGATCAGCGGCAAGCAAGAACGTTACGAGCAGATCATAAACGACTTCATATTCTAGAGTTGCTCATTCGGCACTTTCGGCCGATTGACTGGATAATTTACGCGAGACTAGGCCAATGGGCCTGGTCTCGCTTTTTTGTGCCCTGAGAAGGAGTCTGGAATTGCGAGCCGTTGAGCCATTGGCTTGTTGGATGCCTGACCTTTAGAATTACAACGTTGTAGCTTTAAGGGTTAAGGAATTGTGAGGATTTCGCGAATAGTGGTTTTCTCTGAAGATAAAAAAATACCAATAAATACTTGCTAGAGAAAATTAAAGATGTATCTCTGATTTCATGTCTAGTGTGCTTTTGGAAGAAGCGGCGGGTTTGCCGATGTTCAATTTCTCGATTTTGCGAGAGATACGGAAGCGGGCGGAGATGACTTTGAGCGACTTGTCGGAGGCGAGCGGGGTCTCGATAGCGGTGATCTCCAAGTTGGAGCGGAATCAGACGCAGGCGGAGGTTGAGACTTTGTTTAAGATAGGCCGCGTATTTGGAATGCGAGCAACGGATTTGCTAACGTTGGCCGAGGCGCCGCTTTCGAACCGAAAGGAAGCTGAGTTTTACGATGCGGACGGGTTTCTATTTAGAGCGGTGCGTTATGCGAATGCAAATTGCTTGTTGGGCGAAGCTGCAAAGGGTTCCAGCATTTCGAAGCCGGAGATCCATCATGACGATCATGAAATCTGCTGGGTTTTGAAAGGAGTGTTGCGTCTGACTTTGCCTCAGGAAACGCAGACATTGTCGGTGGGCCAGAGCATTCAATTCGATGCGATTCAAGAGCATAGCTATGAGGCGCTCGAGGACTGCCAGTTCATGATCGTTCACATTAAAAAAGATAAGAGATACTAAATCTGTATGAAAATAGACACTACGCTTTCACCTGAGTCATTAACAGGTCCTTTGGAACGCTTTTGGGAGCTTTCCGGGCAAAAAATCGATCTGATTGAAAAGGAGTATGATACTTCTGATGGATCGCCGGTATTTACCATCGATGGGAAATATTCGACGCGCGGTTGGACGGAGTGGACCGAGGGGTTCGTCTATGGTTCGGCATTTCTGCAGTTCGATGCGACTGGCGATGAACGTTTTCTCGAGCTCGGAAAAAAACGGACCGTGGATCGGATGGCCACGCACGTGAGCCATATCGGCGTGCATGATCACGGCTTCAATAATTTGAGCTGCTATGGCAATTGGCTTCGTTTGTTGAACGAAGGAAAAATCGAAGGTCCGCAGGCAGAGAAAGACTTTTGCGAATTGGCGCTGAAAGTTTCGGGAGCAGTTCAAGCTAGCCGTTGGTCGAACATCCATGATGGTGGCGGGTACATCTATTCTTTCAATGGACCGCATAGTTTATTCGTGGATACGATTCGTAGTTGCCGTATTGTGATGGTGGCTCATGCGATGGGGCATGTGTTGATGGGCGAAAATGATTCGCCAATCAATTTGTTGGGCCGGGCTCTTGATCATATTAAAGCGACTGCTCAGTACAGCGTGTATTACGGCGAAGGTCGTGACAAGTACGACGAATGGGGACGGACTGCACATGAGAGCGTATTCAATACGAATGATGGGCGTTATCGCTGTCCTAATGCTCAGCAAGGATTTAGTGGATTCACTACTTGGACACGCGGCTTAGCGTGGGCGATGGTTGGGTTTGCGGAAGAATTGGAATTCTTAGAAACGCTTGAGGGTTCTGAATTCGATACGTTTGGCGGCAAAGACGCGATTAAGGAAACCTGCCTTAAGGCAGCTCGCGCAACCTGCGATTGGTTTATCGAGAATACGCCGACCGATGGCGTTCCTTATTGGGATGGCGGAGCTCCGAATCTTCATCGATTAGGTGATTGGAGAGAACGCGTTTCCGATCCGTATAACGAATGGGAGCCGATCGATAGCACGGCAGCGGCTATTGGAGCACAGGGTTTGCTTCGTTTGGGACAGTATCTGGGAGCGGATACCGAAGACGGCGCTAAGTACTGGCAGGCGGGGTTGACGAGCATGCGGTCATTGTTGGCGGCTCCTTATTTGAGCGAGGCAAGTGATCATCAGGGGTTGCTTCTCCATTCGATCTATCACGAGCCTAATGGTTGGGATAATGTTCCAGCGGGGCAAAAAATCGCCTGTGGCGAGTCGAGTCAGTGGGGCGATTATCACATTCGCGAAGCTGCTTTGAGTTTGCAACGAATCATTAAGGGTGAGGCTCCATACACGTTTTACGGGTGCCTGAGTAAATAGATTAACTGTTTGATCGAGGAGTAATTGATATGTCCGATTTATCTAAACTGTGTATTCATAGTATAACAACAAAACCGTGGGGATTGCGCGAAGCAGCAGGCAAATACGCCTCTGCAGGCGTGAGCGCAATCTCGGTTTGGCAGGACGCGGTAGCGGCCTATGGCGAAAGCCACAAGGCGACTGGCGAGATAATCCGTAGCGAAGGGCTTGATGTCGCTTGTTACGTTCGAGGCGGTTTTTTTACGGCGCTGGAAGGATCGGATCGATTGAAGGCGATTGACGATAATAAGCGCATTATCGATGAGGCGGCTGAAATAGGCGCTCCTTTGGTCGTGCTCGTTTGCGGGGCTACGCCAGGACAATCGCTTTTCGAATCGCGCAAGCAGATTACGGAAGGTATTGCGGAGTCGGTTAAACACGCTGCTACTGCTGGCATTAAACTAGGGATTGAGCCGCTTCATCCCATGTACGCGGACAGTCGCAGTGCGGTGAATACGATGACTCAGGCGAATGCTATTTGCGATGAAGTCGGGCATTCGAATCTCGGCATAACGGTGGATGTTTTTCATACCTGGTGGGACGATCGGCTCGAAGCTGAACTGAAGATCGCCGGTGAGAAGAATCGGATTTTTTCTTTCCACATTTGCGATTGGAAGAACCTGCCTGAGGACATGCTTAATGATCGTGGCCTTATGGGCGAAGGAGTGATCGATGTTTCGGGAATTCGTAAATGGGTTCACGACGCAGGATTTTCCGGATACGAAGAAGTTGAAATTTTTTCCAATAAATACTGGGCGATGGATCAGGATGATTACCTCGCCAAAATCAAGGAAGCGTACCTCGCGCTAAAGTAATTTAGAGTAAGAACCAAAGCATTAGGAGAATAAAATATTATGAAGATACATACGGTAGGCATTATCATGAACGGCGTCACTGGACGCATGGGTACGAATCAACACCTCTTACGCTCTATTGCAGCTATTATTAAAGAGGGTGGGGTTAAGGTAAGCCCGACTGAAGTCATTATGCCTGATCCGATTTTGGTGGGTCGTAATGAGACGAAGCTCAAGCAGCTTTGCGAACAAAGCGGTGTTGAGAAATACACTACGGATTTGGATAGCGTGATGAAAGATGATCATTACCAAATCTATTTTGACTCGCAAACGACCTCTCGTCGCGCTCAGGGCGTAAAGGATGCAGCAGCGGCTGGTAAGCATGTTTATTGTGAAAAACCGACCGCAGTTGATGTTGAGACGGCGGTTGAGCTTTCGGATATTTGTAAGAAGGCGGGCGTTAAAAATGGCGTGGTGCAGGACAAGCTTTGGCTTCCTGGCCTCGCTAAGCTTCAGCGGGTAATCGATTCGGGTACCTTGGGACGAGTTTTCAGCGTTACAGGAGATTTTGGATACTGGGTATTCGAAGGCGATAGTATCCCAGCTCAGCGTCCTTCTTGGAATTACCGCAAGGAAGATGATGGTGGAATGATCATAGACATGGTTTGCCATTGGCGCTACGTCCTTGCGAATCTCTTTGGTAAGATCGAATCGGTTTCCTGTATTGGAGCGACTCACATACCTGAACGGGTGGATGAGTACGGGAAGACTTACAAAGCGACGGCTGATGATGCAGCCTACAGTACATTCCAGATTGAGGGAGGTATTATAGCCCACATTAATTCAAACTGGTGCACCCGCCCACGTCGCGACGATTTGTTCATGATGCAAGTTGATGGCACGAAGGGATCTGCGGTCGTGAGTTTGCGTGATTGCTGGATTCAGCCTTATAATGCGACTCCAAAACCAGTTTGGAATCCGGATATCCCACAGCCAATCGATTTTTACGAAAGTTGGCAGAAGATGCCTGAGCAGGAGAATTTCGATAACGCGTTCAAGGTGCAGTGGGAGCTTTTCCTTAAGCATGTCGTTCTCGATGAGCCGTTCACTTGGGATTTGCTTGAAGGTGCTCGTGGGGTGCATCTAGCAGAGCTGGCTCTACAGTCATGGGCGGAGCGTCGTTGGGTCGATGTTCCTGAGCTGGGCTAATCTTAATTTGTAACGAATTATAAATACGAACAGAGGAACTATCTCATGACTAAGAAAACCGCATTAGTAACTGGAGGCTCTCGTGGCATTGGTTTTGGTATAGCCAAAGCCCTTGCGTCCGAGGGATGGAATATCGTCATCAATGGTATGCGTCCCGAGGATTCTGTCTCTGAGCCAATTGGCGAGCTGAAGGCTTTAGGTGCTGAAGTGGCTTATGCTCGTGGAGATATTGGTTCTGCCGAAGGGCGTGAGGCGATTCTTGGCGTCGCCCATGCATTCGCTGGCGGAGCTTTGAATTTACTCTGCAATAATGCCGGCGTCGCTCCTAAAGTACGTGCGGATTTGTTGGATACATCTGAAGATAGCTACGATTTCGTTCTCGATACGAATTTGAAAGGTGGTTTCTTTCTTACTCAAGCGGCTGCCAATGCCATGGTAAAGGCGAAAGAAGCTGATGCCTCTTTTGAAGCTGCGATTGTGAATGTGTCTTCGATTTCCGCTACGGTGGTTAGCGTTAATCGTGGTGAGTACTGTGTCGCAAAAGCTGGGCTTTCAATGGTGACTCAGCTTTTTGCATCACGTTTGGGCGAATTCGACATTCCTGTTTACGAAGTGCGCCCTGGGGTAACTAAAACGGATATGACTTCGGGGGTTACTGACAAGTACGACAAACTGATTGAAGATGGCCTATGTGTTACGAAACGCTGGGGTTTTCCTGAAGATGTTGGGAAAGCGGTAGCGGGATTGGCACGAGGTGACTTCCCGTACTCAACGGGCCAAGTGATCATGGTTGATGGTGGATTGACGATTCCTCGGCTCTAGTTTGAGTTAGGAATTCTCAGGACCATTCGGTAGAGGAAGGTAGGGCAGCATCGCCGAGGCTGCAGCTCTTGGTTTTTAAGGATCCGCTGCGGCCTCGGCGATGCCGCCCTACCGCTTTAAGTCGCAGTTTTTTGTGTTATTTCGGCTTTTTTGGAAGGTCGGGCTTCGGGCAATTGCATCCGCTGCTGCAGCCGCCTTGCTTTTTCTTGAAGACGAATCGTTTTGCAAGAAAGGCGACGGCGACGGCGACTATGCCGAGAATGACTAGGATTTCTAAATATTGCTCCATGGATGAAACCAGTTGACTTTGCTTACGTTAAACTGAAACTCGGTCTCAACAAGCACAAAAGGAGACACGCTTTGAAAACCCTCAACGATCTAATAGCCGGACAAACTGCGAAAATCGGTTCATACAAACCGACGCTTACTGCTGCACGACGCCTTATGGAATTGGGTCTGATGCCGGGAGTGACGGTGCGATTTATCAAATCAGCTCCTATGGGTGATCCCATTGCGTTGGATGTCGAGGGACGCCAGTTGAGTCTGCGCCGCGAAGATGCGGCTCAGATTTTCGTTCAACCGGTCTAACATTAGCGACTTTTCGATACGTGTCGAATTCCGCAAAGAGTGATTCCGGCGATGGGCGCCTCCGCCGCGTTGCATTGATTGGCAACCCGAATACGGGCAAGAGCACTTTGTTTAATTGCCTGACGGGCATGCGTCAGAAAGTGGGAAACTATCCGGGCGTAACGGTTCAGAAGAAGACTGGGACTGCGCTGATTGGATCGGAAAAGGTTGAAATTCACGATTTGCCTGGGACTTACAGCTTGGCGGCGGCTTCGCCGGATGAGCGTGTGGTGGTCGATGCGTTGCGAGGAGAAGTTGAAAATCTGGAGCGTCCGGATTTGGCTTTGTGCATTGTCGACGCTACGAATTTGCAGCGAAATCTTTTTCTCGCCTATCAGATTGGGCAGTTGGGTTTGCCGATGGTGTTGGCGTTGAACTATTGGGATTCTGCCAAAAAGCGTCAGATCGAAGTCGATGTCGAAGAGCTCAAAAAGCGTTTGGGCATTCCTATTGTACCGATTTCGGCTTCGCGTGCTGAAGGCGTTGCGGAATTGAAGATCGCGATTGCAGAGGCCTTGGAGGAAAGCCCGCTTTTGCTGACGCCGATTTGGCCGGAAACGGTTATCGATGCAGTCGAGGATGCCAGGGAAGCATTGCCTCAAAATTGCGATGAACGGATGGATGATGCATCGATTATGCGCGGCATCTTCGAAGGGGATGACCAAATTTTTATTCGAGCAGGTGCGTCTGAAGGCGAAGCTCGCGATGCTTTGGAGCATTCGAAGAAGGCTCTATTCAAAGGTGGCCTGAATCCCGCCAATGCTGAAGCAGTACTCCTGTTTCGCCATATCAAAGAGATCGTCGAGCCCTGTATCAATACGAGTCAATCGCGCCGTGCGGATGGGAGCGAGTCGATTGACGGATTACTGACTCATCGCTGGTGGGGGTTATTGGCCTTTTTGGCCTTAATGTATCTGGTTTTTCAATCCGTGTATAGTTGGGCTGGCCCTTTCATGGATTTGATCGAAGGGGGCAAAGGAGTCGTTCAAGAAGCGCTTTCCAATACGTTGTCTCCGTGGCCGATGCTCGAGAGTTTGGTGACGGATGGGATCATCGAGGGCGTGGGAGCAGTCGTGATATTTCTGCCTCAGATTCTTATTCTGTTTTTCTTTATCACTCTGTTGGAGGATACTGGATACATGTCGCGAGCCGCTTTTCTGATGGACAAATTGTTCAGTTGGTGCGGCCTGTCGGGCAAGAGCTTTGTTCCTCTGTTGTCGAGTTACGCTTGCGCTATCCCGGGAGTGATGGCGACGCGCACTATTCAGGATCCGAAGGCACGATTGGTTACCATTTTGGTCGCGCCGTTCATGAGTTGTTCCGCGCGTTTGCCGGTGTATGTCTTATTGATCGGAGCGTTTATCGAGCCCAAGTATGGAGCGGGGATCGCTGGGGCTACGTTGTTTGGGATGCATTTCGTAGGTTTGATCGTGGCGATGCCTTTTGCGTATTTGATGAATCGGTTCGTGCTGAAAACCCCACCTCAGCCTTTCTTGTTGGAGCTGCCGAATTACCAGATTCCGAAGGTCCGCGATGTTCTGATTCGAATGTACAATCAGGGTAAGGAATTCGTCGTCAATGCGGGCACGGTGATCTTCGCGATTACGATCGTAATTTGGGCGATGCTCTATTTTCCAAGACCGGAGTCAGTCGCGCTGGAGGCGCAGGGTGTTTTCTTGGAAAGCCTAGCGGCGGAGAATGGATGGAGTATTGCAGAGAGTCGGGTTCAACTGGACGCCAGCGAGGATTTACAGGAGGTGTTAGATCATCAGGTTTCTTCGGCCTACATCGAGCAGAGCTTTATGGGACGAATCGGCAAAACGGTGCAGCCGGTATTTGCTGGAGCAGGTTTCGATTGGAAGATTACAGTTGGCGTTATCGCGAGTTTTCCCGCTCGAGAGGTGCTCATTTCTACTTTGGGAATCATCTACAGTCTCGGAGGAGACGTGGATGAGGAAGCGGGTGATTTGCGCGATACGATGGCCAGTCAAACGTGGTCGGTCGGTCCCCAGGCAGGAATGCCGATTTTTACGATTCCTGTGGTAATTGCGATTATGGTTTTCTTCGCGCTTTGCCAGCAATGTGGAGCCACTTTGGCAATCATCGCACAGGAAACGAGTTGGAAATGGGCCTGCGTGTCCTTCGGCTTTATGACGTTGCTGGCGTGGCTGGCGTCCATCCTGATTAATCAGGTTGGGTCGATGGTTTAGCTTACATCGAGGTAGGCAGGCTCTTACGTTTGCTCGTTTTATTGACGACGTTTGGAGAGGCCTTCGAACGCCTGTTTTAGGCTGGATTGCATAATGGAAAGGGCGATCGGCTTGCAGACGAAATCGTCAATGCCTGCCTTGAAGGCGAGGTCTTGTTCGTTCTTCATCGTCCCGGCGGAAATCCCTACGATCCAAGGTTGTTCGTGGCGTTCGCTAATTTTTCGAATTTTTTTGGTCGCTTCGAAACCGGAGAGTATGGGCAGGTACATGTCCATGAGAATGACGTCGTGATTGCCGTCGAGAAAACGATCGATGCCTTCTTGTCCGTTGCTTGCGAGATCGGGCGTGTAGCCGAAGCGGTCTAGCATGGCGCCGATAGTCTTGAGATTGGCGAAATTGTCTTCGACGACTAGAATAGAAATGGGATAGCGCGTATTGAGCGCGTCGAAACTGGGGCTTTGGGGTTTGGCTTCGAGGGTGGCTTCTTGAGCGATTTCGAGAGGGATCGTGAAACAGAACTCTGAGCCTTGGTTGGGAGCTGAGGTCATGTGAATTTGTCCGTCCATTAGTTCGACCAGATTTTTGCAAATGGCGAGTCCGAGACCGCTGCCTCCGAATCGGCGGGAAATGGATGCGTCGACTTGGGAAAACGGTTTGAAGAGTCGATCCATTTTGTCTGGATCGATTCCGATTCCGGTATCCTTGACGCTGACTTCAAGCTCCACGGAATGCTCGGTTATGGGTTTGGCGGTTGCGGTGATTTTGATAGAACCTTCGAGCGTAAATTTGAGAGCGTTGTTGACGAGATTCAGCACAATTTGGCGAAGCCTCGCGGAGTCTCCGACAGCGATTTCCGGGACGGATGCATCTATCTTTGATTCAATCGTGAGAGAGCGTTCTAGCGCTTTGCTTTTGAGGAGAAAAACGCAGCTGTTGATGCAGTCGCTTGGGGAGAAAGGGATGAATTCGATTTCAACTTTGCCCGCTTCGATTTTCGAGAAATCGAGAATGTCGTTGATCAAGGACATTAGGGTATCGCCGCTGGATCGGATGGCTCCGACCATTTCGCCCTGGTCGGAATCGAGGGGAGTTTCCTGGAGAAGGTCGATCATGCCGATCATTCCGTTGAGAGGGGTACGAATCTCGTGATTCATGTTCGCGAGAAAGGCGCTCTGCATGTCGACAGCTTTGTCTGCGTAGGCAAGAGCTGCGAGTTCGGTAGAGATCAGACTAACGGATACGGCTTCGAGCGAATCGATTTTGTAGGCGCTTCCGTGATAGAAAACGGAATCGCCAGATTCATTGGGTAATGAGATATTAGGCGAGGTCGCATTGCTGTCATCGAAAGCCTTTTGAACGAGTTTAGCGAGTTCGAGCGATTGCTCGGCTAGTGGGTGTTTCTTTGAAATGAGGTGGGCACAGGCTTCGCTGGATTTCAACAGATTCAAGTCTCTATCGAAGATAAGCGAGGCGATTGCTCGGGAGTTTATTGGCATCTAAAAAATTGGATTACTGCAGCGGATCTTTGGGCGAACCTCTTCGAGGTATTTGTTGTTATAATTGTGGAATTCGAGGTGAACGTAGCGAGTAGTTTCACCTTTCGCAGTGAATTTTAACATACTTTTCCTAGAGATATACTCTAAGATACATCTCCGATGTATAGCTTTAATGAGTAGCTTTCCGTAGAATACCGATCAGCGCTTATCTTTGGCGTATATGGAAACTTTGGCTTCTCGGTCGCCGAGGATAACCTTGGCCCGTTTAAGAGCTTTGGCGGTAGAGAGGGTAGGATTGCTTTCTTCGTCGGTGAAAAGATTGTTCGAGTTAATGACATCGACGAGACCGGACTTTTTCAGAATTCTCATGGTGTCAGGGCGAACTTCGCTTACGAGCAATATTCGTTCGCGCTCGTTCATGTACCTGATCAGTTCTTCGAGAGCCATGCAACTGGTGGCGTCAAGATTGTGAGCATTTCGTAGTTTCATAATAACTACCTTCAAGTTTGGGGCGTCGCTCACGCGGCGCATTTGGTCGCGAAAGAGCTCGGCGGCTCCGAAGAATAGTTCGCCCTCTACGTGGACGATGGAAACTTCCAGGTTGTCGCGATCTTCTGACTCGTCGCGCTTGCCCAGTTTGCCCTCGTCGTCGAATGCGTATTCGACGATTTCAGGATTGGCGACTTTCTTAATGAAGAGCGCGATCGAGCAGACGGCTCCGATGTAGATCGCGAAGTCTAGGGCGAATACAAGTCCGGTAAGAAAAGTGACGTAAAAGGTGATGCTATCGGATCGCGTGGTTTGGGTCACCATTCTGAGTTGGTGCTTGTTTATGAGCGATATGCCAATGGTTACGACGACAACCGCTAGCGATGCGCTGGGGATGTAGCCGATTAGCGGCCCGAGCAGAATGGCGCCGAGCAGTACGATGATGCCTGCGTAAAGATTCGATAGCGGAGTTCGCGCGCCGCTATTGGTATTGAGTTGAGAGCGGGTTAGGGAGCCCGATGCGACCATTCCGGAAAAAAGCCCGCAGGCTATGTTTGCCATGCCCGAGCTGAGCATTTCTTGGTTGCTGTCTAGGCGAGCTCCTTCGCGAGCCGCTAGGGATTTGCCGATGGAATTTCCTTCTAGAACGCAAAGCAGAGCGATGGCCATTGCTATAGGGAGAAGGACCTTGATTGTATCGAATTCGAGGTTCGGGATGGAGGGTCCCCATTCCGAAAGGTTCAAGCTCGGCATAAGCGTTACTTGCAAGGAAGGATCTATTTTCTGGACGACAAAGGCGAATAGAGAAGAGAGGACCAATGTGATCGCGACTGCGGGCAGTTTCTTCGAGGTCCGCTGAATTCCGATGAATATGAGAAGGGTGACCGCGCTTAACCCGAGCGACGGCATGTGAGTGTTGTCGATGTGGCTAATTGTGGTCGTGATTACATCGATAAACGTGGAAGCCTGTTCGCCCGGCGAGAATTCGAAGCCCAGCGTTTTCTTAATTTGGTTGGCGATGATGAGTGCCGCCGCCGCTGTGATGTATCCGCTAATGACCGTTCGGGAGATGTATTGGATCAGCGTGGCTACGCCGAGGTAAGCCCCGACGACGAGGATAATGCCGACCAGTATTAGCAAGAGCGATATGTAACCCACCGCTTGACTGCCCGCGAAACCAAGTGCGGCAAATGAACTCATGACCATGACGGAGGTCGCATTGGTCGGTCCGAGTACGATGAACTTGGATCCGGCGAAGTACATGCCGACGATTGAAGCGATAACCGATCCGAAGAGGCCGTAGGAAAGCGGCAGGCCAGCTATCATCGCGTAGGCCATGCCTTGCGGGAAAGCTAGTAGGGCAACGTTGAAGGCGGCTCGAGCATCGCCGACCAACGACTCGCGATTGTATCCAGCGGCGGTTTTTCGCAGGGGGAAAAGGTCGAGCCGAGTCATGAAGCTTCGTTTGCGGGACGGAGGATTCTTAATGGAGGAAGCGTCAGCCATATAACTTGCGACAGCTTCTTAGTTGATTGAAGAGAAATCGAGCTAAAATACTGGGGGATTTCTACAGATCGAACGATCGAGGATCTCGGTATCGATTCATTCTTCTAGGGTATCGGCGTTCTGTCATTGCCGAACGGGAGAAAAGGTTTCAATGATGGCGGATTAATGAAATCGGAAAGCGAACAGATCCAACCAATTCCTTCGAGTCGTCGCGGGCGCGTTTATTTGTTTCTGGAAAACAATAAACTGGTCTTGAGACGTTATCCTGATGGTCGCTGGGGGACTTTTCTGGAAGGATCTGACCTGGAGAATTTGGGCGAAATGACGCCCGCGGGATTGCGGCCGATCGAGATCGGAAAACAGGGAGAAACTACGCTTGCGTTTGCGGTGATGGATGGGGCCGTTCACGAGCTAGATGAATCGTGCCGGGCGTTTTCTCTGAAAGAAGTGTACGAGCTTTCGGAGTCCGGTGCTTCGCTTTCGGATAGTTTTCGAGAGGACTTGTCGATTATCCGCGAGAACGTGATTCGAATCCCCTATCTTTATTTTAAGGAGACGGATTACATCTATCGCTTTCGAACGGATAAGCAGCGAAACAGAGAAATCTATCACATCGATGATTCGTCGTCGGCACTTTACCATAGCTCGCTGTGCGATGCAATTAAGGCGGTTAAACGTGCGAAGGAACGTTCGGCGTCCACCCCTGCGACGCTGGATTTTGGAGCGGTGGAGTATTTACTGCCGAGTCATTTCGGATTCTGTTTGGGTGTTCAAAATGCAATCGAGCGGGCGTATGAAACGATTGCTGCTCATCCCGGAAGACGCGTCTTCATGTTAAGCGAGTTGATTCATAACCCGTTTGTGAATGAAGATCTGAAAGCTCGCGGGCTACGTTATTTACAGAGCGATAAAGGGGTCCCGGTTGTTGATCCGAAATCAGGTAAGCAATTTTGGGATACGTTGACGGATAAAGACGTCGTTATAATTCCGGCCTTCGGAGCGCGGGATGAAGACAAGGTCAGATTGATCGAGCGCGGTCTACCGATTAATGCGTACGATGCGACGTGCATGCTTGTGGAGAAAGTGTGGAAGGCGGCTAAGCGCTATGGGCAACGCGGGTTTACCGTGGTGATTCATGGCAAGGCAGAGCACGAGGAAACGAAAGCGACGTTTTCAAACAGCGCGAAATACGCTCCGTCGTTGATTGTTCGAGACATGAAGGAGGCAGCGTTGCTGGCGAAAGTGATTCAGGCGGAAGATCCTGATGAGCGAGAACGTCTTTTCGAGCCATTCCGAGATCGATGTAGCGCTCATTTCGACGTGAGTCGTCATTTCGAAAAGCTAGCCTTGGTCAATCAAACCACGCTCCTACGCAACGAGACGCTTAAGATAATCGCGTATCTGGAATCGGCATTGGAAGCGCGTTATGGTTCGGCTCATATCGAGGAGCACATGGCAATGAGCAGCAAGGGCGACACGCTCTGTTATGCGACCCAAGTTAATCAAGATGCATTGGCTCAGGCGATTACAGAGCCAATTGATGTCGCCATCGTTGTTGGCGGTAAGAATAGCTCGAATACCTATCAGTTGTATCGAATTTGCGAAAAGGCCTTTGGCGAACGGGCCTTCTATATTCAGTCGGAAGCGAATATATTGTCCAAGGACGAAATCGAGCACTTCGTGTTTCCCTACAATCCTAACGACCCTAAGCAGGGCCGGATGGAGGTGCGGGCGTTTTTAACGAAAGAGGATCGGCCATTGAGAGTATTGATGACCGGCGGTGCATCCTGCCCGGATGGATTGCTTCAGCAAATAATTGCCAAGATAAACGGCTATTTCGATTCCGCGAATATCAGGTGTATCGAAGATGTGATTACCGATATTGAAAGCCAGTCGTAGGAAGAGGATTCAGTTACAATTGATTAATTGATAGATTTCGAAAACACATGCCGATTTACGAATTTTACTGTCAGAAAAACAACACGCTTTATTCGTTTCTGGCGAAGTCCCTATCTTACCAAAACGTGACACCGCGGTGTCCAGAAAATGCGGACTATTCGATGGAAAAACGGATTTCGGAATTCGCGTTCATTGGAAAGGCGAAGGACCCGTCGGAGGGTGGCGATGATGATGTCGACGATGCTAAAATGGAAAGGGTGATGGCCGAGCTGGAGCGCGATATGGCGGGTTTGAGCGAGGATAATCCAGATCCGAAGCAGATGGCTCACTTGATGCGGAAGATGTCTTCGTTGACGGGTGAGAAATTGCCAGGAGAGATGGAGG
>JBNMOQ010000115.1:0-14733 GCA_051275055.1 Candidatus Pelagisphaera sp.
CCGAGTACGCCGACGTGCTGAGCCATACGAGCATTCGTCGAGGGTTGGATCGCTAGGCAGACGCCGCCGAAAACCATGATCAGGATAAGGGGTAATTGTTGCATGGTGTCAGTCTCCTGCGACGAGGATTTCGGCCGGAGGTATATAGGATCGCCGAGGTGCCGCTGGATGGGTTCGCTAAGTAAGTCTTCTCGAGGCGCCGTTTATTTTACAGTCAGTGAAGTGTCCTGCGGTAGGGCCTGGAGAATGTTACGCGAGTGATTGGCGATCCGTTCGAAGTTGTTAACGATTTCGATGTAGATAAGTTCAGCGTGGATTTCCGTATTGTTATTGGTCATACGGGCGACCGCTTTCTTGCGGTATTTGCGACGCTTGTCGTTGATCATGTCTTCGAGATCGACGGCTACTTCCATATCGGCGGCGGATACTTTGGATTGGAGACGCGATTGGTAGAAGTCTATGAAGCGTTGTACGTTTTCTCCAAACTGCACGATGTCGTCTTCGATCTCTTTTGGGATAAAGCGATTCTTGCGGTAGCGCTTGGCGGCTCGGTTGGTGAGTCGATGGCAACAGTCGCAGACTTCTTCTAGTTCTGCGATGACACGGAGGTAGCTGGTTGCTTCTTCGCGTGTTTCTTCGCTGACTTGGTCGGAAGAGCAATGGATGAGAAACTCGAAGAGTTCTCCAGTGATCTCGTTACTTTCTTTCTCCATCTGGTTGATCTCTTTGACTTTGGGCGAGAGATCGTCCTGCGGGTTGTTGTAGATGAAGAGGAATTGCTCGAACATGCGACTGCTCAGTTTGCCGAGTTTTCCGATCGCTTGTTTGGCTTCCGAGAAATTCATCTCGCCGGAGCCCCAAGACATCGTATCGAGATAGCGGAATTGGGCGCCGCTAGCTGCGGAAGGTTTATCCTTAATCATCCATTCGACGAGCTTGGCGATCTTCGGAACGAAAGCGATGAGCATGCCGATATTTACCAGATTGAAAAGCGTATGGAACATTGCCATGTGATTCGGCAAGTAGGGTTTCGTGCTGACCCCATCCGCATCGATAGTCGCGAATTCGGGAGAACCTGGCATTATCCAGTCGACCAATGAAATAAACGGATAGAACAGCGCTAGCATCCACAGCACGCCAATGATATTGAACATGAAGTGGGCTCGGGCGGCGCGTTTGGCGGCTGTATTGGCGGTGAGCGATGCAAGGTAGGCGGTCACTGTGGTGCCGATGTTCTCGCCAAGAATGATGGCTGCGGCTTGCGGGTAATCGATCCAGCCTTTGTAGGCCATTGTGAGCGTGATGGCTCCAGCGACTGAAGATGATTGCACGACTACGGTGAGGACGACGCCAACAAAGAGGAAGAGGATGATCGAGCCGAAACCGTAGCTTCCGAGGGACGAAATCCATTCGAGAGCTTCCGGATTGCTCTTGATGTCGGGGACGGACTTCTTGAGCAGGCTCAGGCCCATGAAGAGCAGACCGAAACCGGTCATGAAATTGCCGATTTCCTTGAGGCGAGCCGCCTTGAGGAAAGACATAGACACACCGACTCCGATGACGGGGATAGCGATTGCGGACAGACTGAACTTGAATCCGAGCAACGAGATGATCCAGAAGGTCGTCGTCGTGCCGAGGTTGGCCCCCATTATGACGCCGATCGCTTGGACTAGAGTCAGTAATCGAGCGTGGACGAAGCTGATCACCATGACGGTGGTAGCTGAGGAGGACTGGACTAGGCAGGTGACGAGAAACCCGGTGGTTATACCGGCGAATCGATTGCCGGTCATGGAGCTCATGATGGAGCGAAGCCGTTCTCCGGAAAATTTTTGAATGGATTCGCTCATGAGGCGCATACCGAAAAGGAATACGCCCAGACTGCCTAGAACCTGGAAGAAAAGTGCCATTTGCTACGTAATTGAGGAAGGTGCCTTGACGCTGATTGGTCGAGGGTGGAAACAGGCAAATACGCCATCCGCTTGCGAGGCAAACGAAATGTTGGAAAATTGTTTCCAGGTGGGAGCACCGAGGAGCTCTGTCGTCTTTTTAGACGCCGATCGAATGGGGTAGAGAAGGAAATCTCGCTTTTAATGAATGAATTGCGACTGTTGCTTCGTCTATAGGATAACTTAACTCTTTTGCTTATGAAAATCGCGACATTCCTTACGGCTTTACTAGCTCTAATAACGTTATCTCAATCCGCAGTTGCGGGGGACTTGTTTGTCGTGGGCGATTTCGCCGCGGCCCAGGAAAAGGCTAAGGCTTCGGGCAAATTGGTGATGATCGATTTTGCAGCAGAGTGGTGTGGTCCATGCAAGATGCTCGATCGGACGACTTGGAAAGACGAAGGCGTTATTTCTGCGGTGACCGAGAAGGCTGTAGCGGTGAGGGTCGACGTGGATGAAAATCGCGAGTTGGCTGCCAGATTCCGCATCCGTTCGATTCCGACGATTATTTTCATCGATGGCGAAGGAAAGGAAGTTTCTCGCTTGATCGGCTATCGGGATGCGGAGGGGTTTCTAGAGGAGTTTCAAAAACTCGGTAAGTCGTAAGAGGTGGGATTGGGCCGTGTTCGTTGTTGAATCGAGCGAGTTTGTTGAATTCGATTGAAACCACCTCGGCGTGTCGGCGTAGCTACAAGGCATTCGTTGTGCAATTAGCGGATCGGTTTTCAATTCTTGCCTCGCGGGTTCATTTGTATCTATCTCAAATTACTTAAAACCACATCCCATAATTTTTTACGGGCTATTAAGCAATCCTTAGCAGTTTGTTCTACTTCTTTCCATTTTTGC
The DNA here is from genome assembly GCA_051275055.1 of Candidatus Pelagisphaera sp. Classification (GTDB taxonomy): domain Bacteria; phylum Verrucomicrobiota; class Verrucomicrobiia; order Opitutales; family Opitutaceae; genus Pelagisphaera. The sequence goes on from JBNMOQ010000115.1 coordinate 2,793, forward strand.
TCATCATCTCCACATAAATCAGTAATAAGTTGTAATGCTAATGGGCCGTGTTCTCCACCATCTAATTCTATGTGTCTTTCAAGATAATACACAAACTTATCCAACTTGTATTCTTTGCTTAAATCGTTTATAATAGCGGTAAACATATCTGGGATTAAATCCTCACGCCCAAAAGTAAAAGCAGAAGCAATTTTATGTGCTTCCCCTGTTTTCAGTACATCAAAAGTAGTGGCTAAAAAGGAATCAATAGCCGTATTAACCTTAGGTAAGTTTATATCAGAAACGCTATTCACAAACTTTTCAATTTCAGTAGTATTGGCGTCACATTCCTTCATGGCATCCAAGTACATTTCATAGTGTGAGGCAGGATTTCCATCTGCATCAACATCACTTTCCTCTTCCAAAACAATGCTGTTTATCAGTCTTCTTACTTTTTTATCTCCAATAGGTTTCCATGGGAGTGTTGTGGAAGTTAATTCAATCTGCAGCCCTTTTAGTAAGGACATAAAATCCCAAACAGCATACACATGAATTTCCATGAGTTTTTGTACATCTTCAATGCTGTTTAGTTGGTTGTATAATGGGTGATTAACTACCGATTTTTTGTGCTCAGTAATTTGAGTATTTATGTGTTGAATATTTGAATTCATTTTGGTTGTTTTAAACAATCGAAACCTTATTTTAAAACGAAAATTATCTTACGGTAAATCCGCTCCTAAACTGACTTATTAAACAAACTCATAGCCATCCCATGTATCTAAATAGCTTGATGCACCCTGGGAAAAGTGGACACGAGATTCTCCAAAACGGAGAATAGAAACTTGAATAAAAAACGATACGCAAATGAATTCAAGAAGGAAGCGGTCCGCTACCTCGTGATCGAGGGAGAGAGCGTCGCTTCGGTCTCGAAGCGATTGGGCGTAAGCCCTAATCAGCTTTATAAATGGAAGAGCCTCTATCTGAGCGAGTGCTCGGCTGATTCGAAGACCAAGCCGGATTTCAAGGAAGTGGTCGCCGATAACGAAAGGCTTCGCAAGGAGCTTTGGCCAGGGACCGCGAGGACAGCCTCTTGAAGGATGCTGTAACTCGGATCTACGGGCTATCCAAGGGGCGTTACGGACATCGTCCGATTCACGCCCACTTGCGGGAAGAGGGCTTGGACTGCGGCAGGAATAGCGCATTGCGACTGACCCGCGAGATGGGTATCCAGGGGGATCAGAGCCCTCGCTACAAGCCTTTGGGAACCGATAGCGCCCACGATTTCGGATACAGTGCGAACCTGCTCAAGGCCAACGGCAAGCCGAGTTCGCCGGACGAGGTCTGGTTGGCTGACACGACCTATCTCAAGGTCGAGGGACGCTGGCTGTACCTGGCGACGGTCATGGACTTGTTCAGTCGCAGGATCCTGGGCTGGAGCGTTTCGGCGAACAACGACGCCGATCTGGTCTGCCAGGCCGTACGCTCCGCCGCGATGACGCGAGGCACTCCTGGCGCGGGAATCATCCACCACAGCGATTGCGGCCGCACCTACGCCGGCAACAAATACAGATTGCTGCTAACGAAGCTGGGCATGCTCTCGAGCATGAGCGCCAAAGGCAATTGCTACGACAACGCGGCGATGGAATCGTTCTACGGACGCTTCAAGGTAAGCTCCATCGGAAACGAAGTCTTCGCCGACGAGGACGAGCTCAAGTCCGTGGTATTCGAATACGTCGAGCCGTTCTACAACCGATTCCGCAAGCACTCCTCGTTAGGATATAAAAGCCCGATCCAATTCGAGGAAACTTTTTTGCTCCCCATGGGGGGCAGTGTGAAGGATGAGACCTTTACCAATAACTAAAAATCTGATACATCCACTAACTACTAAACCAAAGAGAATCTGCTGTCCGTCAAAACGAGTGTACCTCAATCCTCTCTCGCAGAGAATCTCGTATCCACTTTTTCCAGGTCGCATCATGTTGCAGCACATCCGTTATGGCGAAAGACGATCATAAGTTCGGTACATTCGGGGGCGTATTCGTTCCGAACGTACTCACGATATTGGGGGTTATCCTCTTCCTGCGTTCGGGTTGGGTTGTTGGCAATGCTGGCCTGACCAACGCGATCTTGATGCTGTGCTTGGCGAACGTAGTGACTTTAATTTCTACGCTTTCGTTATCGGCTATCGCTACTAACACGAGGGCTCAGGGCGGCGGGGCTTACTTTTTGGTTTCGCGCAGTCTCGGACTGGAGTTCGGCGGGAGCATTGGTATGCCGCTGTATTTGGCTCAGGCGATATCGGTGGCATTCTACGTGGTGGGCTTCACGGAATCGGCCCTCTATTTATTTCCAGAGCTTGATGGGCGACTTTTGTCGATCAGCATTCTAGGAGGTTTGTTCGTGGTGGCTTGGTTTGGGGCGGGGATCGCAATTCGTACTCAGTATGTTATTTTGCTGATCTTGGTCTTGTCGCTGGGGTCGTTTTTCATGGGTTTCGAAATTCAGGAGAATTGGCGAACTAACGTGAGCGCTGATTACGGGGAAGGGCAGTCCTTCTGGGCGGTGTTTGCGATTTTCTTTCCGGCGGTGACGGGGATAATGTCGGGAGTCAGTATGTCGGGTGACCTTCGTAATCCGAGTAAGAGCATTCCAAAGGGAACGCTCTGGGCAGTTGGGGTAACCTTCGTAGTGTACCTGGTTCAGCTTTGTTGGCTTGCGATGATGGGCGAGCGTGAGGAACTGCAGGGAAACAGTTTGGTGATGGAGAGCATCTCGATCTTTCCGCCACTGATTATAGCAGGACTTTGGGCGGCGACGCTTTCGTCGGCTTTGGCAAGTTTGGTGGCGGCGCCTCGGACTTTGCAGGCGTTGGGAAAGGATCGGGTAATGCCGCGGTTTTTGGCGAAGGGTTACGGTCCATCTAACGAACCGAGGTTGGCTTTGGCGATCAGCGCGTTGGTGGCGCTTGTGTGCGTGATTTTTGGAGACTTGAATTTGATCGCTCCGTTGATCTCGATGTTTTTCTTGGCGACTTATGGAGCGGTGAATTTGGTCGCCGGGCTCGAGCGCTGGACAGGGAATCCGTCTTACCGGCCGACGTTTAGGGTGCACTGGGTGGTTTCGTTGATTGGAGCGGTGGCGTGTTTCGCGATCATGTTGCTTTTGAATCCGATCGCTGCAGTTGCGGCGGCTTTAGTTATCATCGTCACTTATATTATTTTGGCTCGCCGCGTTTATCGTACGGCTTGGGGTGATATGCGGAGCGGTTTCTGGTTTGCTATGGCTAAGATGGGATTGCTTAAATTTGCCAAATCGCGTCAGCATCGTCGTAACTGGAGACCTGCGTTGCTGGTCTTGTATGGCAATTTGAAAGGGAGCGAAGACTTGCTCCGCTTCTCGCGATATTTGGAAGCGAATCGGGGAATCTTATTTCTGTCGCACATTCTTTTGGGCGACTGGCGATCGTTGGTCGAGCGGCAGCGCAATCTAACGCGCTTAACCGATGAGATGATCGTGAAGGAAGGATTGTCGGCGTTTTCCAAGATCGTAATCGCACGGGATTTTGAGACGGGAGTAACCACGCTTCTTCAAGCTTCGGGATTGGGTAATTTGCAGCCTAACACGTTACTCATCGAGTGGGAAAGCGATTGGCTGCGCGAAAACGATTTCGCGAAAACCGTTAGGCAGACGCTCGAGATGGAGAAAAATCTCTTGGTCTATTCTAAGGCGATGTTTCCTGAGACCGAGCTGTTTATGGTCATCGATGTCTGGTGGTCGGCCCGGGCGAACGGTTCGATGATGCTGACTTTGGCCTATTTGATGCAGAGCAATCGTCGCTGGCGAGAGGCGAAGATACGGATATTGCGAATCATCAAAAATGCGGAGGGGCAAGCAGCTGCGCTGGAGGGGATGAAGGACCTTTTGGGAGAAGCCCGCATCGAGGCCGATCTTGAAGTCATCGTTTCAGAGGAGCCGCCTTTGGACGTTATTAGTGCAGAAAGCGAACACTCGGCAGTTACGTTTGTCGGTGTCTCCATTCGTACTCTTGAAGAAGAGGCTGGGCCGTTGTCTAGCTACTCTCCTTTGGTGGACAAGGTGAAAGGAAACCTTTTTCTGACAAAAAACTGGCACGATCTGGAGCTGTAGACTTCGGGGTCGAGCGTCAGCTGATACGTAGCAGCTTGCTTTCCGGTCTTGCGTTCCACTCGACGCTTTGACTTTTTTCCACTGTATTTTGGCGAATCCGCTCATGCGGGTCGCGGCAATTAACGAAATTTTTTAACTAACACGAAAATTCCATGAGCGAATCATCCGATCAATCTTCAGCTTACAATAAGAGCAATCCGTTTCCGGCACCGCTTCTCAAGAAGGTTAACTTGAATAGCGAAGGCTCAGCCAAAGAAACCTTTCACGCAGAAATATCCTTGGAAGGATCGGGACTTAGCTACGAAGCGGGCGATGCCTTGGGTGTGATTCCTCAGAACGCTGCTGATTTGGTCGAGGCGTTCTTAGAGACAACTGGCTTGGACCGCGAAGAGGTCGTTGCAATAGACGAGGAAACTTCGCTTCCGTTGGAGACTATTCTCCGCGACAAGGTTGATTTACGAATTGTGACCAAGGTCGTTTTGACGAAATACGCGAAGGCCGCTGGAATTGACGCACTGCTCGAAAAATGCGCGGATCGCGAATGGGTGAAAGAGTATACTTGGGGTCGCGATTGGGTGGATGTGCTCAAGGACTATCCGGCGGGCAATTTGTCGGCAGCGGATTTCGTTTCGTTTTTACGTCCTTTGGCCGGTCGGCTTTATTCGATCGCTTCGAGCATTTTGGCTCATCCGAATGAAGTGCATCTCACTGTCGGAACGGTTCGTTACGAAGCGTTCGGCCGGCATAAGAAGGGCGTTTGCTCGACTTTTATTTCGGACATGTGGGACGAAGGTTCAACGGCGGGCGTCTACTTCCATCACAATAAGAATTTCAAGCTGCCGGAAGATGGTTCTCTACCAGTAATTATGATTGGACCCGGCACGGGCATCGCTCCGTTTAGGGCCTTCGTCGAGGAGCGTTTGGCGACGGGAGCGACCGGCAAGAATTGGTTGTTTTTCGGCGATCAGCACGAAGCGAGCGATTATCTTTATCAATCCGAATGGGAAGGTTATTTGGAGAATGGAGGACTTAGTAAGATCGATCTAGCATTCTCGCGCGACCAAGCGGAAAAGATTTATGTTCAAGATCGCATGCGTGAGAACGCGGCCGAGATCTGGGAATGGATCAGCGCTGGCGGCTTTTTCTACGTGTGCGGTGATGCTAGCCGAATGGCCAAGGATGTCAACACGGCCCTCATAGACATAGCCGCCGAACATGGCGGCATGGACGAGAAGGAAGCGGTGGCCTACGTCAAGCAGATGCAAAAAGAGAAGCGCTACGGCCGCGACGTGTACTAGGAGTCCTCGGATTTCGAGGAAACGCAGCAAATCACCATTATTTTTGACTTCAGGCTTGACGACATACCAACTGGTCGGTTTTGTTCCGTCATAACTTATGAGCGAAGTCCGTCAAACTGAAGATACCCGTACACGAATCCTGGAAACAGCCCTGGATTTGTTTCATCACGGCAGCTTCAAGGGCACGAGTATCAATTTGGTCGTAGAAAAGGCGGGTGTTACCAAGGGAGCTTTGTTTCATTACTTCAAGGGCAAGAACGAGTTAGGATACGCAGTGGTGGACGAATGCATTCGCCAGCGGATTTTGGAGACCTGGGTGGAACCGCTGGCGACTTCGGTCGACCCCATCTCAGACACCCTATTGATACTGGATCGCTTCGAAGAGATGATGGCGGCGCAGCCGGAGATCATCGAGTGCGGCTGTCCATTGAATAATCTGTCGCAGGAAATGTCGTCTCAAGATGAGGAATTCCGTAAGCGGCTGCTCGCTCTCTATGAATTGTGGCAGACGGCGTTGGAAAAGGCGTTTCGGGCAGGGATTGATGCGGGCAACGTGAAGGCCGAGGCGGAACCCAAGTCGACGGCAGCCGTGGTCGTCGCTCTTTTGGAGGGCAGCATTGGCATGGTAAAAGTTAATCGAACAATTGAGCATGTGGCAGTGATCCATAAAGGTCTTCGCATCTTCTTGAACCTCCTCAGGGCGTAAGCATTTTTTTTCACAAACAACAAACCAACTGGTCGGTATAATTTTTACGAAGTACCAATTTTAAAATCAACGCAAAATACACAAGATGAATACCTATACATTACCAAACGATGCCACCTGGGTGGAACGGCTCGCTTACAACACGATTCGCTTTCGTTGGTTCGCTATTCTCGGAGTGGTTCTTTTCGCGGTTTTCGCGCTGTCGGGGCTCCGCAACGGAATTCGATTCGACTCGAGCTACCGCATCTTCTTTTCGGAGGATAATCCGCAGCTTCAGGCATTCGACGCGCTCCAAAACATCTATACTAAGGATGACAATGTGATGATAGTCCTGACTGCGGAAGCGGGCACGATTTATGAGGAGGAGTTTCTGGAAGCGGTCCAGTGGGTCACGACCCAGGGGTGGCAGATTCCTTATTCGCGCCGCGTAGATTCGATTTCGAATTTTCAGAACTCGGTAGCGGAGCAAGACGACCTATTCGTCGCGGATCTCGTGCCGGAAGGAGAGCCGTTCGACGCGGAGAGGCTTGAGTTTATCCGGAAATCGGCCTTAGCGGAACCGGCCCTTTACAATCGCCTTGTCAATGACGCCGGTTATACGACGGGTATTAACGTTACGGTGACGCTGCCAGGCCTCGACGACATGACGGAGGTTCCCGAGGTTGTGTCGAAAATCAGGGAGATCGAGTTGGAGTTCGTTACCAAGTTTCCTGGTATCGAGATGCGTCAAGCAGGCGTGGTTATGTTGAACAACGCGTTTTCCGAATCCGCGATGTCCGACATGCCGAACGTCATGTTGCCGATGTTCATTATGATATTCGTTATCATGGCATTTCTACTTCGGTCGTTTTACGCAACGTTGGTTACCGGATCCGTGGTTATGTTTTCGATCATAGGCGCGATGGGGCTGATGGGTTGGTACGGATACAATCTGAGCACGCCGATTATGAGTGCGCCGGTCATGATCATGACCTTGGCAGTAGCGGATAGTATCCACATCTTCATAACGTTTTTCCAGGAGCTTCGACAGGGTCGGGACAAACGATCCGCGATCATCGAGAGCCTGCGAATCAATTTCACGCCAGTGATGCTGACAAGCCTGACGACCGCAATCGGTTTTTTGAGCATGAATTTCAGCGATTCCCCTCCTTTTCAGCAACTAGGCAATGTTGTCGCGACGGGCGTTATGATCGCCTGGGCAGTATCCGTATTCTTCATACCTGCAGTGGTATCCATGCTTCCCTTTAAGTCCAAGAATCAGGGCAAAGCCAAGACGAGCTATTTTGATTCGTTCAGCGATTTGCTAGCCCGTCGTCGGAATGTCTTCCTAGGCGGTTCGGTTGTCGTCGTGCTGGCATTGGGCGCGATGGTTCCACGAATCGACCTCAATGACCAATGGGTAAAGTACTTCGACGAATCGATGGAATTTCGCCAGGATGCGGATTACGCAGAAGAGAACCTGACTGGGATGAACAATTTCGAGTTCTCAATTCCTGCTTCGGAGAGCGGGGGAATCAGCGAGCCGGAATACCTGGAAACTCTGGAGCAGTTCGCTAGCTGGTATCGCGTCCAGAAAGATGTGTCTCAGGTGAATTCAATCGCGGACATAATGAAGCGACTGAACAAGAACATGCATGCGGACGATCAGAGTTATTACCGCATCCCGGATAGTCGAGAATTGGCGGCTCAGTATCTGCTCCTGTACGAATTTTCGCTACCCTATGGACTAGATTTGAACAATCAGATCAACGTGGATAAATCGGCGAGTCGCTTTACGGTGACTACCAAGGACGTTCCGACAAAGGAGCTGCGGGCTTTGATCGAAGATGGAGAGCAGTGGCTGCGTGATAACGCCCCGGACTATATGCATGTGAATGCGGCTAGCCCGACGGTGATGTTCGCTCACATTTCCGAGCGTAATATCAAAAGCATGTTGGGAGGCACGTTTTTAGCGGTTATCGCAATTTCGCTTTTGCTGGCAATCGCCCTCAAGAGTGTGAAGTACGGTCTCATCAGCTTAATACCCAATTTGGTGCCCGCGATTCTAGGCTTCGGGTTCTGGAGCGCTCTTTATGGAGAAATGGGGCTATCCTTGGCTATGGTGTCGGGCATGACGCTTGGTATTGTGGTCGATGATACGGTTCACTTTTTGAGCAAGTACCTGCGGGCGCGTCGAGAAAAAGGGATGGACGGGCCAGCAGCGGTTCGGTACGCGTTCCAGACAGTGGGAAAAGCTATTGTAGTGACGACCATAATCCTGGTGATCGGATTCTTCATTCTGGGCACGTCGTCCTTTAGGATGAACAGCTGGATGGGTCAGCTGACAGCCATCGTGATTGCATTCGCATTGATCGCGGATTTCATTCTGCTACCAGCATTTCTGTTGGTGATCGACGGAAAGAAGAAGAAGAAAGTCGCTGTAGTCGAAGTTGCAACCGAGGAAGTTCCAGTAACAGCATAGAGACTCATTAACAATTTAAAATTATATATAATGAAATACCACACAAGCAAAGTACTAGCATTCAATTTCGCGGCCCTCTTGGTTGCGATGCCGAGCTTCGGCGAGCCAACGCCAGAGGAGAGAGGACTGCAAATCGCGGTCGAGTCCGATAAACGCGACATCGGCTTCGGCGATACGATCGCCGATATGGAAATGGTGTTGACTAATCGTCATGGAGAATCAAGCACGCGGAAAATGGGAATGCGGACGCTCGAGGGCGTAGGCGATGGCGATAAGACGCTCATTACTTTCGATCAGCCGCGTGATGTTAAAGGCACTACGTTCTTGTCATATACTCACAAAGTGGAGTCGGACGACCAATGGCTGTTTCTTCCTGCTTTAAAGCGAGTGAAGCGTATTGCTTCTAGCAATAAGTCGGGACCGTTTGTAGGAAGCGAGTTTGCGTACGAGGATCTTTCTTCTCAGGAAGTTGAAAAGTATACCTACAAGTATATCGGCGATGCAGAATTGGATGGGAAAGACTGCTTTACAATCGAGCGCTATCCAGTGGATCCGAAATCAGGATATACACGTCAAGTTGGTTGGGTCGATAAGGAGCACTATCGCGTGATGAAGATCGATTTTTACGATCGTAAGGCGTCGCTCCTAAAAACGCTTACATTTTCTGGATACCAACAGTATCTCGATAAGTACTGGCGTGCGGATAGCTTGAATATGGTGAATCACCAAACAGGGAAAGCTACAGAATTGCTCTGGAAAAATTACAAGTTCAAAAATGGCTACACGGAGCGCGATTTCGATCAGCGCAGTTTGCAGAAAGCTCGGTAGATGAGGATTGTAGGGCTGTCGCTCTTGACGGGCGTAGCCTGTCGCGACATGCCGCGTGTGGGTGAAGAGGGGGAATCTTTATTCGCGGCACGGCGGGACAGTCTTCGCCTTTCAGGCTACGCCCGTCAAGAGCGCCGGCCCTACGTTTGCTTAAATAAAGAATCATAAGAAGATGAAACATTTAGTTAAATACGTTTCGGCTATCGGATCGGCGATCGCGATTCCTGTAATCGTTTTTGCTGGGGAATGGTCGGGTTATGTGACTGCGGAGACGCGCGTCTTCGAAAGCGCTCCTCAGTTTGGCGAGCAGAAGGAAGGCACGAGTGGGGCTATAATCTTCGAGCCGGAATATTATGTCGATTGGGAGGGCGGAGATCGCGCGTTTGAGTTTTCTCCGTATTTCCGGACGGATACGCATGATTCGGAGCGTCGAATGATCGATATTCGAGAATTGTCTTATCTTATCGTTGAAGGGGATTGGGAAGTTCGTTTCGGAATTTCGAAAGTCTTCTGGGGAGTTGCCGAATCGCAGCACCTGGTTGATACGATCAATCAGACGGATCTCGTTGCGAGTCCTGATGGAGAGGGTAAGCTCGGGCAGCCGATGATCCATGTGGTGAGGGTGAGTCGATTTGGCGATTTTGAACTATTCCTGCTTCCTGGATTTCGAGAGCGTACGTTTCCCGGTTCGGGCGGTCGCTTACGAAGCGGGTTGTGGGTGGATACGGATAATCCGCTCTATGAATCAGCAGCAGGGCAAGATCATGTGGACGGTGCTTTGCGATGGTTTCAGATCGTGGGAGACTTCGATGTTGGGTTGCACTATTTTCGGGGAACGAATCGTGACCCTGGAATGGTCTCTAGAGTAGACAGTGATGGAAACTCTGTGTTGCGTCCCTATTATGAACAGATGGATCAGGTTGGTCTCGATCTACAGTATACGAAGGAGGCTTGGCTGTTGAAGCTTGAAGCGATCGGACGGGACACGTCCTCGGATCGTTACAGCGCGATGGTAGGAGGTTTTGAATACACGTTTTACGGGATTGGCAGATCGACGATCGATGCAGGGATATTAGCTGAAGGGCATTTCGATTCTCGCGGGTCGAATGCTCCGACACCGTTCAATAAGGACTTGTTTGTAGGATCCCGGCTATCATGGAATGACAGTGCGGATACAGCCCTGGTTGCTGGTGGATTCGTGGACCTGGATAACGAGAGCATTTTTGCTCGGGTCGAATTCGAGCGTCGGATTGGAAGCAATTACAAAATCGAACTCGAAATTCAGAAGCTCATGAATATCGCCGAGCGCGACCCATTCTACAGCCTGCGCCGCGATAGCTATCTGCAGTTGAGCGTGAGCCGGTATTGGTAGTTTCCGAACGTTTCGGTTTGCTCTCGTCTTTGACCCCATATTGCGAGGCTCCTCGCTTACTGATTCGCAGGAGCAGGTATACTTCTCTGTTCTCCTAAGCTCTGATTGCTTCGCGCATTTTGACTTCCAGTTTCAGTATGGCATCGATCGATGCGTCAATTTTGTCGGGAGTTGTGTTTCTGAGAATCTCGTCCCGCTTTATGTGTACGTTTTTCGTATAGCTTTCGTTGCTAAGGATGCTCTCGATTTTTCGTTGCATTTGCTTGCTGGATTCTTTGGCCATTGTGCCCATAAGTCCCATTCCGTGATAAACCAGACGGGCGGCGTTGCCCGGTTGGTCGACGGATCCAGGATAGGCGAGTATCGGTACGCCAGCGGTAATGCATTCCGAGATGGAGTTCGTTCCACCGTGCATAACCATTAGGTCGGTGCCTTCCAGAACTCTCAGTTGAGGCACTCGGATAAAAATGGATACGTTTTTAGGGCTGGGTTCGAACGATTCGATATTGAGTTCATTGCCCATTGAGATTAGCAGGCTTAGGTTTTCCATTCTGCTACACGCCTGTATTAGTCGTCGAAAGAATACTTCGATTCCAATATAGCGGAAGGACATGCCGCCTAGTGAGCAGTATACTAATTTGTGGGAAGCGTCCTCGTTTTTCCTTGTAATCACTTCTTCGAATACTCGGTCAAAGCCATAGTCGTAAGAGATCTCCGTACGTTGTGAATCGACCGAGGCCCTGCCGTAGAGTTGATTCTCCTTGAGGCTGCGTGGGAAATCGAGCTCTGGCGGCGAAATGAGAATCTCGGGAATGGTGGTTAGACCGATGCGGAAGCATCGATTAAAATTGATGTCCTTAATCGTGAAGCCGGTGGACTTACAGATCTTCTTCATGAACGATTTGGATTCCATTGGATGCCATCCAAACAACTGAAGAATTCTTCGTTTCGAAAAATAGATCAACCATTCCAATTTGCACCTCAAGCGGGAAAGATGAGTACCTTTCGGTACATAATGCGAAATAGGCGGTGGTACGTTGCTCTCGTAGTCTGAGGAGACTTGAGATTCGATTATCGCAAAAGGTACTCCCCATTTATGGATATTCAGAGAATGCCTCACGAAAGTGCTATCGACGAATACGAGGTCTGGC
>JBNMOQ010000116.1:0-14715 GCA_051275055.1 Candidatus Pelagisphaera sp.
CCATCAAACGTACCGATGCGGTCAATACAAACATCGCAAACGCCCAGTCATTCCTGCAAACGCAAGATGGCGCGCTCTCGACCGCAGGAAAAGTGTTGGACCGTATGTCCGAGCTCAAGACGATGTCTACAGACGTCACCAAGAACTCGACCGACATCGCGAACTACGACACGGAGTTCACTGCTCTGAAAGCGCAGCTCGGCTCGCTTTCGGCCGAGAAGTTCAACGGCGTATCGCTCTTCACTTCAGCTGGTGCCGCGACAACGCTCGCAGTAGGCACGACTGAAGATGGAGCAACAAGCGTAAACATCGACCAGGCGGCTCTCGCCAATGCCGTTACCAACGCGACCGCGGCTGCCAATCTAGGAGCGCTTAGTCAGGCCAACGCAAGTGGAGCAATCGTAAATGTCGCTACACTTCGTGCGGCAAATGGAGCCCAGGCCAGTCAAATGAGCTTCGCTTCGGATATGCTTACCGTCAACAAGCAGAACCTCGAAGCAGCTAATAGCCGTATCATCGACGTGGACGTAGCTAGCGAATCAACTCAGTTAGCCCGTGCTAACATCCTCGTTCAAGCGGGTTCATCAATGCTCGGCCAAGCCAATTCTTCGAGCCAAATCGCTCTAAGATTAATTGGATAATCTACCATTATCCTAATTTCAAAGTGGCTCTCCCTAGTGGAGCGCCACTTTTTTCGACTCTTCCCACAAAGCCTTCGACCATCTCGAAAACCGCACCGCTCACGCCCTATTCGGAGCATCCATAGAGTAAATCACTCAGGTAGTGATGAGCACATGTGCTCAAAAAGCTAAATCCTTTAGGGAAACGAGCGTTAGAGGCCTAAGCAAGAATACGATTACAACAAAAAACTAAACCACAACGAAATCAAATAAGAGCGATCAGCCCCTAACACCCACAGTTATTAACCACTTTTCTCATAACCAAATTTCCCACCGACCGAACCACAAGAAACGGATCCGGTTAACTTTCTTCTACGGACAGAAGAGAAGCGTTGCCTGACGCTAACCTCACAGGCACGCAGCGACACGATTGTCGCAGCAACATCAAGGACGATATAATATGTCAGTTACAATAAATACAAACTCGGCGGCTACAGTCGCTAAAAACAACCTCAATAGCAGCAACGCAATGCTGCAGAAGAGCTTAAACCGCTTGTCTAGCGGCCTGAGAATCGTAAACCCGTCTGACGACGCCGGTGGCCTCGCAGTATCTATGAAGATGTCTGCTGCCATCAAGCGTACCGAAGCCGCCAATACGAACATCGCGAACGCCCAATCCTACCTTCAAACGCAGGATGGCGCGCTCTCAACCGCTGGCAAGGTTCTCGACCGTATGTCCGAGCTCAAGACGATGTCTACAGACGTCACCAAAAACGCGACCGATATCGCCAACTACGACACTGAGTTCACCGCCCTAAAGGCACAGCTCACTTCGCTCTCGAGCGAAAAGTTCAACGGTGTATCGCTCTTCACATCAGCTGCTGCCGCGACTACTCTCGCAGTAGGAACGACTGAAGATGGAGGCACGACTGTTAACATCGACCAAGCCGCTCTTGGTAACGCTGTTACAAATGCAACTGGCGCGGCCAATCTCGCAGCATTGACGCAAACCAATGCAACGGGAGCTATCGAAAACGTTGCTACTCTTCGTGCTGGTAACGGTGCGCAGTCTAGCCAGATGGCATTCGCTTCGGACATGTTGACAGTTAACAAGCAAAACTTGGAAGCTGCAAACAGCCGTATCATGGATGTGGACGTAGCAACTGAGTCAACAAGCTTGGCTCGTGCAAACATCCTTGTTCAAGCCGGCTCTTCGATGCTCGGTCAAGCAAACTCTTCGAGCCAAATCGCTCTAAGATTGATCGGATAACCAACCACTATCCTATTTCAAAAGCGGCTCTCCTTCGCGGAGAGTCGCTTTTTTTTTGATATTGTCGAATACCTCGCCAACATCCGTTTCGAAATATTGATTTCCCTATGCGCAATGTCCTCCTCCTCTCCTCTGGCAGCAAAGTAGCCCTCGCTCGCATAGCCGCCGAATCCACGCGCAAGCGCGGAGCGATTCTTCACGCGATAGATAGTAGTGAGAACGTACCTACATCGCATTTCGTAGATTCATTTCAATTATTCGATTTCGATAACAGCTTCGAATCGCTAATCCCATTTTGCCAAAAAGCCGAGATAGGACTCATTATTCCCACCCGACACCGCGACCTACTCCCGCTAGCTAAATCGAAGAACGCTTTCTCCCAAGCGGGAATAACCTTGGCGATGTCCTCACTCGAAACAATCGAGCTCTGCGTCGATAAACGACAGACAGCGGTATTCCTGGAAAACAACCAATTTCCAACCCCAAAGACATTTACATCCGAAAACGTCGACCATGATCAGCTTTCCCAAAACCTACCCCTCATTTCAAAACCAGCAACTGGATCCTCGAGTGAAGGGATCGACTTTTATCATACAATAGAAGACATTCCACACGACGACCTTCCCTCAAACACCGTTTTCCAAACCATCGCTCCAGGCGACGAATACACGATCAACGTCTATATCGCAAAATCCGGGAAATGCCTCTGCGCAATTCCTCACAAACGTCTTATCGTCAACAGCGGTGAATCCGTACAAGCGATTACCGAACGAAACGAAACGCTCATCCAACTCGCCCATTCCGTTTCAGAAGCGCTTCCAGGAGCTTGGGGCCTTTTAAATATTCAGGCCTTTTACGATTCCGAAACCGGAAATGCCCAGATCATCGAAATAAACCCGCGAATCGGTGGTGGCTTCCCGCTCGCTCATCAAGCAAAAGGACACTACATCGAATGGCTACTCCAGGAAGCATTCGAACAACGCCCCCTCGAAGCCTTTTCCGCCTGGACCGACAAATTGCGTATGATGCGCTATCGCGACGCGATCTTCGATTTTCCAAAATGAACTGCCTTTAAGGCGTGGTGCATTATCGAAACCTAGAAGATTTCGTAAAAAATACGCAAAATACGCAGCTTATTCTAAGTCCATGCGATCCCGAGACGATGGGCACTGTGGAGTAGTATCTCCTCGCGCCTCACAATGGACAAAAGTACTCACGCATCGACTAACCAAGGATCGGAAATTCTTATAGAACGGAACGAAGAAATGCGCGAATTCGCATCTCTTCTGCCGCTCAGCGAATTTTCCCTGCACACAAGTCGCGTCTACAATATATGGGGAGAGCACGACGTTGGAAAATCGACCTTCGTCTCGGCATTCCGCGAAAGCGAAACCGCCCATTTCAGTAAGATCCTATGGATAACGCCCCGCAGTTCCGAATCCATCGATACGCCCCAAGAGTTCATTGCCGCATGCAGCAAAGGGGTACGATATCCTCGAGAGCCCGAACGCGAAGAGTCGATCGCCAAAAAACTCGATGAATCGCAACGAGGAAAAGTCGATCCTCTGCGCTCCGATGATGCGATTCTCATCACTCGATCTACAGTAGCCACCAACAAAAAACCCTACGTCAATGCCGCCGCAGCGTCATCCGTAGGCCGCACTTCATTCGTCCGCGAAGACTTGGAAGTTTCCGTTGGATTCGGAAACAACCGCTCAGGGAAACAGGCAGAAGCTTTCCTAGACTCGCTTCCTCTCCAATCTATGGGAACGGATTTGGTCATTCTCTATTTTCCAAAGGTCGATATTGCATCCAAAGCCATAAAAGATTGGTTTCGCGATTACGTGATTCCTGCGGCGACGAAAGGACCGTTCCGACGCAATCTCGTCGCGCTAACGGAAACACACGAACCATTCGAATTTAATACGCTCGATCACTCCTTTGGCGAATGGGACGATAACGCAGTCGATTTCAATTTATCTCCTGCAGACGAAGACAGCATCTGCCTATATGCAGTCAACCAAGGTTGTTCGTCTCAAGAAGCGCGTTTCGCTTACACCAAGAGCCTCGGATTCCCTCGACCCGCGCAAAAAGCGATCGAACAAGCAAAAAATAATAATCGAGATCGCAAAAACCTATCGCTGGCAGTCACGCTTTTTTCCGCTCTACCGTCTTCCAAAAAAGCCAAACTTGCCGCCTGTTGCCTACCTGAAAAACTGTATCCAAATGAATTGGACGCCATTTTCGGAAACGGAAACGGACAGGAAATAATCTCCTGGCTTTCTTCGATTCCAGGCATGCCAATCGCCCCTTCCGCAAACGGTTCCTCCTACAATATTCCAGATGATTTTAGATTCATCGCGATCAATTCGATTCAAGATAACAATGCATTCGATTCTTACAAAGAACGTTGGTTGCCGTACGGGCGGCTCATGCATTCCGTCCACGCTAAATCTGATCGAACTAAACTTTACCTACTAGCTAGTCTCAATTGGATAGAAAACGAAACTTGCGATACTCTTTTTGGCGAAAATTCCCAAAACGTACGCAGTTTCATGGATACGAAAAAGAAATACTTCGTTAATCGATTCCAACGCCTGCGAATCTCAGAACGCCTGCGCAATGATCTAAGTGAAACCGCGATCAACATGGGCCACCCAGAAATTTCCTCCCTCCGAAAACAAGCGCAAACATTGTGGGACGAGCAGAGCTTAACATTAAACCAGAATCTCGAAGATCTCGATAAATCGATTGCCTCGCTAGATAAGCGAATGCAAAGCCTGCAAAATCGAAATAGGCAGCTGAGCACTCAATTGAAAAAGATTGAACCCGGAAACCGATCCACACCCAGTCCTCAATCTCTTGCCGCAGCTGAAAACAGCAATCACGGCTCCCTAATCGCGTTGTTTCTCGGCCTCTCGCTTGTCGCTTTCGCAGTCGGTAAAATATTCAATTCCCCAACCGATCTCATTGGTAATATCGCTGGATTCACCTCCCTTGGAATTTGCCTGTTTCTGGTCCCTGGATGGAGACAAAAACGTCTCGCAAAATCGATTCGAGCCCGGGCCAAAGTAAAGGGCTCTCACGAAAACCTTAGAAAAGAGAGCCACGAACTCGCGAAGCAAATCCATTCCGGACAAAACGCTCAAGACGAATTGCAACGACAGATCGATCACACTAAAGAAGCGCTTCTCCATCCCTACGTTTAGCCCAGTCTCAGCGCGCCTCTATAACCCGGACTGATTCTATCTTAAAGCAATTCGCAGCACAGAAGTCTCCGCGCCGCGAGCCACGAGCAATACGAAATCATTTTGGGAATCGTTCGCTTGCAGTTCCTCGATAAGCGCAATCGCCTGATCGAAATCGTCAACCGGAACACCATCGATTTCCTTAATCAAGTCTCCCATCTGAGCGCCACCCGTATGTGCATTGCTGTTGGTCTTCACGAAACTCGTTATAACCCCAGGAGTCTCTCCCGGTTCGATATCCAGTTTCATGGATACACTATCGTAGACCAAAAATTCTCGAATCGTGAACCCCAAGTCCTCGAAATAAAACCGCGATGCTTGTCGAACCGGTTTTGGAGCTTGTTCTAAAACAACTTCAATTTCCAAAATTTCTCCGTCCCGAGAAATCCCCAATTTCATAGTCTCCCCAATAGGGCGCTTCGCAATCTGCTGCTCTAAATCCGCAACCGCTACTCGCCGAGGCGTATAGCGTTTCAATGACTCGCCATCAATCGAAATTACGAGGTCTCTTTCGCGAAGCCCCGCTTCGGCAGCTGGACTACCTTTGAGAATTTGACTTATCGATATTGCCGCCTGGTCGCCCAAGCCCATCAATTCAGCCACTTCGTCATCGATCGTCTGAAGCCCAACTACGCCTAGCCATGTCATGTCATTGGAATCCGGCGACGAAGGTAATTCCCCAAACGTTTTGACGAGTTCCGAAGCCACGAAAAACGTCGTCGTCTGATCGGGTTTCCTGAGGTACGCTTGATAAAGCTGCCCTTCGATGGTCAGGTAACGTTCCATATTCAAAGAAGCCGTACCCCAACCTGCAAACGCACCGGAATCGTCAAAGAGAATCGACCCAGGGCTTGTAATCTCTCTCGTGGCGAATCCCACTGTCTCCGGAAGCAATTGGATAGTGGATACTTCCGCTCGCATAAAATACGGCTTGAAATCGAGATCCTTCATAGCCACGCCGATCCCCCAAAGTGACTGTCCGGTTTTCATCTCAGCCAATGGATAATCCGTAACCGATTTTAGCCGATTTCGCAGAACCTCCTCAACTTGAACGAAATGCCAACCATAAGCGCGGTCGCTTCCAAGGTATTCAGCATCGTAAGCCTTCGACTCACCCAATAAAAAGACCTTGAATTCCTTTAGTTTATCGACCGACACCCATCCCGGAATAGCATTCGCCGCCAATTGCAAAACGCCGTCATTACTGATAACCATCCCGTTCACAGTCACCGGTCGCCGATCGATTTCCGTTTCCACGAAAAACTCGACAGCGAGCACCGAATTCCGTCGTTCTTCGAACAGTTCATCCAGTGTCGACTCAGCGCGGGAGCCAAGTATCCCAATTGCTACTACCCCAATTGTTAGGGAACGAATAAAGAGCTTTGTCATTAAGGCTTAATTACTTTGAACGATACCGTTCGATTGCGAAGCGTTTCCATCAACAGAGCCTCCGGGCTAGTTTCATAGGCATCGTAGAAACCTTTGAGATCGTCCAGTCCACCGAGCTCCATTTGATTGATCTTCGAAATCACATCGCCGCGTCTCAATCCAGCCTTTTCCGCAGGAAACGCCGATTGCGTACCGATAACCACAACGCCATCGTCCGACTCCAATTGCCGCTCGCGCGCAAAAGTCCGTGAAACCTCCCGCACAGTGAGCCCCCATTTCTCGAATGCCCACTCCTTGCCGACACGACTCTCAAGCCGCTCCGTTACCACCACGACGGAAAACGTTTCCTCCCCGCGCTTCACTTCCATCGCAATTTCCTCTCCCACGCCGTAACTAGCGATCAAGTTTCGAATAGGCGGAATTTGCTCAGGAAAACGTCCATCGAAATGTTTCCCATCAATCGATAACACGATATCGCTCGCCCGAATCCCCGCAACCGCTGCTGGCGACGCGGGATCCACGCTATTGATCAGCAACCCTTGATTCGCCTCCAATTCGTAAAACGCCTCCATATCCTGCAAAAAACCAGGCGAGATTCCAATGTAGCTCCGCTTCACTTCTCCATGGCTCTCTAACGCTATCATAACTTGACGAGCCGTTTTCTCCGGAATCGCAAATCCAAGATTATCCGCTCCCAAATAGGTGCGCGTATTAATTCCAATCACACGTCCGTCTGAATCCACTAGCGGCCCTCCGCTATTTCCCGGATTGATAGCCGCATCGGTTTGCAGCCATGTATTGAAAAATCCAGTCTCGTATCCACGAATGCCAGTAGAATCTCTATAATAGCGTTCCTTATTCGAAATGATCCCCTTCGTAACCGTGCGCGACAAGCCGTGAGGTGTACCCGCCGCGTAAACCGTTTGACCTGGTTTGAGCGAATCCGATCGACCGAATTTAGCCACTGAATAACGCAGCTTCCGCTCTTTCACGTCTTCCATATCAAGCCGCAACAAAGCGAGATCCGTCCAGTGATCCCATCCAAGTAACTCCGCTCGAACGCGCTCGAGACTCGCCAACGTCACCCAAATATCCACCGCCTGCGGACTAACTACGTGAGCATTCGTCAGCACCAATCCATCCTTCGACAAAATCACGCCCGAGCCAACTCCGGAAATCAATCGCGACGATCCCCCCTCGAAACTCGTCTCGCGAACGTCGATCCGAACCACAGCTTCCAAAAGCCTGTCGAAGGACGACGCTGCCTGAGTTGAAGTCACCAAAGTCGCCCATATTGCGAAACTCCAAACAAACCAAGCAAATCGAATACGAATCGCCCAATCCGAGCCAACCTGGCGAAGACTATTCTTAAGCATGATTGACGGGGGTAGCATTTTCACCAACATAACGTCCTTTTTCCAATAAAATGGCCTCCATTAGACCAGACTATAACTTTACCGAAATTGAATCTTCCTGGCAGAAATACTGGGAAGATAACAAAACCTTTGCAGCATCGAGCGAGTCGGACAAGGAGAAGTATTACATTCTCGACATGTTTCCGTACCCATCCGGCGCCGGATTGCACATCGGACACCCCGAAGGCTACACAGGAACGGACATCCTCGCCCGCTACCAAAAAGCCAAAGGCAAAAACGTTTTGCATCCTATAGGCTGGGACGCCTTCGGTCTTCCCACCGAACAATATGCGATAAAGACCGGTAAGCACCCGAGGCAAACCAGCGTCGATAACATCGCGACTTTCAGAAAACAGCTCAAGGAAATCGGCTTTTCCTACGACTACGATCGCGAAGTCGACACCACCGACCCACGCTACTATCGCTGGACTCAGTGGATTTTCCTCAAACTTTTCAAACGCGGCCTAGCCTACGTCGACAAACGCCCCGTTTGGTGGTGTGAAGAACTTGGCACAGTATTGGCCAACGAAGAAGTCATCGACGGCAAATCCGAACGCGGATCCTTCCCCGTAGTTCGACGCAATCTCAGACAGTGGGTCCTCAAGATCACTGCCTATGCCGACCGATTGCTCGAAGATCTCAAAGAAGTCGACTGGCCAGCATCCACCAAGAAGATGCAATCCGAGTGGATCGGTAAATCGACCGGAGCAACCGCCCGCTTCGTCCTCGACGGACTCGACGAAACACTCGAAATCTACACCACTCGTCCCGACACGCTCATGGGCGCGACCTACATGGTACTCTCCCCCGAGCACTCCCTCGTCGGACAATTAACCGTCCAAGAGCAAAAAGCGGAAGTCGAAGAATACATCAAAACCTCCGCCGGCAAAAGCGACCTCGAACGAACCGACCTCGCCAAAGAAAAAACCGGCGTATTCTCCGGGTCCTACGCGATTCACCCAATCACCTCGGCCCGCATTCCAATCTGGATCGCCGACTACGTGCTCATCAGCTACGGAACCGGCGCCATCATGGCCGTTCCCGCTCACGACAAGCGCGACTTCGAATTCGCAGAGCAATTCGACCTGCCAATCGTACAGGTTATCAAAGGCGAAAGCGACGAGCCGCTTCCCTATATCGGCGACGGTTCTCTCATTAATTCCGGCGAATTTGACGGACTCCCGTGGCAAGAAGCCAAGCGCCAGATAATCACCAAACTCGGAGCCAACGGCACAGGCGAAAAAAGCACCCAATACAAACTCCGCGACTGGCTCTTCTCGCGCCAACGCTATTGGGGCGAACCATTCCCAGTTGCCTGGGTTTCCGAAGAAAATTACCATGCCGCAGTAAAAAGCGGAACTTTGGACGAATGGCTTCCAGAAGAACCCGTCCGCTACCGTGACGAAAATGGCGAACTATTCGCCCTGCCCGTCCCTCCTGCTTCTCTACCGCTAGAGCTTCCAAACGTCGAATCCTACGAGCCCGCTGGAACCGGCGAAAGCCCGCTCAAGAACGCCGAGGAGTGGATGGAAATCTGGTACCAATTCGAAACCGGCGCCTTCGTACCGGCT
This sequence comes from Candidatus Pelagisphaera sp., assembly GCA_051275055.1. Classification (GTDB taxonomy): domain Bacteria; phylum Verrucomicrobiota; class Verrucomicrobiia; order Opitutales; family Opitutaceae; genus Pelagisphaera. The sequence goes on from JBNMOQ010000116.1 coordinate 9,514, forward strand.
ACCCAGGAAAAACCTGAAGGCGACACATGGGTACGAGCTTCCCGAGAAACCAACACGATGCCTCAATGGGCAGGTTCGTGCTGGTACTATCTTCGCTACATGGATCCGAACAACTCCGACGCATTGGCATCGCCCGAAGCGCTTGAGTATTGGAAATCTCCCGACATGTACATCGGCGGTGCAGAACATGCCGTCCTCCATCTTCTGTATTCGCGTTTCTGGCACAAAGTGCTCTATGACGAAGGTATCGTCAAAACGAAGGAACCGTTCACAAAACTCTTCCACCAAGGTATGCTGCTTGGCGAAGACGGTCAGAAGATGTCGAAGAGTCGTGGCAACGTCATCAGTCCTAGCGTCGTCATCGACCGCTACGGCGCCGACACTCTCCGTCTCTATTTGATGTTCCTCGGACCTCTCGAAGCCATGAAGCCTTGGAGCTCCAAAGGCATCGAAGGCGTATACCGTTTTCTCAAGAAAGTCTGGCGTGAATCGATCGGACGTGACGGCAGCTTGAATTCAAAGATTCAAGACGGCATCGAAGATAGCAAGGAAACGGAAAAGCTCCTCAACGAAACGATCAAAAAGGTAACCGAGGATACGGAAAATATCCGCCTCAATACCGCGATCTCTACGATGATGATTTTCGCCAACCACATGCAAAGCAGCGAATCGGTCAGCCTTTCAGCTGCCAAACGATTCATTCAATTGCTCGCTCCTTACGCTCCTCATATCGCCGAAGAGCTTTGGAGTCGCATGGGCGAAACGGAGAGCATTACCATGGCTCCATGGCCTTCGGTGGACGAATCGAAACTAGTCAGCGACGAAGTTAAAATCATCTTCCAAGTAAACGGAAAGATGCGCGGCCAAACGATGGTTCCCCAGTCAGCGACCCAAGACGATGTTCTTGAAATCGCTCGCCAAGAACCACGCGTGCAAGCGCAAATCGACGGCAAAACCATCCGCAAAGTAATCTTTGTACCTGGTAAGATCCTCAACATCGTGGCCAACTAAAAACCGACTAATCCCTCCCTGTGGGTGACTTTTCAAAATTCCTTCCTGACGACTTCGACTCCTCCAAGCCCGTCGGCTTGATTGCGGGACGCGGCGTCTACCCGAAGCTGATCGCCGATCGCGCACGGGCTAAAGGGATCGAAGTTCGCCTCATCGCTTTCGAGGGAGAAGCGACCGACGAGCTCTACGATTCTTTCCCCGAAGATCAACGCGCCCGCATCAACGTCGGAAAAGTAGGAAAATGGCTCAAAGCACTCCGCCAATTCAATTGCGGATACACAATTGCCGCCGGACAAGTGAAACCCGGAAAACTCTTTCGCGGACTCACTCCTGACATCAAAGCCGCCGCCCTTCTCCTTAAACTCAAACGCAAAAACGCGCATACCATTTTCGGAGCCATCGCTGACGAACTTACAGCCAACGGACAAACCTCACTCGATGCACGCGCTTTCCTCGATGAAGATCTCGCAACCGAAGGATGGATGACTCCCCAGTTCGTCAAAATCGAAGAAACCTACCTCCAGCACGGAATTGAAATCGCCACCGAAATGGCCCGCCTCGACGTGGGCCAAGGCGTTGTCGTTCGCAAGGGAACCGTCATAGCGGTGGAAGCCTTCGAAGGCACTGATCCCATGCTTAAGCGTGCGGGGGATTTCAACACGGATCAGCTTATTTTCACGAAGACCGTCAAGCATCGCCAAGATTACCGTTTCGATGTTCCGGTTTTTGGACTGCGTACGCTGGAAATAATGAAGGACGCCGGTATTCGAGCAGCAGCCCTGAAGGCCGATAGCGTCATTATTCTCGAGAAAGAAGCCACCTTAGCGGAAGCCAAAAAAGCCAAAATTCAGCTATTCGGTTTCTAAACGACCGTCTTTCATCAAAATACCGCGCTTTTCTCTAGGTTTCGCTTAATGTAGCGATTGAAGCAGACGATGCCTCTATAGGGTTGAGTCTGCACCGAAGCTTCTCCAACATTCTCGCCTTAGAATACCTGATATGAGTAACCGCGTTGTTCCAGTTTCCGTAAAAGGCGTTATGCCTACCGTCAATGGCTGTGCCGTATTCCTTGGAAATGAGGATAAAGCCTACGTCATTTACGTGGATCACAGCGTTGGCAATGCCATCTCAATGGCTCTAAACGGCGTAAAAAAAGAACGCCCGCTCACTCATGATCTGATAAGCAGCCTTCTGCTCGGCCTAGAAGCGGATATTACGCGGATCATCATCAACGATGTCCAAGAAAGCACATTTTTCGCTCGGATTTTCATAGAAATGAAAAATGAGGTTTCGACCAAAATCATTGAACTTGATGCTCGCCCAAGCGATTCGATCGTACTGTCTCTCCAGAATAACGTTCCCATCTACACAGCCGAGAGCGTTTTCAATTCTGTCGATGACATGACCCCTATCCTTGAACGCGTGCTCAAAGAGCAGAGCGACGGAAACAAGGACTAGTGGTTCGGCGCTTAATCGCGGGCTCTCTCATTTGGGATTGAATTCCACGCGAATTAGCCTCTTCTTGCGGCGAACATGAACGCCGATTCGAACAGAGCGCTTCCGCAAACGATCCTGCCCGGACATCCAATCACCGCGCTCGCACCAATGCAGGATGTCACAACCCTGCCCTTTATGTCAGTGGTTTCGGACATCGGCAGCCCAGACTACTTTTTCACCGAGTACTTTCGCGTTCACGTCCAGTCTCGCCTCGAAAAACATATTCTCGAAGCGGTTACCGAAAACCGAACCGGTCGACCCGTCTTCGCTCAAATGATCGGCGAAGACCTGGAGCACCTAAAGCGAACGACCCTCGACCTACTCCAACACAATGTCGCTGGTATCGATCTAAACATGGGTTGTCCGGCGCCAACCGTTTACAAAAAACACTGCGGAGGCGGACTTCTTAGAGACCCGCAAAAAATCGATCAAGTTCTCGGCACCCTACGCCAGACAATCCCTGGACTCTTCACTGTCAAAATGCGTATCGGATTCGAGGATACTCGTAATTTCCAAACAATCCTCGAGCTAATCAACAAACACGAAATCGATCTACTCAGCCTACACGGTAGAACCGTCAAGGAATTGTATCGCAGCCAAGTGCGCTACGAACACATAAAGCTCGCTGCGGAAACCGTCAATTGCCCCCTCCTAGCAAACGGTGACGTATCGTCGGCCTCGCGGGCTTTCGAAATCCTCGCCTACACCGGAGCTGCCGGAATAATGATCGGCCGCCATGCAATTCGCAATCCGTGGATTTTTCGACAAATCCGCGAACTCAAATCGACCGGGAAAAAGCAGCCAATCAAATTGACCGAGGTTTTCCAATACGTTCGCAATCTCTACAACACCCTTGAGAAACCCTGGACGCCTGAGAAAGCTCACGTCAACAAGATGAAGAAGTTCCTCAACTTCATCGGCCAAGGAGTCGACCCGGACGGACGTTTTCTCTACGAAGCCCGTCGGGCTCAAAACAAGCTCGATCTCTTCGCGATCTGCGAGCGCTACATGCTTTCAGGCCCACTGGAGTTCTTCGCCGACGAACCCTACAAAGGCGTTGTTGCTCGGCCGAACTGCGAATAACCAATTCTGAGATCTACTCCAAACCAAGCACTTTCTTGCCCGCTTCGGAAATCATCTGAGGACTCCAAACAGGTTCCCAAACGATCTGCACGTCAGCATTTTCAACCTCATCCAAATGCTCGACTCGATTCTTGGCATCCTGCGCGATCGTCGGCCCCATTCCACAACCTTGTGCGGTTAGCGTCATTTTGATGGCGATCTCTTTTTTGCCGCTCTCAAGATTATCGATACGCAAATCATAGATAAGACCTAGATCCACGATATTAACTGGAATCTCAGGATCGAAACACTGCTTGAGCGCTTCCCAAACCGAGGCTTCCGAAAAATCGCCACTCGAGGAAATCGGAGCCGGATTCGCGGAATCGCCAAGATCCAATCCTTCCAACGCATCCGTATCTATACTCGAGATACGATAGAGCGTCTGACCGATTCGAATAGTCGCATTGCCGCCCAAGGTCTGCGTAACGAAAGCAGGAGTATCTTTCTCCAAAGTTATCGCCGTCCCTTGCGGGATGATTGTTGCGCTGCAATCTCGTAATAGTCGTGTTTCCATTTTCTCTTTATTAAACTAGTTCGCCTCAATTCGGTAAGGAAGCACCGCATACACTCCTTTAGGATCGTTAAACTGACTCACCGACTGAATCTCGTCTATCGTCGACTCGATCATATCCAAAATCGGACTCGAATGCCTAACTGATGTATTCAAATTTAAATTTTCCTTCAATTCATCAAAGAAGTTTTTCACCTGAGGATAGTCTCGAATCGATGGGTCTTCACCCAAGCCAGCTATCTCGGCAGCGTAGGCGATTGCATCTTCAAGCCCTCCCATCTCGTCGACCAATCCAAGCTCCAAAGCATCTATGCCAGACCAAACACGTCCCTCCGCAATCTTTGCAATATGTTCCGCCGGTTGGTTTCGCCCTTCGGCAACCTTGCGCAAAAAATCCGAATACACATTATCCACCTCTCTCTGGACAATCGCCATTTCCTCAGTCGACTTTGGTCGCGTCGCCGAAAGCGCATCAGCAAATTTACCCGTTTTCACGACATCGAAAGTGAAACCGTGATTATTCGCGATTTCCTTGAAATTCATGAACATGCCAATCACTCCAATCGATCCGGTAATCGTATTAGGCTCAGCATATATTTTGTCCGCGTATGCCGAAATCCAATACCCACCTGACGCCGCAACCGTTCCCATTGAAACGATCACTGGAATGTTTTCATTCGCTAGACGAAGTTCGTGCTGAATCACTTCGCTCGCCAAAGCAGATCCACCCGGACTATTCACTCTCAGCACGATCGCCTTCACTTCCTCGTCTTGACGAATCTCACGAATCTCGCGAGCCAGCCGCGAACCGCCGATTTGACCATCGCCACCTTCGCCAACGACAATCGCGCCTTCAGCGTAAACGACAGCGATGTGATCGCCAGATTGTATCTCTTGGTTCGCTAGCATGTACTCATTCATCGATATGCTCTCGAACTCGAGTTTTTCCGATTCGCTTCCAGAAACCTCTTTAAGCTCGCGAATCACGCTATCGCTAAACCCAAGCTCATCCACGATCCCCGCCTCCATGGCGTCTTTCGCATTCAGCAATCCTGTACTAT
>JBNMOQ010000117.1:0-14696 GCA_051275055.1 Candidatus Pelagisphaera sp.
TCTCCCGCGGTAAAGGACTCTGGCATCGCTTCGCCGTGACCTTTTTCGAGGGCAGGTTTGTAGTCGAACGTTTCCAGGTGGGAGGGCCCTCCGGCCATGCATAGATGGATGATGCGTTTGACCTTCGCGGGGTGATGCAGTCCTTCGAAACTACCGGGTATGTCGCCTTGGCTGCCAAGTGAATCGGTGCTCAAGAGGTCTCCTAGCGCGACGACTCCCAAACTGGAGAGCGATTGTTTCAGGAAAGACCGGCGATTGATCTCGGAGAGGTAATTGGAAAATGAAGACATAGCGGCGAGCGTTGGAAAAAATCAGTACCGAGTGATGGTCTCGTGAAGGTTTAGAATCGCCCGGCTTAGGCTGGCGAGTGCTGCCAGCTCGACGGGGTGATCGTTGGTGCCAGAATTTGTTAGTCCGACTTTAAGAAAAGCTTCGGATTGATTCTCCTCGTTTTCGAAGCGGAGTCGCTCTCGATTGACGAAGGCTTCTAGGGTTTCGAGTTCTGTCGGCGAAGGCTTTCGGGCCAAGGCGTAGGAGAACGCGGTTTCGATGCGGTGTCGGTCGCTCTTTTTTTCGATGAGAATTTCGGCCAGCGCTTTGGCGGCCTCGACTTGGGTGGGGTCGTTGAGAAGCGTTAACGCCTGTAGGGGAGTATTGGATAGATCTCGCTTGACGACGCATTCGTCCCTCCCGCTGGCGTCGAAGGTGGTCATCATGGGATGGAGGAAAGTGCGCTGCCAGTGGGTGTAGATGCCGCGTCGGTATTGGTTTTCGTCGGTATCGTGCTGGTACTCCCGTTTGGGAAAGTTGAGATTTCGATAATGTCCTGCAGGTTGGTAGGGGCGAGCGCTTTCGCCTCCGATTTTTGGGTTTAGCAGGCCGCTAATTTTGAGCGCATTGTCGCGAATGATCTCGGCGGATAGGCGTACGGGACTTTGACGAGCGAGGAGGCGATTGTAGGGGTCTTTCTCATACAACTCGTCCGAGGCGTCGCTGGACTGCCGGTAGGTCTTCGACAAGACGATCTGCTTGACGAGGCCTTTGACGTCCCATCCGGATTGGATGAACTCGGCGGCCAGCAAGTCTAGTAGTTCGGGGTAGGGCGGGTATTCTCCTTGGTGGCCTAGGTCCTCGGGCGCGCTGGAGAGAGCGTTCCCGAAATACATGGCCCAGATTCGGTTCGCGAACGTTCGAGCTGTAAGCGGGTTTTCCGGGTGGACGATCCACTTCGCCAGGTCCAGTCGATTGAGTCGCTGGTCGTCGTCGGAGGCGATGGGGTTGGGGAGAAAGGCAGGACTGGCGGGAAGGACTGTTTCGCCGCTTTCGTCCATCCAATTCCCGCGGGGGAGGACCTTGACCTCGCGCGGCTGGGCACTGACAGTCAATGGCGTGTAGCGTTTCGCGTAGAGTTGATCCTTAAGCGCGTCGATTGACTCTCGTTCGGGAGAGAATGTATCGGATAAGTGAATATAGAATTCGCGCTTGAGTTCGTTTTGTTCGGACCGGCTTGCACTAGTAGTCAGAATCTTGTCGAGGACTTGTTGGCTCTCTTCGCTGAGCTCTGCGTGTTGCGTGCTCTGTCTTAGCGTGCGTAGTCGGAAATTCCGAAATCCTCCGGCATTGCCTTTGAGAGGTAGAACGGAGAGGAGCTTGGTTTCCTTCGGGAGGTCCAGCGTGTCGATGGATAAACGGATGGGATGCCATACTCCTTTGTAGAGGAGAGGCGTTATTTGAACGGAGGGCGCGTCCGACTGTTTATCCAATTCTCCCTCGAAGTTGTCGCCGAAGTGGTAGGCCTTTTTGAGCGTTTGCCCATTGGTTTCGTAAGTGAGCTCGATTCCGAGACTGCCACGGCCACCACCGCCTACTATCCGGGCTTCGAAGTTCAAGGCGGCGGTTTCGTCTAGACTCCAGGGGTAGGAGGATAGATCGATCGCCTCCGCTTTCGTTGTTTCGTTGTGTTCATTGGTGTAATCGAAAGACGAATACTCGGGCAATTCTCGCTTCGCCAAATCTCGCTGTATGGCCAGCCACGCCTGGTATTCCTTCCGCGCCTGGGAGGAGCCTTTCGCCAAGGTGTTCTCTTTTTGGCGAATGATCCGTTCGACGCTTTCCGCGTTCTCGTTAAAGACGTAGTTGGGCACTGATACTTCGGGGCCAAACCAGCCTTCGTGCCGTTCGCCATCGGTCAGGTAGGCATCGATGCTTTCCTGGTAGGCTCCATTGCCCGTGTAGGCACCTTTTTCGAGTATATCGGAAAAGAAGGATGCCATGCTGTAGAAATCCTTGGTGGTGAAGGGGTCGAATTTGTGGTCGTGACACTCGCAGCAGGCCATGGTGGAGCCGAGCCAGTTTGTTGCGGTCGTACGCACGCGCTCGGACTGGTATTTCTTGAGGTACTCCTTGTCCTGGATACCGCCTTCCCGGCTGATTTGGTTCAAGCGGTTGTAGCTGGCGGCAACGAGTTGTTCGATCGAGGGATCAGGCAGCAGGTCGCCGGCGATTTGCTCGATGGTAAACTGGTCGTAGGGTTTGTTTTTATTGAAGGACTGAATCACGTAGTCGCGGTAGGGCGTCGCGTCGCGCTCTTGGTCGCCGTGGTACCCTACTGTGTCGGCGTAGCGAACCGCATCGAGCCAGTGAATGGCCATCTTTTCCCCGTAGTGCCGGGAGCTCAGAAGTCGGTCGACGAGTCGTTCGTATGCTCGGGGACTCTTGTCCTTGAGAAAGGCCGCGACTTCTTTGGGCGAGGGAGGCAGTCCGATCAGATCCAAGGAAACACGTCGGATGAGAGTGGTTTTCGCTGCCTCCGGAGAGGGCTTCAGATTCCGGTCGCTCAGCTGCTTTTCTACGATCTCGTCGATGCCGGGTTGCGTCGGTCGTTCGATCGGGGCGTATGCCCAGTGGCTCTGGTAGACCGCGCCTTCTCCGATCCAGCGCTTGAGCAGGAGTTTTTCCTTATCCGACAGCTCCTTGTTGGACTTGGGAGCGGGCATCATTTCCTCGGGATCGTCGCTGAATATCCGGTGAAGCAGCTCGCCGTCTTCCGTATCGCCAGGAACGAAGGCGAATGCCTCGATCGCCTCTTCTCGAATATCGAGTCGCAGGTCGGCTTCACGCTGCTCCTTGTCGGGCCCGTGGCAGTAGTAACAGTTGTCGGACAGGATCGGCCGGATATGCCGGTTGAAGTCAACCTGATCGATTTGGTCGACGGCGGTCTGAGCCATTTCCATGGTATCGGATAGCGCTTGAGGCGCGGCGAACACGGTGGTGCTCATACAGGCGATTGCGGAAGCTAGAATGGTACGAGACATGATTCTCTGTAGTGTGCCGGTGCAGCCGGCTTCAGGGGGGCGAGATTCGATTATTCGTTAAGCGAATGGAACCAGTCAATCTATTCGGGTGCTGGGACCGCTCTTTTGAGGTAAAAGGATGTCGATACGGGTTAGCTGTTTGGTTGAACTAACCGCAGAGGACGCGGAGGATTAGGTTTAGCGGACCTCTTCTTATTCTCTCTCCCTTAGCTACCATCGCGGCTAGTTTGTGGAACTCATAGTTGGCTCACGCTAAAGCGAGTGAGGTATTTGGAGGTCGTGGTGCGGAGGTAAGGAAAATAGGTTCATCATTTCGCCTCCGTACCTTGGTGGTTTGTGAAACACTCGGATTACTTGAGTTACGCGTCGGGCGAAATCCGCTTGATGATTCTGATATATCCGAATCGTCTCGTTGCTATTGTCGTTTCGAGGTGATTGAACATTTCAGGGTTTATGTTATGAAAATCGAAAAAGCAGGAAAGGAGCTTACGTGCGCGCATTGCGGTGGTAAGGATTTTGAAAGCGGGACTGCGTTGCTAAACACCGCGTGGATGTCCTTTCTGAATCTAGACTGTTTGGATAAAAGCGCGGATACCTATGTATGCAAGAAATGCGGACGGATCGAGTGGTTCTATCCGTTTGATGAGTAGGGGAATTAACCGCAGAGGATTGGGTTGAGGGGTTTTGTCCGCTAAAAACGCGAAATGACGCGAAAAAATTATCTTTGAGTAAAGATTATTTCTCCGACTAGTCGGGGATCCTTATTGGCTTGCGAAGCAAGACTCCTAGCGACTGCCAAGGAGCGATGACTTCGATTGGCCTTTATATGAACCTTTGGGAATTCGGTTTTCTAGATTCGTAGGTAGTGGACTAACCGCTAAGGACGCCAAGATCGCGAAGGATTGGATTGAGGGATTTTGTCCGCGAAATAGCGCGAAAGATTATTGAGATCTTAATTATTGAATACATTTAGAATTCAAATCGAACTCTGTTTTCGCGTTATTTCGCGTATTTAGCGGACCCATTCTTATTCTCTCTCTTCCTTTGCGATCTTAGCGTCCTTTGCGGTTTAATTATGGAACGTTTTCTTTTGTTCAGGCTGAAGCGCTGAGCTACTTTGAAATCTCTTTCCGGACGAAGTCGAGGAGGCGTTGGTGGATGACGACGTTCTTGGTGTTTTTTAATTTTGGACCGGGGGTGCTGCGTCCTTGTGCTATGTCGTTTTCAAGCATGCCTACCATTTTGGATACACGTGCCGGTTGTTCTGTCGCTAGGTTGTTGTCTTCGTGAGGGTCCTTGGCTATGTTGAAGAGTTGGACGAAGGGCGCTTTGAGGAAGGCTTCTCTACTTGGCTTCCCGTTAAATGAATCCAAGGCGGATTTCCAGGCGTCTTCGGGGAGGGGGCGGTTGCCGTGAATTCCTTTCGCACCGCTGCCGGGGCCGAGGCAGAGCTTCCAGGGTCCGTTCCGAATTACGAAAACTTCCATCGCGGATTGCATGATGAGCGATTGGCGGGTTGGGGTAGCCTGGTCGTTTTTCAATACATTCGCGAAGCTAACGGAATCGGAGGCGTTTTGCGGGTCGATCTCTGTTCCGGCGATATCGGCAAAAGTGGCTATGAGATCGTTGAGTCCTACGAGCGCATCGCTGGTCCTTCCGGGTTTAATCGTTCCTGGCCAATGGGCGATGAGTGGTACGTGTAGTCCTCCTTCGTATACAGAGAATTTGTAGCCGCGATGAAGGCCGTTGGAGTGGTGACCCTTTTCTTCGAGGTGGTGGATCTGTCCGGGAGTGGCCTTGAGGATGTTGCCGGCGTAGGAAGCGGGACCGTGGTCGGATGAGAAAAGAATGAGGGTGTTTTCGTAGAGGCCTTGCTTCTTGAGGGCAATGACCACGCGCTCTACTGCGTGGTCCACTTCCATGACGAAGTCGCCGTATACGCCGAGTTCGCTTTTGCCCTGCCATTTGACACCGGGGCTGGTCGGCGTGTGAGGAGCAGTGAGGGCGAGGAAGAGAAAGAAGGGGTCTTGGCTACTCTGTTTGCTAATGAGCGCGTCCGCTTCGACGAAAAAGGTTTCGAGCACTTCGTGATCTTCGAAGTCCTTTTCCGAGGGACCGACGCGATTGAAAGCGCTCCATCCTTTTTGGGCGGTGATGTCGCCTTGCCATACGTTGTTGCGAACATAGGCGTAAGGATACATGTCGAGCGAGCCGGGGAGGATGAAACTGTAATCGAAACCGAATTCGGGAGGACCGACTTTGAGGGGGCGTTTGTAGTCTACATTGGTTTCGCCCTGAACTTCCCCGTCCTTTGTGGTCATGACTGTACCCAAATGCCACTTACCGATGTAATTCGTAGAGTATCCAGCTTCGCGAAACATATCGCCAAGCGTGTAGGTCTCCGAAGGATCGAACAGAAGTCCGGTGAATCCCCAAGCGCCGCCACGATCGTGGCGTGTGTCTCGCCAGGGATAGCGTCCGCTCATGATGGCTTTGCGAGTAGGGCCGCAGACGGAGGCGCTGACATGGGCATCGGTGAAACGAAGACCGCCTTTGGCTAGTTTATCGATGTTGGGAGTCTCGATCAGGCAGCGCTCGCCGCCGTAGATGTTGGTGTCGCCGATTCCCAGATCGTCGGCGAGGATGAAGACGATGTTGGGGCGCTCGGCTGCGTGGAGAATAGTTGAGAGGGAGAGAAGAAGGGATAGAGAGAGGGAGAGAAGGAGGGATAGAGAGAGGGGGAGAAGAAGGGGCTTCATGGTAGTTGAGGGGTAAAAGATTTGGGTTGAGGAATTTAGTCCGCTAAATACGCGAAAAGACGCTAAATTTATGATGATAGACTAAGTCTAATTGTATTCGTTTTCGCGTTATTTGGCGTATTTAGCGGACTAAATTCTAAAGGAGCATTGGAACGATAGTATGGCGTCGTTGCCCTTATCGGCGTGTTGGGGCGCTGCGCCCGGTGGTTTTGAATTGTTCGATTTGGTCTTTTAGTTTTTTTGCGATCTCTGGGTGTTCGAAGTAGAGGTTACGCGTTTCTCCTGGGTCTTGAACGAGGTTGTAGAGTTGCCCTGGCGCGTTGGGGGCGTTGTCCGGTAGGGCGAATGGTTTTAGGTTTTCTCGTTCGTAGCGGTTCCCGCCGGATCCTTTGTGGTCGAGGTATTTCCAGTCGCCGCTGCGGATTGCGAGATCAAGTCTGATCGTTTGGTGGAGGGTGAACTCGCGAATGTCTTCCGTCGCTTCTCCTAGGAGAATGGGGAGTATGTTGAAGCTGTCTTCGGCGGCGTTATTCGGTAGCTTGACGTCTGCTATTGCAGCGCAGGTGGCCATGATGTCGGTTAGACACACGGTTTGGTCGGTGGTTGAACTGGCTTCCACCTTACCGGGCCAGCGAGCGATCATCGGAACGCGATGTCCTCCCTCCCAATTGTCGCGTTTCACTCCACGCCAGGGATTGGCTCCGTCGTGTTGATATTGCTCGCGCATGTTGATGACGGTGCCTACTTCGGGTCCATTGTCGCTGGAAACGATTACGAGGGTGTTCTCTGCCAGTCCGAGTGTTTCGAGCTTTTTGAGAAGTTCGCCGACAATGGTATCGAATTCGAAAATAAAATCTCCGTGCGGGCCGGCTTTTGTTTTTCCCTGGAAGTCCTTTCCGGGAAAGGAGGGGAGGTGAACGGCTTGCAAGGAGTGGAAAAGAAAAAATGGTGTATCCGGTTTATTGCGACTATGTTGGTCGAGGAAATTGAGACTTTTTTCAAGGAAGACCATATCGACTTCCTCAAGGTCGAAATCGGGAGCGACTAGGCCTGGCCGGCAGTCGAAGGACCAATCATGGTTAGGGAGCTTCGTCTTGTCTACGATTTTAGTGGGAGGCACGGGGATTATGTCTCCGTCCATGTAGGCGTAAAGCCAGTCAGTGGTGGGGCAACAGACGGTTCCGAAAAAGTGATCAAAGCCTCGGTGTATTGGAGCGTCGGGTACGGAGCGGGAATAGTCGACACGTTTGACGGCCTCTAGGCCTAGGTTGATCTTTGTGTTTGGGTCGATGCCTTGAGGACGTTCTTTGACGTCGATCACCTTGCCGTTTTTGTCGAGGAACGACATGCCGATATGCCATTTTCCGAACAGTGCGGTTTCGTAACCTTTTTGGCGCAGCATGTCAGGGAGCGTTAGTTGATCTTCGGTTATCAAGCAGGGGCCACCCACGCCGGTGAATACGCCCGGGTAGTTGAGGCGGAAGGCCATTTGGCCGGTCATTATGCTATACCGAGTAGGGGTGCAAACCGTGGAGGGGCTGTGGGCATCGGTGAAGAGCATGCCCTCTGATGCCATTCGATCTAGGTTCGGTGTGGGGACTTTCGACTCGGGGTTGTAGCAAGCGACATCGCCGTAGCCTAGGTCGTCGGCTAGGATGAAGAGGATGTTGGGCGGGGGCGCTGCGCGTACTGAGATTGAGAGAAGGAGAGATAGAGAGAGGGTGAGAATGAGGGGTGAGGTTTTCATTAGATTTGATTAACCGCAAAGGACGCTAAGGTCGCAAAGGGATGGGGTAGAGAGATTTGGGTCCGCTAAATACACGAAAAGACGCGAAATTAGTTGGGACTAGAGATTTCGGAACTTTGATTACTTGGGTGTTCTACTATTTCAAAATGTACTTCGTTTCCGCGTTATTTGGCGTGTTTAGCGGACGTCCTTGAATTTATAAAATCTTAGCGAACTTTGCGGTTACAAAATTGATCCTAATTATTCGTCTCCGAGCCAGTGGCAGGCGTTGGCTAGAATTTGGATAATCTCGGGTTGTTTGAAGACGGGGTATTGTTCGTGGCCGGGGCGGAAGTAGAAGACTTTGCCTTTGCCGATGTTCCAGACCATGCCGCTGCGAAACCATTCGCCGGGTTGCCAGCGCTCTTCGAAGATTACTTGGTCAGGCTCGGGTACGTGGAAGGGTTCGTTGTACATTTCCGTGGCTTTGACTTCGAATGTGTTGGGAAGGCCTTTGGCTATGGGGTGTTTGGGCATCGTGGTGCTCATGACGCCGGGTTCTCCGTCGGGACGGAAGGAGGGAAAGCAGCAATTGGGCATGTCTATGCGGACGTGGGCTAGACGTTTGCCTTTTCTAAGAGCGAGGTATGCAGGAGTAACTAATGAGTCGACCGCTGGCGGCATTCTGCCTGGAGTGGGAATGTATTCATAATTCACTTTAAATTTGGGATCTGTGTTTGGGTAGCGTTTGCGGACGACGGCTCGCGTTCGCTCGTTCATGGCTTCCATGAAAACGGTAGCCCAATGCGAGGAGTGAAGGGCTATTAGATCGAGCTTGCCGGCCATGATGCGTTTGATGAGTTTTCGCTGGGCGGTCTCGGGAGAGATTTCCCAATGGCGGGCATGTCCCCACCAAATAATGACATCGGCCCAATCAAGATTGTCGCTGGATAGGCCTTGTTCCGGATCGTCAAGGGAGACAGAGCGAAATTCGAGATCAGTGGTCGTCGCCTTGAGGCGCTCGACGATTTCGTTGCCAAGGAAATTGTCGTAGGCTTCCGCTTGTCGCGGCTGACGCTCGTCCCACATGAGAACGTGGACGGGCTCGGCCCAAGTATTTACAATAGCTAATAGAAAGGTGGCGATGAATAGGGATAGCTTCATGACGATCTTCAATGGGGGTATTGCGAGGTGTGAGGTTGGTTTGGACGATAGGTCTATTCGACCGGGGTTATGTAGTGCCGCGTCAAGGTATCTAGGATTTCTTTACGCACGACTTGGGGGTCGATCTTGCCGAGCTTTCGGTAGAGGACTTTGCCGGATTGGTCGATCAAGACGGAATAGGGTACGGGGCCGGGCCATTCTGGATCGAGGGCGTCGGCTAGGTCGTCGATACTCGTTCCGGAGTAAAGGTAGTTGTTCGTGGTCCTGCCTTCGGCTTCGACGGACTTGCGAAGTTTGTCGCTCATGATGGCGCGTTGCTTGCCGAGGAAGGCTTTGGCTTTGCCCATTTGATTCGGTTGGTCGAGACTGATAGTTATGAGCTCGAACTCGCGTCGGCTAAATTTACGGGCGATGTCGGTGAGGTCCGGGAATTCTTCGACGCAAGGCTCGCACCAAGTTGCCCAAACGTTGATGAGGCGTACTTTCTCGGTGCCGTTCTTGGCGAGAGCGGCGACTCCGGCCGCATCGATCTTTTCGATCGTGGCCTCGATGGATTGCCACTGGGTTTCTTCTTCAACGACGTGGAGGTTGCGCTCTTTCCATTTGGTAGAACAGCCATGAGGACGAGTGGTTTCGACTGGGACAAGATTTCCGGCCAGTAGGGCATCGACCGCATTGCGGGCGTCGGGGTGTTTTACGGTGGAAGGATCAGGAAAGCGTGAATCGTCGAAGCGTCCATTGTAGCGGAGTTTTCGTTCTTTATCGAAGATGAATACGTGCGGGGTAGCTAGGCAGCCGTAGGCTCGGGCGGTGAGTTGTTTGTCGCCGTCGAAGAGAAAGGGAAAGGTCCATTCGTAGTCTTCGGCATAACGTTTCGAATCGGCGAATGTTTCGTCGTAATCAGTGTGGCCGAATTCGTCGGGTCGTAGTCCGGATGAGTGATTGGGATTGATCGCGACGAAAGAAAAACTCTCTTTTTCGAAGTCTTTAACGAATTGTTTCACGCGTCCCATGGCTCCGTGGGAGGTAGGGCAATGAGTGCCGGTGAAGTACACGACTAGTAGGTCTGGCCCGGAGAAGTCTTTTAGGGAGTATTGTTTACCATCTGTTCCGGGCAGCGAGAAATCGGGCGCGTCGTCGCCGATCTCCAATGTAGTGAATCCATCGGGAAGGTCTTTGGGAGACGCGGCGAAGGCTACGGAACCAAAGAGAAGTGTGATAAAGAAAAGAGCAGCGAGTTTTTGCGTATTCATTGGATTATGATGTTATCGATCGTTTTGGAGAGATTGGCAAGTAGCTTAGTGGAGTGGTTAGCGGGGTGTTTGCCCACGAATGACACGAATTTTCACGAACGGGTTTATTGTAGAGGCAAGAGTTGATGGGATTTGTGGTGATTGCTTCCCCATCTACGCTTCGCTCCGTCGAGTGATTCGTGGGAGACCTCTATTGTTCGAAACTATCTGAGCAAATCTGAGCAATCTGTGGGCCGAATGATTTGGTTTATAGATATTCGTTATAACGTTCCCATGCGGCGGGTTTTGTGAGGGTGACAATTGTATCCAGTTCTTGCTGATGTTTGGTTTGGGCCTCGTGGGAGGAATTGCCTGTGCTTTCCCAGCTGTGGATTGTTTCGGCGCTGAGGTCCATCATGAAGCCGAATTCGTATTCGGTCATTCCGAATTTATGGCGGAGTTTGCGGATGTCTTTTCCGGTTTTTGGAGATGGGGGCAGATTGGGTTTATCGGAAACTGATTGTTTCTTTTGAGTCGGTCTCTTGGGGGGCTTTTTGACTTTTGGTGTTGGGAGATCAATGGTGTTGTCGTTCGGGGGAATTGTGGTGGAGATTTCGACGCCGAAGACATTGGAAAGATCATCGGTTGCGATGCGTCGTCGCTTGTTGGTTTTTGATTGGAGAAGACTTTCGGTTGGGTTGGCTTCAATGAGTTCTTTGTGGTCGACGCCTCGAAGGAGGAAGAGGAGTTCGGGTTGCTCGTCTAGGCGGATCCCGACTCCGTAGAGAACGGATGCTAGGTGTTTACAGAGGTCGGCATGGTCGGGGCAATTGCAGTCGAGGTGGATTTCATTTGGGTTCGGAAAGAGGCCTTGGTCGAGATCGGTTACGAAGGTCATGACTTCGTCGGAGAGTTTTCCTTGGAGCAGTTCGAGGAGGCTACCGATTCTTCCGGAGCAACGTTTTTTAAGATTGGTCCAGTCTTCCGTTGGGAGCTGATCAATATTGATTTTGATCTCGTAGAGTTCGGTGCCGCTGACGAAGGCGTTGATGCATCCGGACTTGATTTCAAGGTGGCAGACTGAGCCGTTGCGGACGTAGGAGCGGCCGGGTGGGAGTCGGCTTTCGTAGTCACTGTAGCTTTCGAGGTGGCGGCACCATGCGTGTCCCCAGAAAGATTGGGCGATTTTCTTGGTGCGAAAGACTTCTATGGGTTGAGGGGTGTAGCCTTGATTGCGGAGCGATTCTATATTCGCCGCAGCGTTGGCTTGGCGTTCGGCGACTGTGCGATAGTGGGGTGTGTCGTAGTCGTCGTAGTTGGACATTTTTTAAGAATGAAGGATGAGGTATGAATGGGAAGGTGTTTTTTTGGTTTTGAAATTTGGGTCATCGCTCCTTGGCAGTCGCTAGGATGCCCTCCGGGTAAATAAGGTTGGTTCCTGCGTTACCAATAAAGGATTTTCAGAATTTGATTCGAACTTTTTCCTGGCGCAGCCAGAACCTTTTGACTCGCGGTAGCGAGGCTCCTAGCGACTGACAAGGAGCGATGACTGTTGGATCTATTGCTGCGGCCTCGGCGATGCCGCCCTACCTTTTATGCGGGTTTAACTTTGGGTGATGTCTAGGGAGATTAGGTTTAGGAGTTCTTCGTTGGTGAGATCGTTGAGGCTGGGTTCGGAATTGGGTTCGAGGAGGTTGTCGCTGAGGGAGCGTTTGTCGGCGATGAGTCGGTCTACTTTTTCTTCGATGGTGCCGTGGGTGATGAATTTGTGGACCAGCACGTTTCGTTTTTGACCTATGCGGAAGGCACGGTCGGTGGCTTGATTTTCGACGGCAGGATTCCACCAGCGATCGAAGTGGATAACATGCGATGCAGCGGTGAGAGTGAGGCCTGATCCGCCAGCCTTGAGAGATAAAACGAAGAAGGGCGGCCCGTCTTCTTTTTGAAACGTATCGACGAGCAGCTGGCGTTGGGCGACTGGAGTGCCGCCGTGGAGGGTAAGACCTGGTTGGCCGAAAATTTCAGTGAGGTGATCGGCTATGGGATCGATGATTTCTTTGAATTGGGTGAAAACGAGAACCTTCTCTTGGCGAGAGGCTATCTCTTCGCAGAGTTCGCGTAGGCGTTCGAATTTTCCACTGACGGTGGGTTTGTATTCATTACCTCCTGTAGCTTGGCTTGGGTGATTGCAGATTTGCTTTAGGCGTATGAGGGTAGTGAGTACGAGGCCACTTCGTTCGAGGTCTTCGGTGATTTGCAATTTGGCAGCGAGTTCGCGCACGGCCTTTTGATAGAGGGCGGCTTGTTCGCGGGAAAGATTGTTGTAGGCATTGACTTCAGTTTTTTCCGGTAGATCAGAAATGACGGACTTGTCCGTTTTTAAGCGCCGTAGTATGTAAGGGGATACTAGTTTCCTGAGAGGAGCAAAGGGATTGGTTTCGTTGCCGTTGTTGGACGGCTTGGAGTATTCGAGGAACGTTGGGAGATTGCCGAGGAGTCCTGGGTTTATGAAGTCGAAGAGAGACCAGAGATCGGAGAGACGGTTTTCTATGGGCGTACCGGTTAGGGCGATCCGCGATTGGCCTTTGAGGGATTTGACAGCTCGAGTTTGGCGTGTGTTTGGGTTTTTTATGGCTTGGGCTTCATCGAGGATGACGAGGTTCCAGGGTGTGTTCAAAATCCAATCTTGGCGAAGGAGCATACCGTAGGTGGTGAGAACGACGTCGGTTTGGACCAGTTGGGATTCGGGGTCTTTTGCGAGGGCTTCTAGTTCTGATTTGCTGGTTTCGGAGGAATGGATGAATTGAAGCCGTAGGGAAGGGGCGAATGTTTGGAATTCGTTTTTCCAGTTGGCGAGCAGCGATGCGGGGAGGACGAGGAGAGAAGGGCGCGACAGAGTCGCGGAAGAGTGAATGGTGAATGGTGAAGAGTGAAGTATCGACGGGGTGTTATCTTTTAGGGAGAGGAGGAGGGCGATTACTTGGATGGTTTTTCCGAGGCCCATGTCGTCGGCTAGGCAGGCTCCTAGTTGGAGTTGGCTGAGGAGTTTGAGCCATGCGAATCCATCTTGTTGATACGGGCGGAGTTTTCCCTGGAGGAGTGGATGGCCTTGTTGGGAAGACTGGTTTTGGGGGTTGCGGAGTTGAGTTAGGATTTCGGTCAATTGGTTGCCGGAGTTGAAGGCTGTCCAGTCACGGATTACTTCGGAGTCGGTTTCAAGGGGTTGGTTTGAATCGGCGCTTTGGCTGACCCCTGCTAGGAGGCGCATCCCCTGGGCGAACGTAATGGAGCCGTTGCGGGCGTGGCGTTGGACTCTTTCCCAGTGGTCGAGGGCTTGTTGGAGTTTCTCTTTATCGATTTCAATCCATTGGCCGTTGAAGTTGATGAGCCCGTCTTGGCTGGCTAATAGGGCGTCGATTTCTTCTTGAGAGAGCTTTCGATTGCCGAGAGCGATGTCGATTTTGAAGCTGAGAAGAGAATTTATACCAACAAAGCTTTTGCTCGTTTCGCCGATGGATACGGAGGCTTGCGCGCGTGTGCGGGTTCGCCACCAATTGGGGACCCGGGTGAGAAGACCGTTTTCTTCTAGGTCTGGAATCGATTTGAGAAAAGCGTAGGCTTCTTGAGGACTCCAAGCGAGGGGATGATAGATGTCGCCTGTATCCACGAGATGAGATACGAAAGGAATTTGTTTTGAAGCTTGGTGGACAGGTTCGAGCAGTTGGATGAGCTTGGTTTTGTTTTTCGCCCCGGCGTATTCTTCGAGGGCGTTTCCTAGAGGAATGAACTGTACGCGTCCACTTTTGGTGATGGATGGAGCGTAGGTAGCCATGAAGGCGAAGGGGTAATCCGGATCGTTTTTGTTTTCGGCTAGGTGAAAGCAAACGCGTCCGACTTGGTGCCAACTGGGGGCTTTTTTCTTAAGCCATTCGGTAAGGGTGAGGGTGCTTTCGGAAACGGCGTTGGCGGTCCATTGGGAAAGTTCGTTCCAGAGGGAGGAAAGGACGCTTGTATTCAAATACTCCACGCCGGTCATTGGCGGAGCATTGAGGATTGTTTTGGCGAGGTCTTCTTGGCTTGGCGGCTCGATTGAGAATACTGAGCCTTCGTAGGCGCCGCTTGATCGGCAGAGGCTAGCGAGAAAAGAAGAGGAGAACGTCTTCCAGTAATTGAGGGATGAATCTGTCGATTGACTGGGGTGCGATGCGAGGGTGAAAAGACCTTCGGCGGAAGAGCGTTCGAAGGCGCGGAGGATTTTTTTGGTCGCGGGGTCTTCGGAGTTGGGTAGGGCCGCTGCTTTGGGAGAGAGAAGGAGGTGTCCTTGGGGAGAAATGGAGAGAGCTACGGGCATTTTCGAGAGATGAGAATGCAAGGTTGAAGCTGGATTTGTTTGTTGCTGCGGCCTCGGCCCGTCCGTCGCCTTTGGCTATGGAGGGTAGACTGATGCCGCCCTACCTGGGGATTAGTTGGGGCGTTTGAAGCAGACGATTTGGTCGGCTGC